>NZ_JANKBI010000003.1:0-389228 GCF_024622195.1 Murimonas intestini
TGATACTGGGATTCGGTATTGCATGTACAGGATAGGTGGGAGGCTAAGAAGTGATGACGCCAGTCATCATGGAGCCGATGTTGGGATACCACCCTTGCAGTACTGGGTTTCTAACCAACAGCCGTGACCCGGCTGGGGGACAATGTCAGGCGGGGAGTTTGACTGGGGCGGTCGCCTCCGAAAGGGTATCGGAGGCGCTCAAAGGTTCCCTCAGAATGGTCGGAAACCATTCGAAGAGTGCAAAGGCAGAAGGGAGCTTGACTGCGACACCGACGGGTGGGGCAGGTACGAAAGTAGGACTTAGTGATCCGGTGGTATAAAGTGGGATTGCCATCGCTCAACGGATAAAAGCTACCCTGGGGATAACAGGCTTATCACTCCCAAGAGTTCACATCGACGGAGTGGTTTGGCACCTCGATGTCGGCTCATCGCATCCTGGGGCTGTAGTAGGTCCCAAGGGTTGGGCTGTTCGCCCATTAAAGCGGTACGCGAGCTGGGTTCAGAACGTCGTGAGACAGTTCGGTCCCTATCCGGCGTGGGCGCAGGATATTTGAGAGGAGCTGACCTTAGTACGAGAGGACCGGGTTGGACTGACCTCTGGTGAACCGGTTGTCATACCAATGGCACGGCCGGGTAGCCAAGTCGGGAAGGGATAAACGCTGAAGGCATCTAAGCGTGAAGCCCCCCTCAAGATGAGATATCCCCCGCGAAAGCGGTAAGACCCCTTGAAGACGACGAGGTAGATAGGTTGGAGGTGGAAGCGCAGCAATGCGTGGAGCTGACCAATACTAATAGGTCGAAGGCTTATCCATAAAGGTTTAGGCAAAAGAAAACGGATGGAAATGAATCAGTACTGTGTGTGGTTTTGAAGGTACAAACTTGAGAACACGAGACATAATGGATGACATCGGTAGAGATACCGGTGTTTTTGTTTTGAAATTCATTGACACAGCGTCGGCAGAATGATATCATAAATACGGTCGTGTGTAAAAATATGCAGATATTGTGCAATATATAAATTCATAATTGGTTGAATGTCTCTACCAACTGCCGTAACAGTTGTCTATATTGGATAGTATAGGTAATTATGGCAGTTGGTTTTTAATAGAAGAAAGGTACTAGGAGGTAGCTAAATGAAATATGACGTGGTAATTGTGGGAGCAGGGCCGGCAGGTATTTTTACAGCGCTTGAGCTGATTAAAAAGAAGCCGGAGAGTAAAATAGTTATCGTTGAAAAGGGCAGACCGATAGAAGAGAGGCGATGTCCTAAGAGTAAGACAAAAAAGTGTGTAAATTGTAAACCGTATTGTCATATAACTACTGGGTTTTCAGGGGCAGGAGCTTTCTCGGACGGCAAATTATCACTCAGCTATGAAGTTGGAGGTGACCTGCCGGAGCTTATAGGAGAAGAATTTGCCCAGGAGATGATTGATTATACAGATAAGATCTATCTGGAGTTTGGGGCGGATCATCATGTGGAAGGCGCAAAGCAGACAGAAGAAGTAAAAGAGATCAGAAGGCGTGCCATCAGGGCGGGACTTAAGCTTGTAGATTGTCCCATACGCCATCTTGGGACTGAAAAAGCCCAGGAAATATATTTATCGATTGAAAAATACCTTATGGAAAAAGGTGTGGAGCTGGTATTTGGATATCAATGTACAAATATTATTCTGGAAGGACATACATGCAAAGGCATTTATATTGAAAACGGAAAAGAAAATAAGGAGATCCGCGGGAATAATATTGTAATTGCAACAGGAAGGCGCGGAGCTGACTGGCTTGAAAAACTATGTGCAGAACATGATATTGCGCACCAGCCGGGGACAGTCGACATAGGTGTGCGTGTTGAGGTGCGCAATGAGGTAATGGAGAAGGTTAATAACGTACTGTATGAATCAAAGCTGATAGGTTATCCAAAGCCTTTTAAGAATAAAGTAAGGACCTTCTGCCAGAATCCCGGCGGTTTTGTGAGTCAGGAGAATTATGATAATGATCTGGCTGTGGTAAACGGCCATTCATACAAGGACCTGAAGACGAATAATACGAATCTGGCGATCCTGTGCTCGCATAATTTTAATGCACCTTTTAATCAGCCAATCGCCTATGCCCAGAAAGTGGGAGAACTGACAAATATGCTGGGGGCCGGTCATATCCTGGTCCAGCGGTATGGAGATATCCTGGATGGGAAACGTACCTGGCAGAAGGAACTTGCACGCTCTAATGTCAGGCCTACTCTTCCAGATGCTGTGGCTGGAGATATAACTGCAGCAATGCCGTACAGGTCCATGCTGAACATCATAAATTTTATCCAGGCAGTAGATGAAGTTGTCCCTGGTTTTGCAGCTGAAGAGACATTGCTGTACTCTCCGGAGCTTAAATTTTACAGCAACAGAGTAAAGATGGACACAGATTTTAATACAAGTATTGAGGGACTTCACTGCCTGGGCGATTCCAGCGGCTGGACGAGAGGTCTCATGATGGCGTCCGTCATGGGAGTTCTGATGGGTAAGAAGCTTGGAGAATCAAAGACCCCGCTGCAAGCAGACGGGGTATCAAACTTGTAACGCTGCAGAGCAGCGGGGTATTTGACCCTCGCGGCATTCGCCAAATGCACATGCAAGCATGTTCACTTGGCTCATTGCTCGCGGGAATAAAGATATTTTTATGAGGATGGAGATATGGACATAAACAGACAGTTAATTGAAGATAAAATCAGAGATGCCCAGTATGTCCTGGTTGGCATAGGGGAAGAATTTGCCGTTAAAGAAGATGGAGGCCGAACTAAAGAAAAGGTACTGCAGGCGTATAAGAATCTGAGCGGGCTGCTTGATGATAAATCTTATTTTATTGTCACGCTCCTGACAGATGATCTGATATTCGGAACAGATCTGAAGGCATCACAGATCGTTGCCCCGTGCGGAAGCGATATGTCCGGAAATGTGGTCACCAATGAACATTATGATGAATCCTGTTACCTTCCCCAGTGGCAGAATTATCTTAAATGGCTTCAAAATACCCTGAACAGGAAGCTTTGTATTTTGGAGTTAGGGGTTGGGTTTCAATATCCCTCAGTGATACGCTGGCCATTTGAAAAAACGGGATATTTAAATAAAAAGGCAGACTTTATCAGAGTACATTCCAAGTTTCCCCAGATGTCGGAGGAATTAAAGGACAAGGGAATATCTGTGGGAGAGAATCCTGTAGATTTTTTGCTGGAGAATTTAAGTACAGGCTCATATTAAGTACAGGCGAATGAGAATTTTGTTGACAAGGACATCTTTAAGTGGTAGTATAATAAAAATTATTCAGGGCCGGCTCTGGCTGCCCTGAATGGAAGAAGGAGGAGCAGAAATGAACAGTTATTTACATTTTATAACAGTCATGTACAGACATAATTGCAGACTTAACGGCTTGTAGCTGCTGCTGTCGTGAGACGCACAGATGCAGGCCTTTAGGTCTTATATGTCTGTGCAGAATGTAAGATAACTGTTCTAACAGAGCTCTGAAGTGGGAGGGTTTGTATGTAGCCCATGAAGCATTTAGAACGTTATATCAGAACCGCACCAGGCATATAGGGTTGTCTGGCGCGGTTTTTTTATTTTGTAATATATGTGGAAAATCTGATATGCGATAGAAGAGGAGGAAATGCGTGTGAAAAAGCGGGAGTTTAACTGGGATTTATTAAGAATACGAAAGTTTACAGAGGATGATGCAGAGGAAGTAGCTGCATTGATTCAGAGGAATTTCAGAGAGGTAAATATAAAGGATTATGGTGAAGAGGCTGTGGAAGAGCTTTGCAGGACCCATAATGCAGCATGGGTGATAAATACAGCAAGTTATGCTCATATGTATTTATTCTGTCTGGAGGGCAGGATCATCGGATGCGGTTCGATATCAAGTTACTGGGGAAGAGAGGATGAAAGCATTCTTCTGACTGTTTTTGTTGCGCCGCAGCTGCATGGACAGGGGATTGGAAGAAAGATTATTGAGACCCTTGAAAATGATGATTTATATATTAGAGCCAGGCGTGTGGAGATTCCGGCCTCGATTACTGCATGTGAATTCTATCGCAAATTAGGCTATGATTACAAGGACGGAATCAGGCAGCTGGATAAAGACAATCTCTATAGATTGGAAAAGTTTAAAATTTCAGGGGAAGGAGTAAAGGGGAAAGTTTAAGGTTAGAAGACAGTAAATAGAAGGAGAACAGTATTATGGAAATCAGAAAGATGCAGATTACAGATTACGAAGATATACGGGCACTGTGGCTGAGTACTCCCGGTATGGGACTCAATAATATAGATGATTCAAAGGAAGGGATAGAGAAGTTTCTTAAGAGAAATCCCGGAACATGCTTTATATCTGAGAGGGAAGGCAGAATTACAGGTGTCATTATGAGCGGTCATGACGGCAGGAGAGGATATATATATCATATGGCGGTTGCAGCAGATGAAAGGAATCAGGGTATAGGTACGGCTCTGCTCGATCATGCCATGAATGCACTTGGGGAGGAAGGAATCAGCAAGGTGGCTCTTGTAGTGTTTGCAAGTAATGAGACAGGCAATAAATTCTGGGAGAAGCGTGGATTTATATCAAGGGAAGATCTCTACTACCGCAATAAGTGTATAAAAGAACTGACAAGAATGGATACATGAGGAGGAAGATGAAATGTTTCATAAGATGAGGAATTTTAAAAGAGAGCTGCCAAAGGAAGAAGTGATGGAGCTTTTGAAAAACGGTGAATACGGAATATTGTCTACTGTGGGCGGGGACGGTTACCCATACGGTATTCCTGTAAATTATGTATATGCAGATAATAAGATAGGCTTTCACTGTGCGCCGGATGCAGGCCATAAGTTAGAAAATATAAAATTTAACAGCAGAGTATGCTTTACCGTGGTAGGGGACACAGAAATACTTCCCTCAAAATTTTCTACAAAGTATGAAAGCGCTGTAGTATTTGGCACTGTACATGAGGCGGAGGATAAAAAGAAGATTCTGGAGTTGCTGGTCGATAAATACAGCAGTCAGTTTAAAAAAGAAGGTATGGAATATATAAGCAGATCAGCAGGTAAGACAGGAGTTTATGTAATAGAGATAGAGCATGTTACAGGAAAAGGCAGAAGGTGACAGCGGTCAGCTTCTGCCTGCAGGATAAAATCTTATGAGTTCCTCTGTGATGCTTCCAGTATTCTTCTGTTGAGTGCAGCCCTTTTATCAAGGAGCCATTTCGAATCTGCCGGGTAACTGGAAAAGGTGAGGGGAGCCTCCAGCCCTTCTTCTAGAAATTTCAGAGCAGCTTCCCTGGAAGTCAAAGATTCCAGAAGATACAGGGCACGCATATCCTGAATTGCCTCTCCCATAGCCTCAAGGCGGAGTGAGGGGACGGGGCCGTTTTCACCGGGGTATACAAGGAAAGCATCGCCCGAAGGATAGCGCCTGGAAGCGTCTGTTACCATATAGGGGTTGACGGGATACCTTGAGAGTTCACTGTACCAGAAGTTGTAGCCCCAATGGAGGAAACCATGGATATTATATTTGTACATCTGCATGCCCAGAATACGTATCCTTGCAGTGGGCATGCAGAAAAATCTGTTAGACACATCTCTGAACTGGGCTGAACAATAATAACACCAGAGGTTTTCAGCATGGTTTTCAAGAAACGGCTGGATCGAATCTGTCGCACAGACAGGATAATCCACTTTACATTGCTTATAAAGTGAATAAGAGGAAAGAGCATCCATAACCGGCAGACATCCGCGGAAAGCGTCAACGATGGCTTTTGCTTTTTGATAAGAAGGCAGATGTCCCTGCTCTGTTTGAGGTTCATCCGATACATGAATAAAACAGCGGCCCTTTAGTCCTCTCTTTTCAACAAAATCTGATAAAACAGGCAGGAATTGGCTGAGAAAGCTTCTGTATTCTTCTGAATCACCTGGGGTATTCCAGCCAAATAGCTGCTGTCTGCCAGCTTCTGAAGTCAGGATGATCTTTGGAGCATATTTAGCGCCCCACTGGGTGAACAGGTGGGAGAATTCAAAATAAGTGATCCCTGCTCTTTCACACATACTGATCCATTTATCCAGAAGATCCATGTTAAATGAATACATCCCGTCATTAAGCCTGACCTCCACTAACTGTACGGTAGGTCGTTCTGTACCGACAGCAGTGTCAAGCGGAGGAGTGAAGAGAGGGGTCAATATCATATTACAGCCGTATGTCACGGCTGTTTTTATATACCTTTCCATCAGGAGGAAGTGTTCATCTGATAAGATTTCTGTATGGTACCAGTCTGCGATACAGTCAGCATGGAACCATTCTGTATGGCAGAGTGACTGAGGCGGCAGATGCATATCAAGGCGCGTTATGGTAAAGGTACTGCTGCCAAGCAGACTGCCTGTTTCCGTATGTATGAAGACCGATACAGGATACGTGCCGGCGGGCAGGGAACAGCCTGATCCAACAGAAATGAACAGGCTTCTCCACTGACCGGGCAGCAATTCGAAATCATATGGTATATCATACAGGGGATCAGGATAAAGTCCTGGCACTCTGCGCAGCACATTGTCATCTGTAAGCGGAGGACAGGGATATTCGGAAGGGACCAGACCGGTTTTCCGTATTGTGATCCAGGGCTTAAGAGGGCTCTCTACAGTTACTTTTACGTTGGGCAGCAGCGGGCCGTCATAATAATAGGCCAGCTGATAAGAAAATCGTTCATTGAGAAACATGGAAGCCTGTTCATAAGTACTGCCGCATGCACAGGGTTCATCCGGAAAGATTTTTTCAAGAGAGCTGACGGGAATAAGCTGTAATTTCCCGCAGGAGTTATCTGAGTTGTTATCTGGCATAATAGTTTCCTTTCTCTGTTTATATTTAGCAGAAGCAAATTTGGGATGCTTTTCTGCAGCCAGATTGATAATCCGGCTTGTCCCGTTTGATATAGTTATAGCACAGCGAATTATGGATTGCTATATTTTTGTGAAAACTGCGACTCTTTTTCACTGAAACGCAACGTTTGTGCAGCTCTTCGCTCTTTAATTCCAGACCGGGATAAGGTATGATATATATAAAGCAGAAGTAAAGAGGCAGCAGGAGGAATGCCTGTGACAGGAGGGGCTATGAAGCTGAGAATTATTATTGTAGAGGATGAGACGCTGATACGAAAAGGAATCAGGAAGAAGACTGAGAATCTTGGTGCGGAGGTGGTGTTTGATACTGACAGCGGATACCGGCTGTTTGAATATATAAAGGAAAATGGGCAGGAGTGTTTTGACGTGCTCCTGGTGGATATATGTATGCCTGTTATGAATGGTCTGGATGTGATCGCAGGGGTGAAGAAATTAAAAAATAATGTCAGGGTTGTCGTGCTGAGCGGTTACAGCAATTTTGATTACGCCAGACAGGCGATCAGGCTGGGGGTCAGCGAGTACCTTTTAAAGCCAATAGAACAGGATGCACTGAGGTCAGTGATTCAGAGGCTGGAAGCAGATGTCAGAAAGAACTATATGGACAGGATGAACAGGGCTGCAGACAATCTGGCTTTTCATATAATGGGGAGGGGAGATACAAGCCTGGAGGAGGATACAGTAAAGCTTATAAGAGATATTTTTCCGTCAGGTTTTTTTGTGCGTATGTATCTGAAGGGAAACTGGAGGGGCAGATATAAATGTTTTGAAGAAGAGAAGGATGGGAAGTTTTGCTTTGTCTATGCTGACAGGCCTAACCTGCTGGTCAGTCTTATACAGGAAATCCCGGCAGATGACACAGCCGGAGCAGGGGATGAAGCCAATGGCAGAATGGGCACCCACACGGTTTTTTATTCCGGAAAGATCACAGATCCGGAGGCAATAGCAGACTGTGTGAAGAGGGGGAAAAGAGTTCTGAAAGAAAGCTTGATCCTGGACGAGAATATTGTTATCTTTGAAAGCGAACGGCAGAGTGAGGGAGAATTAAAAAAGTGGGATGAATACTTTGGGAACAGGTATCTTCTGCTTGGAGAGAGTCTGAAAGAGGGGGAAGCGGAGAAAATACGTCATCATATAAAAAGGATACTTACATATCATCATGTTCCTCAGACCATTCTGGAAAAGGCATACTTAAAAATAATCTGGAAAATTTGTGAGGAGAGAGGTAATATGCAGAACTTTCCAGATGAAGAATGGCTTCAGGAGTACGACACGAAAGAAGAATTTATAGATGCAGCTATGGAAGCAGCTCTCCAGCTGCTGGATGCAGGGGAGGAAAAGGGAGGATTTCAGGAAAACGGGAGAATATCTCTGGATCAGGTCATTGATTATATCGAGAAAAACTATGACCAGGACATAACGCTTGTTGGGACCGCAGAGAGATTTTACATAAACAGAAGCCATCTGGCCAGGATTTTCAAAGCAAAGACAGGTACAACATTTAATAATTACCTGACAGAGGTCAGGATAAAAAATGCCTGCCGCCTTTTGAAAGAAGGACTGACAAGTACGGAGACGGCAGAGCAGGTTGGTTACGACAACAGCCGGTATTTCTGCCGCGTCTTCTGCAAGGTCATGGGATGTACGCCTGCAGGATATAAAGGAGGGGAGGGCTATGAGGACGATAAAAGGCTGGAAATTTAACAGAGGTATGACATACCAGAAAAAACTGACGCTTATTTTTTCAGGGATAATGATAGGGACTGTATGTGTGTTTTTAATTGTGCTCTATGCATTCCAGAAAGATAATGCAAAAAAATCTCTGTATCGTTCCGTATATGTTGAAAACCAGAAGAATGCTGCAGCTATTGGGAATATTATGGAGTCAGTCAGAGATCTGGGGGCGGCTTTGACCCTGAATGAGAAGATTTACGGTCATTTGGCACAGCTGCCTGATATAGTAGCCAGCTTTGACGTTGATTCACTGGATATCCAGCAGGAGATTTTCAAAACTATGTTAATATCAAAGCTGGCTACCATGAATCAGATGGAATATATGCGTCTCTACTCAGTCAGCGGTAAGTGTGTGACTGTGACAAAAGAACAGTCAGCTGTGGAGGAGAGAGTTTATACTGACCAGGAATGGTACACTCCATTTTGCAGGAATAACAAAGACTTTGCTGTTTTTTTAGATAATGACGGGGAAGGCACCAGGCTTACTTTTGTGCGTAAAGTTATGATTCCTATTCAGATGAACGTGGTCGGTTATCTGGAAGTAAAATATGATTTCTCACACGAAGAAAAGAATATACTTGAGGCCACGGCCCTTGAGGGCAGAAGATTTTATCACATTTCCCTTGACGGCAATATATTGGTTTCAGATAATGTGCAGGAATATGGGACGCAGGCGGAATATGATACAGAGAGTTTATTGGCTTATGAAGCTGATATAGGCACACTGAGGGGGAAGAAGTATGTCCTTTCAGCGGCCCCGATTAAAAAAACGGATTTTATCCTGGTTAGCGGGACAGAATATGATACTTTTTATGAAGGACTTAAAAAAGAATACGGGCTCATGCTCATTATACTGACGGCTGGTGTTCTATTGTCTGTTATCGTATCTATGTACGCTGCCAGGGGCCTGTCAAGAAATATCAGGAAATTGAATGCTGCAATGAGATATGCTGATAAAAATCCAGATATCCAGGTTGATATCAGGTCAGGAGATGAGATTGGCCTTCTGGGTGAATCCTTTAACAAAATGATCGTGCGGCTTAAAAGGAGCTATGAAGAGCTGTATAAGAAGGAACTGTCACTGAAAGAAGCACAGAATCTGGCGCTGCAGGCACAGATCAATCCTCATTTTCTTTATAATACTTTGGAGACGATCGATGCGCTTTCTGTCTGCGAGAGAACGGAGGAGATAGGCAGAATCGTGCAGTCGCTATCAAGAGTATTCCGCTATGCCATGGAAGAAAAAAAGCAGGTAACGCTAAAAGAAGAGATGGATCATGTTAATGAGTATATGAATATATTGAAAATGCGGTACGAGAATAAATTTGATTATGAGATTATAATAGAAAACCAGACGGAAGAGTTTTTGATGCCCAAGATGATACTTCAGCCTCTGGCTGAAAATGCCGTTACTCACGGGATATTAAAGTCGGAAAAAAAGGGGTATGTAACGATTTCATCATACATGGAGAGCAGTAATCTGTATATCATTGTGAAGGATGACGGCAGGGGGATGACAGAAGAGGAGAAGGCTCAGGCAGAGGACATGCTCAGGCAGAATACAGAGAAGCAGGAGGAGTCCAGGCATATTGGGGTCAAAAACATAGACAGAAGGCTAAAATTTTATTTCGGGGATTCGTATCACATGGAAATCAGCAGCAGCCTGGGAAAAGGGACTGTTGTCTCAATTATAATCGAAAAGGAGAAGAAAGATGGAAACAGCAGATTTATTTAGGAAGGCAAGGCCGGTCTGGGCAGAGGGACGGGAAAAGGAAATGAATATGACTATGGGATTTGTTTTGAAATTCCAGGGGCAGGGCAAAGACCTGATTTTAAGGCTGACTGGTTCCACCATTTACCGCGTGTTTTTAAACGGTGTATTTCTGCTGCATGGCCCTGCAAGAGCAGCACACGGATACTACAGAGTTGATGAAGTCAGGATCGGGCAGGATGAGCAGCAGGAAGAGAACTGGCTGGCTGTAGAGACAGCTGGTTTTAATGTTAACAGCTATTATACACTGGATGCCCCTTCCTTTCTGCAGGCGGAGCTGTCCAGTCCGGATCAGGTGATAGGTGCTACTGTGGCAGAGGATACTGCCGCTGCATTCATACCAATGGTATTGACAGAGAGGATTCAGAAGGTACAGCGCTATAGTTTCCAGAGACCGTTTATAGAAGCTTACAGGCTGGAAGAAGAGATGCAGGGCTGGCGTACCGGGCTGCCGTGTCCGGGCTGCCGTATACTGCCTGTACAGAATCTGGCAGTACAGGGGGAGAAGAAGCTTCTTTTGAAAGGCCTTCCGGACTGGAAATATAAGGTATGCGGTGCGAGCAGGAAAATAGGGGAGGGTACTTTTTTTATAAAAGCCGCCCATATAGAATACTGGCCTGACAGAGCGCTTCTGGAGATTGGGGATAAACTGAAGGGGTATGAAGCAGATAAGCTGGAGATCTGTGTCTCCAGGGAGATGGACAGGACGGTGACCGGTAAACTCTGCCGGGCAGAAGATAAAAGGGAGACTCTCTCAAAAGGGGAATTTGAGATCTATGACCTTGGAAGGAATACTACAGGATTTATAAAACTGCAGGCCCAGTGTACAGAGGATTCAAAGCTTTATATTGTATTTGATGAGGTACTTACAGACGGGGATGTGAGATATAACAGGATGTCATGTGTGAACACAATCTGCCTTTACTTAAAAAGCGGCCATTATGATTTTGAGTCTTTCCAGCCTTATACCTGCCGTTATATCAAGATTATGGCAGCTGAGGGCAGATGCCGGGTGGAGAGGCCGCAGATAAGAGAATTAAGGAACCATACAGGTGACCATACAGTCTTTCATTCTTCTGATGAACAGTTAAACAGGATTTTTGAAGCGGCCAGGGAAACGTATGCTCAGAATGCCCTGGATGTATATATGGACTGCCCTTCAAGGGAGAGGGCCGGATGGCTCTGTGACAGCTTTTTTACCGCAAGGGTGGAGGCAGATCTGACAGGCAGGACTGTGGTTGAAGATGCTTTTCTGGAGAATTTTCTGCTTCCTGAAGAGTTCGCGTATCTGCCGGATGGAATGCTTCCTATGTGCTATCCAAGTGATCATTATGATGGTAATTTTATACCAAACTGGGCGCTCTGGCTGGTTCTGGAGCTGTATGAATACAGGATGCGAAAACCGGAAGAGTGTATGACAGCCAAATTTAGAGGGAAGATAGAAAAGCTTTTTCAATATTTTGAAAAGTTTGAAAATGAGGATGGGCTTCTGGAGGATCTGGATGGCTGGATTTTCGTAGAGTGGTCCAGGGCAAATGAACTTACAGAGGGTGTGAATTATCCTTCAAATATGCTTTACAGTGCTGCTCTGAGAGCGGCAGGAAGCATGTATGGAGAAGAGGAGTGGGTCGGAAAAGGCCGGAGGCTGGCTGATAAAATCAGAGAACAGTCCTTTGACGGAAAATTCTTCAGGGATCAGGCTGTACGTTTAGAAAAGGAGGGACAGGGAAGACTTGTGGTGCTTCCTGAATCAACGGAGGTATGCCAGTATTATGCCTTCTTCTTTATGACAGCTGATAAAGACTCATATCCTGAACTGTTTCAATGCCTTATCCAGGACTTTGGACCTGACAGAAATACAGACACTGTGTGGAAAGAGGTGGGAGCGGCTAATGCTTTTATAGGCAATTATCTGCGTGTAGAACTGCTTTCCAGGTACGGCCTGGTTGGGCAGATACTGGAGGAGACAAAGGAATTTTTTGACTATATGGTATTGCGGACAGGTACTTTGTGGGAGAACACGACTGCCCATGCCAGCTGCAATCATGGTTTTGCGTCACATGTGATACACAGCTATCTCAGAGATCTCTGCGGGATCAGTGAAGTGGACAGACAGAATCATATCATCAGCTTCAGGCTTTCTGATACGGGTCTGGAGAAATGTGAGTGCAGGATCCCTGTGGGAGGTCAGTGGCTGTATGCAGGCATAACGGCGGAAAATGGGAATCGTATTCTGCGGGTGAGACTTCCGGAAGGTTTCACAGCCAGCATAAAAGATGAAAGCTTTCGGCCATGTGAAGTGATATATCTGGATCAGGATTAATTGACCGGCAGTTCTCTTAATGCAACGATTGTGTACATTGTATGCGACGTTATTGCATTTTATGTGCTCCTTTAGTCTGGTATACTGACATCATAAAAAAAAGACACATATACAGAAGGATGTGTCAGGAGAGGAGAATTCTTATGTTTAAAAAAATGACAGGAGCAATCTGCGGGCTGATGGCCGGAGCTATGGTATTGGGAGGGGTTATAAATGCCCCCTTTATAGCAGAGGCATCAGAAGGGGAGGAAGTTACTCTGCGCTTTCTTGGATGGAAGACAGGAAAAGAGGAGGGAGCGCTGCCGGAAATCATCAAAGGATTTGAAAAAGAGAACCCGGGTGTTAAGATTGAGTATGAGGCAATTCCAACTACGAATAATTATAATGATGTATTAAATACCAGGCTGTCTACCGGTGAAGGATCAGATATATATATGGTGAGTGATTCCATGCTGAGAAGCTGTGTAAAGAATGGTTATGCAGAAGATCTCTCAGATATAGACTTTGCAGGAGAATACCAGGATAATGTTAAAAAGCTGCTTTCGCCTGATGGAAAATTTTCTGCCATACCGATTGAAGAAGCAGGTATCGGAATGATTGTGAACATGGATGTACTCAGGGCAGCAGGCGTGGAAACGCTGCCGCAGACATGGAGCCAGCTGACAGATGCATGTGAGAAGGTAAAAGAAAACGGCGGCACTCCATTTATTATGGGGAATAAAACAGGCTGGAGCGGAGCTATTATCATGTGCTACGGCAAGTATACAGAGTTTATGGAATATGATAATGACATCTACACAAAAGTCTTAAATGGTGAAAAGACCATGGGAGATATGTACGGCAAATATTTTGAGAAGTACTCCGAGCTGATAGAAAAGGGATATACAAATGGGCAGGAATCTCTGGGAATGGAGTTTAATGAAGGAGCTGTCACAGAGTTTGTAAAAGGGAATTCTGCATTTTTGATGGCAGGTACATGGATGATTGGTGAAGTGAGCGAAGCCTTAGGCGGCGCGGAAACTGTATTTACAGCATTTCCAATCAATGATGAGGAGCCGCTTGTTGCGCAGTGTTCTCTCAGTACGGCGCTGGCGGTTAACTCAGAGTCAGAACATAAAGACTTAGCAATTAAATTCCTGCAGTATTTTAATGACAATGAGAATTTGAAATTATATGTAGAAAGCCAGAATGCCTTTTCACCTCTTATAGGAGGAACCAGCATGTCTCTTCCAGAAGCAGAGCCATTTGCAGAATCGCTGGCTGCCAACAATGTAACAGTTGGCTGTGAGATACCTCAGGAGTTTACTGTTGATGAATGGACATTTGTCACAAAAGCCGCACAGTCTCTCACCTTGCAGGAAGTAACACCGGAAGAACTCAATGAGCAGTTTAACGCAGAATTTGATAAGGCAATGATGCTGCAGGGAAATTAATCAGGCAGCGCGGGAATGCAGGTACAGAATGCAGGGTTATCTGCATAGATTTAAAAGAATCAGGCGGGAGGAAGGAAGAAATAACTTTCGTCCCGCCATTATTGCGCTCATTTTGAGGCATTTATGTGTTAGGAGATGATAAAATGAATACAGCTGCAAAGAAAAAAAACAGCAGATTTCCAGGTAATATAGCTAATGGAAAGTTAGCTCCCTATCTTATTATGGTCCTGCCGCTGTTTACCGCATACATAGTACTTACGGTACTTCCAACGCTTACCACAGTGTTTTTCAGCTTTACTGATTTCGATGGAATGAGCATAACGGATTTTCATTTCATGGGAGGAAAAAATTATAAGGTTGCAGCCATTGACCCTTCCTTTTGGATTTCATTAAAAAATACTGTGATTTATGCAGTGGCGGTTACACTTATACAGAATTTTTTCGGCCTTCTTCTTGCAGTAGGACTGTGTAAGAAAATGAAGAGTGCAAATGTACTGCGCACATTACTTTTTACTCCGGCAATAATCAGCACGATAGTTATATCGTATGCATTTACGTATATTTATGATACAAACGGACTTGTGAATATGATCCTGGATTTCTTACATCTGGGGCAGTTTAAGAAAACATGGCTGGGGGAACCAAATCTGGCTCTTGTATGTGTTGCCATTTCTAATATATGGAGATTCCTGGGATATTCTGCTGTCATATTTATTGCAAATATGCAGAGTATTTCCGCGGACCTGACGGAAGCGGCATCTATTGACGGCGCAGGGGGATTCCAGAGATTCCGCTATATAACCTTCCCGCTGCTGGCCCCATCTGTCACAATCAACCTTACATTGTCTTTCATAGGGTGTCTGAAGGTCTTTGATACGGTATATACTATGACAAACGGAGGACCCGGAAACCATTCAGAGGTAGTAGGTACTTATATCCTGAAGCTTCAGGGACAGAATCTGAATGGCTATGCATGTGCAGTGGCGGTCATACTGACTTTGATTATCATAGGGCTGAACTTGATCACGTTTCCATATTTGAAGAAGAGGGAGGATATCTGATGAAGGTGAAAAAAATAAGAGGATATTGTTTTGAGATATTCATGATTCTGCTGGTACTCCTATTATTCTACCCGGTTATCTTGATTTTTCTCATGTCTGTCAAATCAGATATGGAAATGATCGTATCTCCATTGTCATTTCCACAGGTTTTCCAGTTTGAAAATTACAAATATGCTTTTGAGCAGATGGATTTCTTCAGAGCATTTGGAAATTCTCTGCTCATCACTTCCAGCTCCACGATTATCGGCACAGTTATCTACTGTATGGCAGGTTATGCAATTGTCAGGGCTAAGTCACACAGGCGCCTGTTCCAGACGATGTATGTACTGTTTCTGCTGGGGCTTGTACTTCCGGCGCAGAGCACTCTGATTCCGCTGCTTTACCTGTACAAAAGCCTGGGACTTATGAATACCTACAGAGGCATCAGTCTGTTGTATATAGCAGGAGGAGCAGCTTTCAGCATTTTTCTGATAACTGGCTTTATCAATACGGTGCCGATCGCTCTGGAGGAGGCGGCAGCGCTGGACGGGTGCACCGCTTTCGGAATCTTTTTCAAGATTGTCTTTCCGCTGCTCAAGCCTATAATCTGTACGTTGGTCATCATCAATGCAGTCAATATCTGGAATGATTTTTTCACTCCTCTTATGTTCATGTCAGGTAAAGCAGGCAGGACTATTATCATGGCTGTCTATATGTTCAAGGGTCAGTATCAGACACAATGGAACGTATTATTTGCAGGCCTGGTTCTGGCAACACTGCCTATGATGCTTGTCTATTTTGCATTGCAGAGATATATGATCGACGGCATGACAGCAGGCGCGGTGAAATCATGACAGATATTACAGGTCAGAAAGCTGAACGGTAAAAGAAAGATTCGAAATTTTCAAAATATTTATGGAAAATATATCCGATATATAGTAATATAATCTTATCTGAAAACTTGCACGACAATACAGAAGATAGGAGGTTCTTATATGGAGGAAGGCATTAAGATTTATTCCAGGGCGGACAATCTTGTATCAATGAGGATATACAGCGGCCATTTTGCCACACCACATTCTCATATTAATTATTTTATTGATATGACAAATCTGAAGGCAAGGCAGAATGAAGCGGAGGCTGCAGCCAGGGTCCTGGCGGCGAGATACAGCGCATCAACTGTGGTGGACACCATCATCTGCATGGACGGGTGTGAGATCATAGGCGCTTACCTGGCCCAGGATCTTTCCCAGGTGGGTACGCTGTCCATGAACATGCATAAGACTATCTATATCGCAGCGCCTGAGGCTGCACCGGGCGGACAGCTGATCTTCAGGGAGAATATGCAGCATATGATAAGGGATAAGAATGTGGTTCTGCTGTTTGCTTCTGCCACAACCGGTGAGACGATCAAGAGCAGTCTGGAGTGCGTTCTGTATTATGGAGGCAGGATCAGCGGTATTGCTTCTATTTTCAGTGCGATCACAAAGATTGGCGGACTTGAAGTGAATTCTATATTTACCGAAAAAGATATTCCTGATTACAAAACTTATCCGGCAGCCTCCTGTCCTATGTGCAGAGAAGGAAGAAAGCTGGATGCAATGGTGAATAATTACGGTTATTCCAAACTATAGTAAATTATTGTGAATCACAATCAGATATGATAGAATAAAAGGGAATGCTGCAGAGAAGCTGTCTTTGCGGTGTTCCCTTTTGAAGCTTATGCGGGCAGCGAGAGAAATGCGCACAGCGTGTTTTTGCCTGTTGTCAAATACAGACATGGAGGCATGAAATGATTGCGATTATTGATTATGATGCGGGAAATTTAAAGAGTGTGGAGAAGGCGCTTCATTATCTGGGCCAGGAGAGTATCATTACAAGAGACAGGGATGAGATCCTGGGCGCTGATAAAGTAATACTTCCGGGGGTAGGTTCCTTCGGGGATGCCATGGGAAAAATCAGGGATTATGGACTTGAAGAAGTGATACATCAGGTTGTGGAGAAGGATATTCCTTTTTTGGGGATCTGCCTTGGACTGCAGCTGATGTTTGAGAGCAGTGAGGAAAGCCCCGGCGTGAGCGGGCTGGGCATCCTGAAGGGCAGGATACTGCGGATACCGGATAAGGAGGGGCTGAAGATACCTCATATAGGCTGGAATTCGCTTCATCTGACGAATAACGGCAGGCTGTTTGAGGGGCTGGAAGAAAATTCATATGTTTATTTTGTCCACTCCTATTATCTGAAAGCTGAAGAGCCGGAAATAGTAAAGGCGTCAGCCTGGTACGGGACAGACATCCACGCCTCAGTGGAAAAGGGAAATATCTTTGCATGCCAGTTCCATCCGGAAAAGAGCAGTGATGTGGGGCTGCATATTCTGAAGAATTTTGCTGAGCTTGGAAAGGAGGAGGGTTAGATGTTTACAAAAAGGATAATTCCATGTCTTGATGTACATAATGGAAGAGTGGTAAAAGGCGTAAATTTTGTGAATCTGCGGGATGCCGGAGATCCTGTGGAGATAGCTGCCGCCTATGACAGGGCAGGCGCGGACGAAGTTGTATTTCTGGATATCACAGCCTCCTCTGATGCCAGGAATACAGTAGTGGATATGGTACGCAAGGTGGCAGAGAAGGTATTCATTCCCTTTACCGTGGGCGGCGGGATCAGGACTACAGATGATTTCAGGGCACTTTTAAGAGAAGGCGCTGATAAGATATCTATCAATTCATCGGCAATCAATACCCCCAGGCTTATAAGTGATGCGGCTGACAAGTTCGGAAGCCAGTGCGTGGTAGTTGCAATTGATGCCAGAAAAAGGGAAGACGGCAGCGGCTGGAATGTTTATAAAAACGGCGGCCGGATCGACACCGGGCTGGATGCGGTGGAATGGGCCATGAATGCTGACAGGATGGGTGCAGGTGAGATACTCCTGACCAGCATGGACTGCGATGGGACTAAGGCGGGATATGATATTGAGCTGACAAGGACTATCGCAGAGAATGTATCAATACCTGTCATAGCGTCCGGCGGGGCAGGGACTATGGAGCATTTCTATGATGCCCTGACAGAGGGACGTGCAGACGCAGTGCTGGCTGCTTCATTATTTCATTATAAAGAGATGGAAATCAGCGACCTGAAGGCTTTCCTGGCAGAAAAGGGAGTATCAGTGCGCCTTTGAGTTATAAATAAGAATTAGTGATATACAGGAGGAATTTTATATGCCGCCAATTACAAATGACTGGCTTCTGCCTTTAAAAGCGGAATTTTCAAAGCCTTATTATGCAAGGCTGTATAAAAAGGTGATGGAGGAGTACAGGACACGTCTTATATTCCCGGCGCCGGATGATATATTTAATGCTTTTGCCTTTACCCCCCTCAGCGAGGTAAAGGTAGTGATACTGGGACAGGACCCATATCACGGTGACGGGCAGGCCCACGGCCTGTGTTTTTCTGTAAAGCCTGATGTGGAGATTCCCCCGTCCCTGGAGAATATTTATAAAGAGCTGCACGATGACTGCGGCTGTTATGTGCCTGACAACGGATATCTGACAAAATGGGCAGACCAGGGAGTTATGCTCCTGAATACAGTGCTCACAGTCAGGGCCCACCAGGCCAACTCCCACAGAGGTATCGGATGGGAGGAATTTACGGATGCCGCTATCAGGATACTGAATGAGCAGGACCGCCCAATAGTATTTATGCTCTGGGGAAGGCCTGCCCAGATGAAAAAGAGCATGCTGGATAATCCAAAGCATCTGATATTGGAAGCGCCGCATCCCAGCCCGCTCTCTGCCTTCAGAGGATTTTTTGGCTGCAGGCATTTCAGCAGGGCAAATAAATTCCTGACTGCAAACGGTTTAAGCCCCATTGACTGGCAGATAGAGAATAAGCATTAAATTGGATAAAGCCTATTGTGGATCTTTAAGGATGGACAGCTTCAGAGGTGGGAATATCATATCCTGACAGGACGCCATATATCGAGATCGAATGCCGTGACTTTCCGTATGTGGGGATCTGGACTAAGCCGGGGGCGCCTTTTGTATGTTTGGAACCCTGGTATGGCCGTACAGATGATGCAGGTTTTGCAGGAGATATTTCCGAAAAGAAAGGCATCAGAAAGCTGGATGGCGGCGAAAGCTTTGAGGCTTCTTATGAGATAAAAGTATTCTAAGAATATGATATAAAAAAGGGCAGCGTCTAAGTCTGAAATAACTTTGACGCTGTCCTTTTTATGGTCCTAAAAATAAATGCTGTCTATTTCTCTTCTTCCTGGTTCTTCATGTTCTTAAAAGCTGTTGAGAGCATGAGCTTGATACGGTTCAGCTGGTTTACCTCGCTGGCGCCCGGGTCGTAGTCAATGGCCACGATATTTGAAAGCGGATAGCGGTGGCGCAGTTCCTTGATGACACCTTTTCCAACAACATGGTTTGGCAGGCAGCCGAAGGGCTGTGTGCAGACAATGTTGTTTGTGCCGGTATGTATCAGCTCCAGCATCTCACCTGTCAGGAACCAGCCCTCACCCGTCTGGTTTCCGATAGAGACGATGGGATCCGCATACTTAGCAAGATCAGCAATATGAGCGGGAGCAGTAAAGTGCCGGCTCTTCTGAAATTCCTTTCTGGCTGTGCCGCGGAACATTTCCAGAGCCTTGATCCCTGCATTGGCAAGGGTGGCGCTGGACTTTTTCATCCCCAGGTTCTCAGCCTTGAAGTTGCTGTTGTAGAAGCAGTAGAGCAGGAAATCCATCAGATCAGGGACAACAGCCTCTGCACCCTCCGACTCAAGCAGCTCAACAAGATGATTGTTGGCAGCAGGAAGGAATTTAACAAGTATCTCGCCAACGACTCCTACCCTGGGTTTTTTCACATCTGTGATAGGCAGATTGTCGAAGTCCTGGATAATGGCACGGCAGAGCTTCTTGAATTCCGAGATGGAGGTATGGCGTTTTGAAATAAACTTTTTGCAGATATTCTCCCATTTCATATGCATTTCATCTGCTGATCCCTTTACCTTTTCATAGGGGCGCATCCTGTAGACACATCTCATGAAAATATCGCCGAATACAAGCGCATACATTCCCTTCAGCACAAGAGCAGGGGTGATCTTAAATCCAGGATTCTTCTCAAGGCCGCTCAGATTGATGGAAATGACCGGCACCTGGGGGTATCCTGCCTTCTCAAGCGCGCGGCGTATGAAGCCGATATAATTGCTGGCGCGGCAGCCTCCTCCTGTCTGTGAGATCAGGATCGCCGTCTTATCAGGGTCATATTTGCCTGACAGGAGAGCGCTCATCAGCTGGCCCACAACGATCAGGGACGGGAAGCAGGCATCATTATTTACAAACTTGAGGCCTGTATCAACTGCCAGCCTTTCATCCACCTCAGGAACCTCCAGTCTGTACCCTGCGGAACAGAAAGCTGTTTCCAGCAGACCGAAATGGATGGGCGACATCTGCGGGCAGAGGATCGTATAATTCTTACGCATTTCTTCTGTAAAAATCACCCGGTTGAAGCTGGCTGACACTACTTTTCTGCGCACCTTTTTCATTTCCCTCACCTTGATGGCGGAAATCAGGGAACGGATCCTGATCCGGGCTGCCCCCAGATTATTTACTTCATCTATTTTCAGGCAGGTATAGATCTTGCCTGAATCAGACAGGATGTCACTCACAGCATCTGTTGTGACAGCATCCAGGCCGCAGCCAAAGGAATTGAGCTGGATAAGTTCAAGGCTGTCAGTAGTTTTTACATAATTGGCAGCAGCATAGAGGCGGCTGTGGTACATCCACTGGTCCATGACGATCAGCGGCCGCTCCGGCTGGTTCAGGTGAGAGATAGAATCCTCAGTCAGAACTGCGATGCCGTAGGAATTGATCAGCTCCGGAATACCATGGTTGATCTCTGAATCAATATGGTAGGGACGCCCTGCAAGGACGATTCCCTTACGGCCTGTTTCTTTCAGCCACTTTATCGTCTCCTCGCCTTTTACCTTCATAGCCTCCCGTGTATTTTCCATCTCCTTCCAGCCGGTCCTGGCTGCCTCACGGACTTCTTCAGCAGGAATGTCAGAAAATTCCCTGACCAGCTGCTCCGTCAGTATTTCAAGGTTCGTAAATGCCATGAAAGGATTGCGGAAATCAATATCCTCTGTGCGGAGCTCATCAATGTTATTCTTGATATTCTCTGCATAGGAGGTGACGATCGGGCAGTTATAGTGGTTGTTGGAATCGGGAAACTCATTTCTCTCATACGGTATACAGGGGTAAAAGATAAAATGTATCCCCTGTTTGATCAGCCATGTCACATGGCCATGGGCCAGCTTGGCCGGATAACATTCTGATTCGCTTGGGATCGATTCGATGCCCAGCTCATAAATCTTCCTTGTGGAAGGTGGAGAGAGCACAACCCTGTATTTAAGGGCGGTAAAGAACTTAAACCAGAACGGATAGTTCTCATACATATTAAGTACTCTTGGGATACCCACTGTGCCTCTCTCTGCCTCATCCTCCTCCAGTGAAGGATAGGAGAACAGAAGCCTGTTCTTAAAGTCATAGAGGTTAGGAATGTTCTCTTTATTTTTTTCTTTGCCGATACCGCGCTCGCAGCGGTTTCCGCTGACAAACTGGCGTCCGCCGGTAAAACGGTTGATGGTAAGACGGCACTGGTTCGTACAGCCTTTGCATTTGGCCATGGTAGTGGTGAACTGCAGGCTGTTGATCTTGTCGATGGAGAGCATAGTAGTTTCCTTGCTGTCATCATAACGCTCACGCGCTATCAGGGCAGCACCGAAGGCTCCCATAATACCTGCAATGTCAGGGCGGATGGCTTCACAGCCGGCTATTTTTTCAAAGCTGCGGAGAACTGCATCATTATAGAAGGTGCCACCCTGGACTACGATATGTTTTCCTAAGGATGAGGCGTCCGATACCTTTATAACCTTATAGAGGGCATTCTTGATTACTGAATAAGCAAGGCCGGCAGAAATGTCGGAGACTTCAGCGCCTTCCTTCTGGGCCTGCTTTACCTTTGAATTCATAAATACCGTACACCGTGTGCCCAGGTCAATGGGATGCTTTGCAAAGAGCGCTGCCTTTGCAAAATCCTGTACGCTGTAATTCAGGGACTTGGCAAATGTCTCTATAAAGGAACCGCAGCCGGAGGAGCAGGCTTCATTGAGCTGCACACTGTCAACTGTCTGGTTCTTGATTTTGATACACTTCATGTCCTGGCCGCCGATGTCCAGGATGCAGTCCACTTCAGGATCAAAAAAAGCAGCCGCATAATAGTGGGCGACAGTCTCCACCTCGCCCTCGTCCAGCATAAGACCAGCTTTTATCAGAGCCTCGCCATATCCTGTGGAACAGGAATATACGATTTTGGCTGTGGCAGGAAGCTGGCTGTAGATATCCTGGATAGCTTTAATGGTAGTCTTTAAAGGACTTCCGTTATTGTTACTGTAAAATGAGTAGAGAAGAGAACCATCCTCTCCCACAAGGGCAGCTTTTGTCGTAGTTGAACCTGCATCGATGCCCAGATAGCAGTTCCCCTCATAGGAGGACAGGTCATCAGTAACTACATTATACTGATTCTGGCGTTCTATGAAAGTGTGGTATTCATCTTCAGATGCAAAAAGCGGGTCCATACGCGCCACTTCAAATTCCAGCCGTATAGTCCCTGATAAATGGCTGATCATTGAAGTTAAGCTGGTATTTACGTCTTCCTGGTAATTCATGGCAGAACCGATGGCTGCAAAAAGGTGTGAATTGTCAGGGGCGATAATATGTTCGTCGTCCAGCTTCAGTGTACGGATAAAGGACTGCTTCAGCTCTGAGAGGAAGTGGAGCGGACCTCCCAGGAAAGCCACATGCCCCCTGATCGGCTTACCGCAGGCAAGACCGCTGATAGTCTGGTTGACAACTGCCTGGAATATGGAGACAGAAAGGTCCTCTTTTGTGGCCCCCTCATTGATGAGCGGCTGGATGTCTGTCTTGGCAAAGACGCCGCACCTTGCAGCGATCGGATAGATCGCTTTATAGTTCTTGGCATATTCATTTAAGCCGGCTGCGTCAGTCTGAAGCAGTGATGCCATCTGGTCAATAAATGAGCCTGTGCCCCCGGCACAGATACCGTTCATCCTCTGCTCTACATTTCCGCCTTCAAAGTAGATGATCTTGGCGTCCTCGCCTCCCAGCTCGATCGCCACGTCTGTCTGGGGAGCGTAAGCCGTAAGGGCGGTAGATACAGCGATGACCTCCTGGACAAACGGCACCTCCATGTGTTTGGCCAGTGTAAGTCCGCCTGAACCTGTGATCATGGGTGAGACATTAAGATCTCCCAGACTGTCATATGCCTTCTGCAGAAGTGAGGACAGCGTTTCCTGGATGTTGGCAAAATGACGCTCATAATCAGAAAATAAAATATTGTTTTCTGCGTCCAGGATGGCAATCTTTACTGTGGTGGAACCTATATCGATTCCAAGAGTATGTAAATTAGTCTGATTCATATGTATTTACAGGAAATTCCTGTATCCTCCTATCTCTATAGCATGTTAATAGGTAATATCTATAGCTGCATACAGTAATAATATATGCGGCAGTCAAGTTCAAAAGGCCCTGAATGGTGTCCCAAAATGCGGGCAGAACTAATACCATTATACGACAGTTTATGTAAAATAGCAAATAGCAAGTCTTGAAAAAATCATCCATACACGCTATACTATTTTAGAAAATTGACGAAAGAAATGGAGATAATATGTATAAATTATTAAAACAGGACGGAAAAGCAAAGCGCGGAGAGCTCCATACCGTACATGGTGTGATCCAGACTCCCGTTTTTATGAATGTAGGGACTGTGGCTGCGATCAAGGGCGCAGTGTCTACAATGGATCTGCAGGAAATAGGAACACAGGTAGAATTGTCTAACACCTATCACCTTCATGTGCGTCCAGGGGACCAGATAGTGAAGAAAATGGGCGGCCTGCATAAATTTATGGTCTGGGACAAGCCCATCCTCACGGATTCAGGCGGTTTTCAGGTTTTTTCGCTGTCGAGCCTGAGAAAAATAAAAGAAGAGGGCGTCTATTTCAGCTCCCATATCGACGGCAGGAAAATCTTTATGGGGCCGGAGGAGAGCATGCAGATACAGTCAAACCTGGCTTCCACCATTGCCATGGCTTTTGATGAATGCCCTTCAAGCGTGGCTGACAGGATCTATGTACAGGCATCAGTAGAGCGCACTACAAGATGGCTGAAAAGGTGCAAGGAAGAGATGGCAAGGCTGAATAGCCTGCCAGACACTATAAATAAGCACCAGATGCTATTTGGCATCAACCAGGGGGCGGTCTATGAGGATATCAGGATCGAACATGCAAAAGAGATCGCCCGGCTGGATCTGGACGGCTATGCTGTGGGCGGACTGGCTGTGGGAGAGACGCATGAGGAGATGTACAGGATACTTGATGCCGTAGTGCCGTTTCTGCCGCTGGAGAAACCTACGTATCTGATGGGTGTCGGCACGCCGGCCAACATTCTCGAGGCAGTTGACCGGGGCGTGGATTTCTTTGACTGTGTGTATCCGTCCAGAAACGGACGTCATGGACATGTATATACTGGCAGAGGAAAGCTCAACCTGTTTAATGCTAAATATGAGACAGATCCAAGGCCGATAGAGGAAGGGTGCCAGTGTCCTGCCTGCAGGCATTACAGCAGGGCTTATATCAGGCATCTGCTTAAGGCAAAGGAGATGCTGGGGATGCGCCTGTGTGTTCTCCATAATCTGTATTTTTATAACCATATGATGGAAGAGATCAGAACAGCCATCGATGAAAACAGGTATCAGGAATATAAAAAGGCAAAATTGGCAGGATTTGAGGAAGAAAATATAAAAAAATAAATAAAATATAGAAAAATACTTGATGAACGCTGGTAAATTGTGTATGATGTAATATATGTAAGAAAAGAATAAGAAAGTAATAGGTGTGAACCACGAGGAGGAAACAAAATGAATTTATTAACCGCAGATGCGGGCGGCAGTATGGTCATCCTGATCGTCTATGTTGTCATCATTGGTGCCGCTATGTATTTTTTTGCAATCAGACCACAGAAAAAGGAGCAGAAACGGCTTAACGGAATGCTTGCTGAGCTGGCAGTAGGTGACAGTGTAGTAACTACCAGCGGATTCTATGGTGTTGTAATCGATATTACAGATGAAGATGTCATTGTTGAGTTTGGAAGCAACAAAAACTGCAGAATCCCGATGAGAAAATCAGCAATTGCTGAAGTAGAAAAGCCAGACGCAGAATAAGAAAAGTATTTTAGGGCGCCTCAGTTTCCGAAGTAAGAAACTGGGGTGTTTTGCTATATAAAGAGAGAAAGCAAAAAGTGAGAATAAGAAACAGGAGGTAATGGTGCGAATGAAGAGGAAAAGAATGGGATCGCTGGTAGGGGCGACGCTGGCTTTAAGTCTTGTGCTGACCGGATGCCAGGGTGTAAAGAGTGCGAAGCTGGATCCTAAAAATCCGGTGACTGTGACAGTATGGCATTATTATGCAGGCGGGCAGCAGGAGGCCTTCAACAAACTGGTGTCAGAATTTAACAGTTCAGAAGGGCTTGAAAGAGGGATCGTGGTGGAAGCTGAGAACCACGGGACAGTGGAACAGCTGGCCAGTGATGTGAAAGATTCCCTGGCAAAGAAAGTAGGCGCCGCAGAAGTCCCCGGTATTATATGCGGATACGGGGACACTATATATGATATTGACAAGGGCGGGAACATAGTCAGTCTGGATGAATATCTTTCAGAAGATGAACTGAAGGAATACATTCCGTCTTATATTGAGGAAGGACGTCTGGGGGAAGGAGATAAGCTGAAAATATTCCCCACTGCAAAATCAACAGAGATATTCATGATGAATAAGACTGACTGGGATGTTTTTGCAGAGGCCACAGGCGCGTCTCTTGATAAGCTGGAAACGATCGAGGGTGTAGTGGAAACGGCGAAGGGTTATTATGAATGGACGGACGCCAGAACTCCCGATGTGCCTGATGACGGCAAAGCTTTCTTTGGAAGGGATGCGGTGGCGAATTATCTCATCGTGGGAAGCCGCCAGCTGGGGATAGAGCTGTGTAAGGTGAAGGACGGCAAAGTGACCTTCAACACAGATAAGGAAGTACTGCGCAAGCTCTGGGACTGCTATTATGTGCCGAGCATAAACGGATATTTTGGGGCTTATGGAAAGTTCCGTTCGGATGATGCGAAGGTAGGCGATCTGCTGGCGTTTGTAGGATCTACCACATCGGCCAGCTATTTCCCAAAGGAAGTATTCAATGAGGAGAACGAAAGCCATCCTATTGAGGCGCTTGTACTGCCTGTTCCTGTATTTGCTGACGGAGAAAAATATGCTGTCCAGCAGGGGGCCGGCATGGCTGTGATTAAATCGGATGCGCAGAAGGAATATGCGGCTGTAGAATTCCTGAAGTGGTTCACACAGGCGGACAGGAACCTGGAATTTGCAGTAAGCTCAGGATATCTGCCGGTTAAGACAGAGGCACTTGATAAAAACAAGCTTGAGACAGCCATTGCAAATTCAGGCGAACAGATTCCTGAGAATTTAAAGGAAACGCTGGAAATAGCGTTTGATACCTGCAGTTCCCAGAAGCTGTATACGAACAGGCCTTTTGAGGGCGCCAGCGGCGTCAGGAGCGTGCTGGAATATAATATGGCGGATAAGATAAATGCTGATCTTGAAGAGATCAATAAACTTGTAGCAGGAGGCATGAGCCGCGCTGAGGCGGCAGCAGGCTATGATACAGATGAGAATTTTGAAAGCTGGTATAGTGATTTCTGCCAGAAGTTAGAGGACACACAGAAGGAGCAATAGGTATGAATCATTTCAAAGGTTCACTGCTGCAGAGGATTTTGATTCCGATTCTGGTTGTTATGCTGATTGAAGGAATACTGCTGTGCGTTGTGGTTTTTAACAGCGGCACCATGGAGGGGCTGAAAGGAAACGCTTACGATGTCTTCAACGAAAAGGTGTCAGGACGCAGCGGGACTCTTGAAAATGATATGGTTGGACGATGGTCGGCCATAGAGTCTGCTGCTGAAACTATAGGGGATGGCATAGAGAGCTTTATTGAAGGCGAGGGAATCACCACAGCTGATCTGACTCCCGACAGCAGTTATACTTCAAAGCTTTTGGAAAACTTGTCAGAGGAGCTTATTTTCAGGATGAGGCGCAACGCGGTCACTGGTGTATTCCTCATCCTGGATGGTGACGGCAGGGATAAGAAGGCAGGGCTTTATTTTCGTGACAGCGACCCGCTGACAGAGGCCTCTGACAACTCAGACCTGCAGGCTGTGAGAGCTCCGGCCAGCATAACGAAAAAATTAAATATAGCTCTTAACACCAACTGGCTCCCTTATTTTCAGCTGACTGAGGGGGCTGATGGGACTGAGTATTATTATGAACCATTCAGGACAGCGATAGAAAGGCCGGAGCTTAAGGGCACTGAGCTGGGATACTGGTGTCCTGCTTTTTCCATGCACGGTGATACAGGCGGCAGGGAGTCCATGATTCTTACATATTCACTGCCAGTCTATTCAGAAGGCATACCCTGCGGAGTTATGGGAATAGAGCTCAATATGGATTATCTTGTAAAGCAGATCCCGGCCAGGGAGTTGAGCGAAGATAATTATGGTAGCTATATCCTTGCATGTAAAAAAAGCGGCAGCGGGGATGGTGAAGCTGAAGAATATACTGTAGTGGCCAGGAGCGGAGCCTTGATAAACCAGCTGGAGGGACAGTCGGATGTCCTTAGTATAAGCAAAGAAAGCTACAGGAAAAACTTCCATTCACTGCTTAGCCCCAGCAGCAGGCAGGGAGCCGTACACTCCTGTATCCATGATCTGAACCTGTATGAGAGAAATGCCCCATTTTCAGGGGACAGATGGGTATTGATAGGGATTGAAGAGGATTACCACCTCCTCAGTTTCTTCTATGAATTTGAGCGGGCGATCCTTTTTATTCTGGCGGTCACCATATTGATCGGAGTGGCGGCGGCAATCATAGTGGCAAGAGCTGTGACAAAGCCCATTGAGACGCTGACATATAAACTGAAGATGGCAGATCCCGGAAGCCCTATAAGGCTTGGAGAGCTGAAGATAGACGAGATCGATAAACTGTCAGGCACGATTGAGAATCTGAGCAGAGAGGTGGCCGACAATGCCCACAAGCTGGAAGCGATTCTGGATATGACAGGTGTGTCAGTGGGGGCATGCGAGTACACGGACAGAGCTGAGAAGAAGGTATATTGTTCAGGTGATTTCTGCAGGCTCCTGGATATTCCTGAGGAAGAGATGACAGGCAGTTATCTGCCGACAAGCGTCATGAAAAAACACATGGCGGAATTGAAGGCACGTCAGGTGGAGCGTGACAGGGAAGCAGGACTGTACATACTGAAGTTTGGAAAAGCTGAAGAGGAGCGGTGGGTCAGGCTGAAGGTGATCTCGGAAAAAGGCCGGATACTGGCGGTTGCCACGGATATGACCCAGGAAATGCAGGAAAAGCAGAAGATAGAGCATGACAGGGACTTTGACCTGCTGACAGGGCTTTATAACAGAAGAGCATTCTACAGGCAGATTGAAGAAGTATTTATGAACAAAAAGCGTATGGCTATAGGAGCCATGATCATGATCGACCTGGATAATCTGAAGTATGTAAATGATACTTATGGCCATGATTACGGAGATGAATATATCAGGACCGCCGCCAGGGTGCTTCAAAGCCTGGATACCAGGAACTCTGTGGTGGCCAGGCTCTCCGGTGACGAATTTCTGGCATTTTTCTACGGGAGCGGGAACCGGGACACTGTGAGGCACAGGATGGATCAGATATATGAGATGTTTAAGAACACGAAGATCCATCTTCCGGACGGTACGAGTATACCGGTGAGGGCATCCGCCGGCATGGCCTGGTATCCTGATGACGGAGAAAATTATGATGAACTGATCAGATATGCAGATTTTGCCATGTATATGGTAAAAAAGACGAACAAAGGGGCAGTGGTAGAGTTCAATCTGGAAAGCTACAGCAAAGAGTCATATCTGCTGCAGTGTAAAGAGGAACTGAACACCATACTGGAAAAAGGACTTGTTGATTATGCGTTCCAGCCGATCGTGGATGCGAGGGACGGAAGCGTATATGCATATGAAGCACTTATGCGGCCTAATACGGAGAATATTAAATCTCCCGATGCGCTGCTGGCGCTGGCAAGATCCCAGTCAAAGCTGCAGCAGATAGAAAAGCTCACCTTTTTTAAAGGGATGGAGATATTCAGCAAGAAAGAGGTTGCAAAGACGGACTGCAGGATCTTCCTGAATTCTATTTCCAACCAGGTGATGACAGATAAGGAAATCAAAGAATTCCAGATGAAATATTCTGCATATTTATCCAGGCTTGTTATTGAATTTACTGAAGAAGAGAGGCCGGATGCAGAACTGACGAAGGTAAAAATGCGGTATTTTGGGGATGCAAAAGGTATGACAGCCCTGGATGATTTTGGAGAGGGGTATAATGGTGAAAGCATTCTTTTAAGCATGAACCCGGACTTTGTCAAATTTGACAGATCCCTTATCAAGAATATCCATGAGGACAGCAAAAAGCAGGATCTGGTGGCAGGCCTGATCGCCTATTGCCGGGAAAATGGCGCAAAGACCATTGCGGAAGGTGTTGAGTGCAGCATGGAGATGGATATGCTGATAGGCATGGGAATTGACTATCTGCAGGGTTATTATATTGGACGTCCCACTCATTTTCCGGGGGATATTCCTGAAGAGATCCGGCAGGAAATCTTCCAGGCGGCAAAAACAGAAATTGATTTTAGTTGAAATCTGTATAAAAATGAATTATTATATTTCTCAAAGAATCTAAGCGGACAGAAAGGATGAAAAATTATGAATCATAAAATAGCAGTGATTCCGGGTGACGGTATCGGCCCTGAGATAGTTGCAGAAGCCCAGAAGGTGCTGGATGCAGCAGGTAAGAAATATGGATTTGAGATGGAGTACACTAAAGTCCTTCTGGGAGGCGCTTCCATAGACGTGCACGGAAAGCCCATTACAGACGAGGCTATTGAAACAGCCAGGAGCAGTGAAGCTGTTCTCATGGGCTCTATCGGCGGTGATGCGGCCACTTCCCCCTGGTATAAGCTGGAGCCTTCACTCAGACCGGAGGCTGGGCTTTTGGCCATCCGCAAGGCTCTGAACCTCTTTGCAAACCTCCGCCCGGCATATCTCTATGAAGAGCTGAAGGCTGCCTGCCCCTTAAGGGATGATATTATTGGCAGCGGCTTTGACATGATGATCATGAGGGAACTGACAGGCGGGCTGTATTTCGGTGAAAGGAAAACAGTTGTGGAGGATGGAGTCAGAAAAGCAGTAGATACACTGACATATGATGAGAAGGAGATCCGCAGGATCGCTGTCCGCGCATTTGACATAGCCAGAAAGAGAAGACATCTTGTGACGAGCGTAGATAAGGCAAATGTGCTGGATTCATCCAGGCTTTGGAGGGCTGTTGTGGAGGAGGTTGCAAAGGATTATCCTGATGTGGCTCTGAACCACATGCTGGTAGATAACTGTGCGATGCAGCTGGTGAAGGATCCGGGACAGTTTGATGTCATCCTTACAGAGAATATGTTTGGAGATATCCTCTCAGACGAGGCCAGCATGGTGACAGGCTCGATCGGGATGCTGTCCTCAGCCAGCCTGAATGAGACAAAATTCGGCCTTTATGAGCCGAGCCACGGTTCAGCGCCGGACATTGCGGGAAAGGGAATTGCCAATCCCATCGCTACTATCCTGTCGGCGGCTATGATGCTGAGATATTCCCTGGATCTGGATGAGGCAGCCGATGCAGTTGAGAATGCTGTCAAGAAAGTTCTGGGAGAAGGATACCGCACTACAGACATTATGTCAGAAGGGTGCACACAGGTAGGGACACAGAAAATGGGAGACTTGATCGCCCAATATATATAATAGTCAGAGAAATCGCGGAAGAGGAGATAATCAGATGAGAAGTGACGCAGTTAAAAAAGGGATGCAGCAGGCGCCCCACAGGTCTTTATTTAATGCATTAGGAATGACGCAGGAGGAGCTTGACAGGCCGCTGGTGGCTATTGTCAGCTCCTATAATGAAATCGTGCCGGGACATATGAACCTGGATAAGATCGCCCAGGCAGTAAAAATGGGTGTGGCTATGGCAGGCGGCACGCCAATAATGTTTCCTGCTATTGCTGTCTGCGACGGCATAGCCATGGGACATATCGGTATGAAATATTCCCTTGTCACCAGGGATCTGATAGCAGATTCCACAGAGTCCATGGTGCAGGCCCACCAGTTTGACGCTATGGTGTGTATACCGAACTGTGACAAAAATGTACCGGGGCTTTTGATGGCTGCAGCCAGATTAAATATACCCACAGTGTTTGTCAGCGGCGGACCTATGATGGCTGGGCATGTACAGGGGGGCAAAACAAGCCTTTCAAGCATGTTTGAGGCTGTAGGTTCTTATGCGGCCGGGAATATGTCAGGGGAAGAGGTCAATGAGTATGAGTGCAAGGCATGCCCTACCTGCGGGTCCTGTTCCGGGATGTATACAGCCAACAGCATGAACTGTCTTACAGAGGTGCTGGGCATGGGGCTGAAAGGGAACGGAACGATTCCGGCTGTCTATTCAGAGCGGCTGAAGCTGGCTAAGCATGCAGGTATGAAGGTAATGGAGCTGCTTGAAAAAAATATCCGCCCAAGAGATATCATGACAGAAAAAGCGTTCTACAATGCACTGGCAGTTGATATGGCTCTCGGATGCTCTACAAACAGCATGCTTCACCTTCCGGCAATCGCACATGAGGCAGGAGTGGAGCTGAATGTGGATATTGCTAATTCAATAAGTGCAAAGACACCGAATCTCTGCCACCTTGCTCCGGCAGGCCATACATATATTGAAGAGCTCAATGAGGCAGGCGGAGTGTATGCTGTCATGAATGAACTGGATAAGAAGGGACTTCTCTATACAGATCTGATAACAGCTACAGGCAGGACAGTGAAAGAAAATATTGAGGGATGTGAGAACAGGAATCCGGAGGTTATCCGCCCTATAGAAAACCCGTACAGTGAAACAGGAGGTATTGCTGTTCTCAAAGGAAATCTGGCGCCTGACTCATGCGTGGTGAAGCGTTCAGCGGTTGCACCAGAGATGATGGTCCATGAAGGACTGGCAAGGGTATTTGACTGTGAGGAAGATGCTATAGCCGCCATTAAAGGAGGACAGATCAACGAGGGTGATGTGGTAGTCATCCGCTATGAAGGACCGAAGGGCGGTCCGGGAATGAGAGAGATGCTTAATCCTACATCGGCTATCATGGGCATGGGACTTGGTTCCAGTGTGGCTCTTATAACTGACGGGCGTTTCAGCGGGGCTTCAAGAGGTGCTGCTATCGGCCATGTGTGTCCGGAAGCAGCTGTAGGCGGACCGATCGCGCTTGTGGAAGAGGGCGATACTATTAAAATAAATATCCCGGAAAACAGGCTTGATGTAGATATCTCTGAGGAAGAGATGGAGGCCAGAAGAGCTAAATGGCAGCCGCGCCAGCCTAAAGTGACTACCGGCTATCTCGGCCGCTATGCGGCAATGGTCACAAGCGCCAGCAGGGGTGCTATACTGGAAATACCGGGAAATAACAAATAGGAGAGGAGAGCGTCTATGAAACTGACAGGTGCTGAAATCGTAATTGAATGCTTAAAAGAACAGGGGGTTGATACTGTATTCGGTTATCCGGGCGGTACGATCCTGAATGTATATGATGCGCTGTATAAACACAGTGAAGAAATACGCCATATCCTGACATCACATGAACAGGGCGCAGCCCATGCGGCGGACGGCTATGCCCGCGCCACTGGCAAGGTAGGAGTCTGTATGGCTACCTCCGGGCCCGGGGCCACTAATCTCGTGACAGGAATCGCCACTGCTTACATGGATTCCGTGCCTATGGTGGCCATCACGGCAAACGTGGCAGTATCACTGCTTGGAAAGGACAGCTTCCAGGAGATTGACATTGCAGGTGTTACCATGCCTATCACAAAGCATAATTATATTGTCAAGGATGTGGACAAACTGGCAGAGACACTCAGGAGAGCCTTCCTGATAGCAAAAGAGGGGCGTCCGGGTCCTGTCCTTGTGGATATCACTAAGGATGTCACTGCGAATATGGCAGAATATACTCCTGAGAAGCCATTTTCTGTTGAGCGGAGCATATACAACATCAAAAATGCAGATCTGGAGAAAGCGGCAGAACTGATCAACCATGCAAAGAAACCTTTCATTTTTGTGGGCGGCGGGGCAGTTATCTCAGACGCAGCCAGAGAGCTTAAAGAATTCGTTGATAAGGTGCAGGCGCCCGTGGGTGACAGCCTTATGGGAAAAGGAGCCTTTGACGGTACGGATGAACGCTACTGCGGCATGCTGGGGATGCATGGGACCAAGGCTTCTAACCTGGGTGTGACTCAGTGCGACCTGCTGGTGACAGTTGGAGCCAGGTTCAGTGACCGTGTGGTTGGAAATCCATCCAGCTTTGCAAAGCATGCAAAAGTTGTGCAGATAGATGTGGACCCTGCTGAGATCAATAAAAATATCGTGGTAGACGCAAGCGTGATCGGAGATGTGAAGGAGGTGCTGAAGCGCCTTAATCCCATGATCAATGCAAAAGACCACAGTGAGTGGATTGCCCACATAGAAGAATTAAAGCAGAAATTCCCTCTGAAATATGACAAGGATGTGCTTACAGGCCCGTATATCATGGAAGAGATCTACCGCATTACCAATGGTGACGCAATCATCACCACTGAGGTGGGACAGCACCAGATGTGGGCGGCACAGTACTACAAATATAAAAAACCGCATACATTTATTACCTCAGGGGGACTTGGAACCATGGGATATGGGCTGGGTGCGTCTCTGGGAGCCAAGATGGGCAAGCCTGACAGGACTGTTTTCAATATCGCCGGTGACGGATGCTTCAGGATGAATATGAACGAGATCGCAACTGCTGTCCGCTACAATATCCCGATCATCCAGGTGGTGATCAATAACCACGTGCTGGGCATGGTGCGCCAGTGGCAGACACTGTTCTATGGAAAGCGTTACTCACATACAGTATTAAATGACGCAGTGGATTTTGTGAAGCTGGCAGAAGCCATGGGCGCTGAAGGGATACTTGTCACAAAGAAGGAAGAGGTGGCGCCTGCCATCGAAAGAGCTATAGCGGCAGGACATCCGGTAGTGATCGAGTGCCAGATCGACAGCGATGATAAAGTATTCCCTATGGTACCGGCAGGAGAATCCATTGAGAAGGCTTTTGATCAGGATGACTTATCTTGAAAAAAATGAATTAGGTATTGACTATTATTTAACGAAGAGGTAGAATTAGTTTCATGCATTATCGATTTAGAACAGTAAAGTGTAACTGTGAAGGTACTGAACAGTTACGGTAAAGTAAAAAAGCGTATAACAGGAGGAAACAAGAAGTGAGCAGAGTGTACAATTTCTCAGCAGGACCGGCCGTGTTGCCGGAAGAAGTACTTAAGGAGGCAGCAGCAGAGATGCTGGATTACAAAGGATCCGGTATGTCCGTTATGGAAATGAGTCACCGCTCTAAGGTTTTCGATGACATCATAGGCGAGGCGGAAGCTGACCTGAGGGATCTGATGAAGATACCGGACAATTACAAGGTCCTGTTCCTTCAGGGCGGTGCATCCCAGCAGTTCGCCATGATCCCGATGAACCTTATGAAGAATAAGGTTGCAGATTACATAGTCACCGGACAGTGGGCGAAGAAGGCATACCAGGAAGCACAGAAGTATGGAAAAGCTAATAAGATAGCATCTTCTGAGGATAAGACTTTTTCATATATTCCGGACTGTTCTGATCTGCCGGTCAGTGAGGATGCTGATTATGTCTATATCTGTGAAAACAATACGATATACGGCACAAAATTTAAAACCCTTCCAAATACAAAGGGGAAAACACTTGTGGCAGATGTATCCTCCTGCTTTTTATCTGAGCCTGTAGATGTATCAAAATATGGAATTATTTACGGCGGCGTACAGAAGAACATTGGACCGGCGGGAATGGTAATTGTGATCATCAGGGAAGATCTGATCACAGAGGATGTCCTGGAAGGAACACCTACGATGCTTACATATAAGACACATTCAGATGCCAAGTCCCTGTATAATACGCCTAACTGCTACTGTATCTATATGTGCGGCAAGGTCTTTAAATGGCTGAAGAAGCAGGGCGGTCTTGAGGCCATGAAGGAGTATAATGAGAAGAAGGCAGCCATTTTGTATGACTTCCTGGATCAGAGCAGGATGTTCCGCGGGACAGTAGAGAAAGCAGACCGTTCCCTTATGAATGTTCCATTTGTGACAGGAGATGCTGAGCTTGATGCGAAGTTTGTAAAAGAGGCAAAGGCAGCCGGGTTTGAAAACCTGAAAGGCCACAGGAGCGTGGGCGGCATGCGTGCCAGCATCTATAATGCCATGCCGATAGAGGGCGTGCAGAAGTTAGTAGAGTTTATGAAGAAATTCGAAGAGGAGAATCTGTAAGATGTTCAAGTATAAATGTCTAAATCCAATCGCAGGTGTAGGCCTGGAGCTGTTCAACAATAAATATGACAAGTGCGAGGATGTAAATGATGCAGATGCCATCCTTGTAAGAAGCGCTTCGATGCACGACATGGAACTGCCTGACACACTTGAGGCAGTGGCCCGGGCAGGAGCCGGTGTCAATAATATTCCGCTGGATAAATGTGCAGATAAAGGTATCGTTGTGTTCAATACTCCTGGTGCAAATGCAAACGGCGTGAAAGAGCTTGTGCTGGCAGGCCTGCTGCTGGCTTCCAGAGATGTGGTGGGCGGGATCAACTGGGTTCAGTCTGAACGCGCAAATGAAGACATCGCCAAACTGACGGAGAAAGAGAAAAAGAATTTTGCCGGCTGTGAGATCAAAGGTAAGAAGCTGGGAATTATAGGACTGGGCGCTATCGGCGTGCTTGTGGCGAATGCAGCAACACACCTTGGCATGGAAGTATATGGATATGACCCGTATATCTCTGTGGATGCTGCATGGAACCTTTCCAGAAGCATCAAGCATATCCAGGCCGTGGAGGATATCTACAAGGAATGCGATTATATTACAATCCATGTGCCGCTTCTGGACGCAACCAGAAAGATGATCAATAAAGAGTCAATTGCCAAGATGAAGGACGGAGTGGTAGTGCTCAACTTTGCGCGTGATCTGCTCGTTGAAGAAACAGATATGGTGGAAGCGCTGAAAAACGGAAAAGTCAAAAGATATGTGTCAGATTTCCCGAATACAACCATGGCTGGTGCAAAGAATGCCATAGTGATCCCGCATCTGGGGGCTTCCACAGAAGAATCTGAGGATAATTGTGCCATGATGGCGGTAAAAGAACTTATGGATTACATGGAAAACGGAAATATTAAAAATTCCGTGAATTATCCGGCCTGCGATATGGGCGAGTGTATCCATGCATGCCGTATTGCCATCAACCACAGGAATGTAAAAAATATGATCGGACAATTTGCATCTGTTTTCGGTGAAGCAGATATTAACATTGCAAATATGATGAATGCCAGCAAAGGGGACTTCGCATATTCGCTGTTTGACCTGGAAAAAGCAGCGCCTGAAGAGGTGATCTCAAGGATTAAGACCATCGACGGCGTGCTGAAGGTCCGTGTGATTAAATAGTGATAGATGGACAGCTGCAAAATGAGTTATATTTTGCAGCTGTTTTTATCTCACAGGAAGGCATTGGTTTGCGGGGTGTGTGATACAGATGAGACCAGTAAAAAGGATAAGGCAGATAAAGACTGCAAAAAAAATTATCAGTTCAGTTAAGAAACATGAGAAACAGTACAGGATACTGGGCAGGGAAATATATAAAAAGATCAAGAGGAGAAAATTATGGCTATAATCAGGGCGTTCCAGGGTATCAGGCCGAAAGAGGGGCTGGCAGAGCGCATTGCGGCACTGCCTTATGATGTATACAGTGAGGCGGAAGCAAGAGAAGAAGTGAAGAAGGAGCCTATGAGCTTTCTGAAAATAGACAGGGCTGAGACTCAGTTCCCGGAAGGTACGGACCCGTATTCACCTCAGGTATATCAGAAGGCTCATGATATTTTAAAAGAAATGCTGGAGGCAGGGGAATTTTGTAAAGACAGTTCAGCCTGCTATTACCTCTATGAGCTGACCATGGATGGACGCAGCCAGACCGGGCTTGTGGCCTGCGCTTCTATAGATGATTATCTGAACGGCGTGATAAAAAAACACGAAAATACAAGGCTGGATAAGGAACTTGACAGGATCCGCCATGTAGATATATGTAATACCCAGACAGGCCCCATTTTTCTGGCATACAGGAAACAGGAATGCCTTCAGGAGCTCTTTGCTGAGATCAGGGAGGAAAAGGCAGTGTTCGACTTTGTGTCCCCTGACGGCATCAGGCACAGAGGCTGGAAGATCCAGGATGCGGATGATATTATTCTCATAGCAGCAGCCTTTGGAAAGGTGGATGAGATCTATATTGCCGACGGACATCACAGGGCGGCGTCTGCTGTGAAGGTGGGGCTTAGGAGGAGAGAAGAGAATCCCGGCTATACAGGAAGGGAGGAATTCAACTACTTTTTATCTGTTCTTTTCCCTGATGAGGAGCTGAAGATCCTCAGTTATAACAGGATCGTAAAAGATTTAAACGGGCAGGATAAGTCAGGATACATGATTCGGCTTAAAGAAGTCTTTGAAGTCAGTGAGTGCGCCGGAGCAGCCGGACCAAAGGCGAAAGGGGAGCTTGGAATGTATCTGGACGGAACGTGGTATGCCCTTAAAATAAAAGAGCAGTATAAGAGCCAGGACCCTGTTGACGGGCTGGATGTATCTGTTCTTCAGAATGAGATCCTGGGGCCTGTCCTTGGAATTGAAGATCCCAAGACTGATAAAAGGATTGATTTTGTCGGGGGGATAAGAGGCCTTGAAGAGCTGGAGCGGAGGGTGGATGCCGAAGGCGGAGCAGCCTTTGCAATGTATCCCACGTCTATAGGGGAACTCTTTGCTGTGGCAGATGCAGGAAGGCTGATGCCGCCCAAGTCCACCTGGTTTGAGCCAAAGCTGAGAAGCGGCCTTTTTATACACAGCCTGAAATAGTTAGAATTTTTTATTCCTTTCAGAGGCGTTCTGTGATAGAATGTTAGTAAACTAAGCAGAATGGCAGAAGCTGTCTGCAAAATTCGACAGGAGGGTACGTTATGAATGAAAAATTGTACGATATGATGGATTGGGCGGCTATAGAAGCAGTCGTTTATTCGGAGGAGGATAATCCTCATTCGCTGCTTGGCCCCCATAGCACAGAAGAAGGAATTTTAATTCAGACTTTTATTCCCACTGCTGTAAGTGTGAACGTAGTGCTGGATAAGACAAAAGATAAGTACCCGATGGAGCTGGAAGATGAGGCAGGATTTTTTGCTGCCCTTCTGCCGGAGAGATCCATACCGGAATATACATATGAGGTGACATTTGACAACGGGGTGACAGAAGAGTTAAAAGATCCCTATTGCTTTAAACCTCAGATTTCAGAAAAAGATACAAAAAAATTTAACAGCGGAATATGTTATGACATTTATGAAAAGCTGGGGGCCCATCCCAGGGAGGTGGATGGAGTCAAAGGTGTCAGCTTTGCCGTGTGGGCTCCGAATGCCATGCGCGTGAGCGTTGTGGGGGATTTTAATCTCTGGGACGGCCGGCGGCATCAGATGAGAAGACTGTGGGATTCGGGAATATTTGAAATATTTATTCCCGGGATAGAGGAAGGACAGCTGTACAAATATGAGATTAAAGCAAAAGGAGGGCTGACCTTCTTAAAGGCTGACCCATATGCGAATGCGGCTGAATTAAGGCCGGGAACTGCATCAGTGGTTGCAGATATAAGCGATTTCACGTGGACTGACAGCAGCTGGATGTCTGCCAGAAAGAAGCGGAATACCAAGAAGGAACCCATGAATATTTATGAGATGCATCTTGGTTCATGGAAGAGGCCCCAGGAGGAAGACAGGATATTCTGCAATTACAGAGAACTTGCTCCCATGATAGCGGAATATGTCAAAGAGATGGGGTATACTCACATTGAACTGATGCCTGTGATGGAGCATCCTTTTGACGGTTCATGGGGATATCAGGTGACTGGGTATTATGCTCCCACCAGCCGCTACGGCAGCCCGGAAGATTTCATGTATTTTATGAATTACATGCATGAGCAGGGGATCGGCGTTATCCTGGACTGGGTTCCGGCCCATTTTCCAAGGGATACCTTCGGCCTCTCCAATTTTGACGGCACATGTCTTTATGAGCATCAGGATCCCAGGAAAGGATCTCATCCACACTGGGGGACATTGATATATAATTACGCAAGGCCTGAGGTCAAAAATTTCCTCCTGGCAAATGCTCTGTTCTGGACAGAGAAGTACCATGCAGATGGTATCAGGATGGATGCTGTGGCATCTATGCTCTATCTGGACTATGGAAAGAATGACGGTGAATGGGTGGCCAATATTTACGGGGGAAATGAAAATCTCGATGCAGTTGAATTTTTCCATCATCTGAATTCCATATTCAAGAAAAGATATCCTGATGCGCTTATGATAGCCGAAGAATCAACAGCGTGGCCGAAGGTCACTACTCCTGTGGAGGAGGACGGCCTGGGCTTTGACTATAAGTGGAACATGGGCTGGATGAATGATTTTATTAATTACATGCGCCTTGACCCGCTTTTCAGAGGCGGCCATCACGGAGAACTCATTTTCAGTATGATATATGCGTACAGTGAAGATTTTATTCTTACCCTGTCTCATGACGAGGTGGTCCATGGAAAGGGATCCATGATCGGAAAGATGCCGGGAGACAGAGAGCAGCAGTTTGCCAATCTGAGGGCAGCCTACGGATACATGATGGCGCACCCGGGCAAGAAGCTTCTGTTTATGGGACAAGACTTTGCACAGTACTCTGAATGGTCTGAAGAAAAAGAACTGGAATGGGATATGCTGGAGAATGAGGAACATAAAAAGATGCAGGATTATGTAAAGGCCCTGAATACTTTTTACAGAGAGCATCCTGCCCTTTACCAGCTTGACTATGATCCTAAAGGCTTTGAGTGGATAAACAATATATCAGCGGATGAAAATATGCTTGTATTCACCAGGAATACAAGGAAGCGGGAGGAAATGCTTCTCATTGTGTGTAATTTCTCACCGCTCGTCTATGAGAATCATAAGATTGGTGTTCCGTATCCAGGCAAGTATAAAGAGATCTTTAACAGTGACAGAAAAGAGTTCGGGGGCAGCGGAGAGGTGAATCCGAGGCTGAAGCAGTCAAAGAAAGACGAATGCGATGACAGGCCGAATTCTATTACCATAAAAGTGCCGCCTATGGGAATTGCAATATTCTCTTACACAAAGGCAGATAAAAAAGTTTCCAGCAATAATACAGCAAAAGCAGGGAAAACTGTAAAAAAAGGGACAGCAGGCGGCAAAGCAGCAGCCGGAAAAAAGAATTTAAAGGATGAACTGGCTGCCAAATTCCAGGAAGCTCAGGCAGAGGCTGAAAAGCAGCTGGAAGAGGGACTCAGACAGATAACAGCCAAAGCAGAACCTGCTGCAGAAAAGGCAGTGGAAGCAGTTAAGAAAGAAACGGCAAAGGTGGAGGCAGTAGTCAAGAAAGCAGCGCCTGTTGCAGAAAAGGCGGCAGAAGCGGTTAAAAAAGAAGTCCAGAAGGCAGCGCCTGCTGCAGATGCAAAAGTACAGAAGGGTAGAAAAAGAAGTAAGAAATAATGAAAGAACATATGACAGAATTAACGCAGAATGTGGCTGAGATGGTGGCAGAACCTGAGAAAAAGGTGAATGAGCTGCTGAACTATTTTCAGGACAGGCTTCCGGGCATGATAGACTTGCTGATAAAAATAGCACTTGTTCTGGCAGTATTTTTCATTGGCAAGAAGGTCATTAACTGGCTGCTCAGAATGATAAAGCGTTCGTTTACAAGGGCTGGCCTGGAGGAAGGCTCCATTCATTTTCTGCTCTCCCTGATCAAGGCGCTGATGTATGTGATACTTGTATCCAGCCTTGCCACTTATCTGGGGGTGAAGGAGGCATCAATTGCAGCGCTGCTGGGCTCCATGGGAGTCGGCATTGTACTGGCGCTGAAGGAATCCCTGTCTAATCTGGCAGGCGGAGTGATCCTCCTTCTGATGAAGCCATTTGTGGTAGGCGATTATATCAGAGAGGATGGCCATGGCAATGAAGGGACTGTCCACAGCATTGATCTGTTTTACACAAAGCTGATCACTCCTGATAATCAGGTAGTAAGCCTGCCAAACGGCATCCTCTCAAATACAAGCATGACGAATGTGACGAAGCAGGATAAGAGGCAGCTGAGGCTGACGGTGGGGATATCATATGACGCGGATATTAAAGAGGCTAAAGCAGTTTTGGAAGAAATACTGCGGACAGACGAAAAGGTTATGCAGAATGAGCCGGTGGATGTATTTGTGGATGAACTCGCTGAGAGCAGTGTCCAGATAGGATTCAGGGCATGGCTTGCCCCGGAGGATTACTGGCCGGCAAAATGGAGAATTACAGAGACTGTTAAATATGCATTTGATGCAAAGGGGATAAGTATTCCCTATAAGCAGATAGATGTCCATGTGGCATCAGAAAATACTAAATGAGAAAGCAGGTGAACTACAGGTGGAGGGACAAAAGGAACAGCACATCCACACCCATATAAGGGAGGATGGGACTGTGTATGAACACGTCCATACCCATGAGGATGGAAATGGACAGACGGAACACTCTCACAATCATACCCATACCCATGAGAACACGAAGGCTGTAATAAACCGGCTTTCAAGAGCGATCGGACATCTGGAATCAATTAAGAGGATGGTGGAGAATGGAAGGGACTGCAGTGAAGTTCTGATCCAGCTTTCAGCAGTGAAAGCAGCGATCAATAATACAGGAAAAGTGATACTTCATGACCATATCCAGCATTGTCTTGTGGAGGCGGTGGAAACCGGCGATACGCAGACGATAGAAGAGCTGAATAAAGCAATAGACCGGTTTATTAAATAGAGGGACGGGATGAGGCAATAGGTATGCATACGTTGGGAGTGGGTTAAAAATCAGGAGGAGCAGCGTATGAAACTGGAATATTTAAAAAAAGCAATTCAGAATTCGAGACATTTGGTTTGCCTGGCAGGAATGGAGATGCTGAGGGAACAAGGATATTCTTATTACAAGGATGATGACCAGCTATACGAGACTGAACGGAAATACGGATATTCCCCGGAGGAGCTATATAATGTACATTGTTTCAATACCAGGCCGGAGCTGTTTTATGATTATTACAAAAATGAAGTCCTCAGCCAGGATATAATCCCTGGGCCGGGAAATGAGGCGCTTGCCAGGCTGGAAAGCCAGGGCTATGTAAAATGTATTATAACGAAAGGAATCCACAATGTCCTGCAGGCAGCAGGCTGCAGGAATGTGATCAATCTCCATGGAAATATCTATGAAAATAATCACTGCCCCAGGTGCGGGAAGATCTTTCCTGTAGAGTACTTAAAGAATGCAGAAAAGATCCCTCTTTGCGATAAGTGCAATATTCCCATCCATCCGGGCGGAATCCTGCATGGTGAGATGGTAGATATCCATCTTATGAGCACGGCTGCTGACGAGGTCTCCAAAGCGGATGTTCTGCTTGTGCTCGGTATGGACTTCTCGGCCAGCCTCTGCAGGGAAATACTTCCATACTTCCGAGGCCAGAAGCTTATTCTGATAAACAGGAAGGAACATTATTCTGACAATGTGGCCGATCTTGTATATCATGAACCTGTGGAAGAAGTGATGCCGCTGGTAGTGAGCGGCCTTGAGGCCAGATGCGGCTGATCGGCTGCACTTCAGCGAAGGGGCAGGCAGTGTACTTATTCAGGTATGCTGCCTGCTTTGCAGTATACAGAACAGTATGCTTTGAGACAGATAACGGCCGGCAATAATTATTTTAATTTTTTTATCATTTCCACTTGACATATACTGATTTGTGTATTATTATATAGAAGTATTCCTAATAAAGTTTTGATTCACACATTTTTGTAAGTCATTATTCTATTAATAGCTTACGAAAGTGTGTGATTTTTTATTTTGTGGAAATATAATATTATAATTCAGGAGGTATCTTTCATGAACGAAGGTACAGTAAAATGGTTTAACTCAACAAAAGGTTTTGGTTTTATTACAAATGATTCCGACGGAGAAGATGTATTTGTACACTTTTCAGGAATTGTTAATGATGGTTACAAATCTTTAGACGAAGGACAGAAAGTAACATTTGAAATCACTAGAGGAGCCCGTGGTCTTCAGGCAACTGATGTCCGTGGATTATAATCCTTTATAAAATATTTTTAAATGTAAGAGCTGCAGTTCAAGGCTGGTGATACAGTCTTGGGCTGCGGCTCTTTTTAATTTCATGGAAAAGCTTTTCCCTATGAAATTAAACCCTTCGTGGGGAACTGTGAAGAAGTACTAAATGATTATATTTTGAGATGCTGGAAATGTGGTAAAATAGAATAGAAGATATGTGTATGACACAAAGCGTACTGATGACAGGAATTATGACCATATACTATTATGTTGGACAATGAGGGGGAGAAAATCATGAGAAAGCATTTAATTATATTATGCCTTAGCGCCTTGGTTTTATCAGGCTGTGCGTCCGCCACAGATGATAGTTGTTTTTTGGATAATTATGTTGCTTATGAGAACGAAAGTATTTTACCCGGCAAAATGAAATGGTTTATTTCACAGGATGAAGTCATTGACCAGATGAAATTAGGGGAGGATGTCAGGGAAAGAGATGATGGCCAGCTAGTGGCTGATAATCTCAGCATCCCTGATGTTAACCAGGATGATGAGAAGCATGTAAGATTTTATTTTGAAAATGGCCGGTTTGTTTCATGGGAGATATTTATTCTGACAAAATCAGATGCAAGATGCGAAGCTTTGTTTACCGGCATTATTGAATGGGGTAAGAAAAACCTTCCGGAACCGCAGGTAAACACAGCATTATGGGATGAAAGTACAGATTACATTTTAGGACAATACAGGGAAGATGAAAATGTCAGCTTTATTTGGAACGCAGAAGATATGAGCTACCTTCGGATCGATATGACCGTTCAGGCAGAATACCTGGACGATGTTTACAATATTATAAATCTGTCGGGCAGCGCCCCAAGAGAGGTGCCTGAAGGTAAACAGTAAAGCGCCAACCCTGCATTTTACAGGGCTGGCGCTATATATTTCAAAGCTGAAAATGGGACTCGAACCCACGACCCCTTCATTACGAGTGAAGTGCTCTACCAACTGAGCTATTTCAGCTTACATACGGTAAATATTACCGACCTTAGTATTATATATAGTTTTATAAAATTTTGCAAGTGTTTTTTTGTGTTACTATTCGATTATTGATGATAACGGTAGAATACAGGGAGATTGATAAAAAATTCTCAATTGTTGTTGTGCTTATGACTAATATAAGCTATAATTAAACTACATATGTGTGCAAAAGCGCAAGAATGATTAAGGTTTTGGCACAAAAACAAGAAAAAATATATAAAATGGAGGTAAACAGATGCTGGATCAGTCATACTACGACAAGGTAGATGAAATCATTAAACATTATGGGCGAAAAGCCAGCTCGCTGATTCCAATCATGCAGGATATCCAGGGTGAGTACCGTTATCTGCCGGGAGAGCTTCTGACCTACGTGGCAAAGGAAATCGGTATCAGGGAAGCAAAGGCCTATAGTGTGGCCACTTTTTATGAGAATTTTTCGTTTGAACCAAAGGGGAAATATGTTATCAAGGTCTGCGATGGGACAGCCTGCCATGTCAGAAAGTCAGCCCCCATACTGGAGGCCATTTTCAAAGAACTGGGACTTAGCCCGAAGAAGCATACTACTGATGATATGATGTTTACAGTAGAAACTGTTTCCTGTCTGGGTGCCTGCGGCCTGGCGCCTACAATGACTGTCAATGATGAGGTTCATCCGGTAATGACTCCGGAGAAGGCGCTTGCTTTAATTAATGCATTGAAAGGAGAAGGCGCATGATAATTGATAACAGAGAGAAATTAGAAGAAAAACGTGTCAGTGCCAGAGAAGAGATAGCGTCCTACCAGTGCCGTATTCTCATATGTGCCGGAACGGGCTGTGTGGCTACAGGGTCACAGAAGATATATGATACGATGGTTGAGATGTGTAAGGGACTGGAAAATGTTTCCGTAGAATTCCAGAAAGAAGTACCGCACCTGGGCGTTGTGAAGACGGGATGCCAGGGAGTCTGTGAACTGGGGCCTCTGATGAGGATCGAACCGTATCATTTCCAGTACGTGAAGGTACAGCAGGAGGACTGCAGGGAGATCTTTGAGAAGACCGTCCTGAATGGTGATCCGGTGGAGCGTCTGTTTTATTCTAAAGGAAAAGAAATTTTTGCAAGGCCGGAAGAGATTCCGTTTATAGCGAAGCAGACAAGGGTAGTTTTGGAGAACTGCGGCTCCATTGATTCGGAAAATATAGATGAATACATAGCAGCAGGAGGTTTTTCAGCTCTTGCAAAGGCATTATTTGATATGACGCCCAATGAGGTTATCGAAGAAGTAGACCGTTCCGGTCTGCGCGGCCGCGGAGGCGGAGGATATCCCACAGGCAGGAAGTGGAAACAGGTGGCACGCCAGGCAGAAAAGGAACGTTATGTTGTCTGCAATGGTGATGAGGGTGACCCCGGAGCATTTATGGACGGGAGCGTTATGGAGGGTGACCCCTTCAAGATGATAGAGGGTATGACAATAGCTGGGTATGCTGTGGCCTCCTCAGAAGGGTACATCTATGTGAGGGCCGAATACCCCATGTCAGTGGCCCGGCTGAGAAATGCTATCGCCCAGGCTGAGGAGCATCATCTTTTGGGAGACAATATTCTGGGAAGTGATTTTTCCTTCCATCTCCATATTAACAGAGGCGCCGGTGCGTTTGTCTGCGGTGAGGGCAGCGCCCTGACAGCATCAATAGAAGGAAACAGAGGCATGCCGCGTGTCAAACCGCCAAGGACAGTGGAAAAAGGTCTCTGGGAAAAGCCTACTGTATTAAATAACGTAGAGACATTTGCCAATGTGCCCAATATTGTGCTCAAGGGTGCGGAGTGGTTCAGGACCATAGGCACGGAGGGAAGCCCGGGTACGAAGACATTTTCCATAACAGGAGCTATAGAAAATACAGGCCTGATCGAAGTTCCCATGGGAACCTCTCTGCGCGATATTATCTATGAGATCGGCGGAGGTATCAAGGGAAACGGCGAATTCAAGGCAGTGCAGATCGGCGGGCCGTCAGGAGGATGTCTGATCACGCCCCATCTGGATATCGGACTTGATTTTGATTCAGTAAAAAAATATAACGCGATCATGGGTTCCGGCGGACTGGTAGTCATGGATGAGCATACATGCATGGTTGAAGTGGCCAGATTCTTTATGAGCTTTACACAGAGGGAGAGCTGCGGAAAATGCGTGCCCTGCCGGGAGGGTACGAAGAGGATGCTGGAGATCCTGGAGAGGATAGTTGCAGGAGAGGGCAGGCTGGAAGACCTGGATCAGCTGGAAGAGCTGGCAGAGATGGTCAAGAGTATGGCTCTGTGCGGCCTGGGCAAGAGTGCTCCTCTTCCAGTCTTAAGCACGCTGAAGACCTTCAGGGATGAATATGTGGAGCATATTGTTGAGAAAAAATGTGCTTCCAAGACTTGCCAGGCACTGCGCCAGTACAAGATCAACCCGGAATTCTGCAAAGGCTGCAGCAAGTGTGCCAAGAACTGTCCTGTAGGGGCTATCACGGGCAAGCTGAAAGAGAAATACACCATCAATAATGAACTTTGCATCAAGTGCGGGGCCTGCAAGGATAACTGCGCATTTAATGCGGTTTATGTGGAAGCTTAGGAGGATTTGACTATGGGATATATGACAATAGACGGTAGAAAAGTAGAGTTTACCGATGAGAAAAACGTCCTTTCCGTTATCAGGAAGGCGGGAATCTCCCTGCCAACGCTGTGCTATCACTCTGAAGTATCCACATTCGGCGCCTGCAGGCTGTGTACTGTGGAAGATGACAGAGGAAGGACCTTCGCATCCTGCTCAGAAGAGCCCAGGGATGGAATGGTTATTTATACGAATTCAGGCAGGATCAAGAAATACAGAAAGCTGATCGTGGAGCTGCTGCTGGCAGCACACTGCAGGGACTGTACCACCTGTGTTAAGAGCGGGGAATGCATCCTGCAGGAGCTGGCCCACAGGATGGGAGTTGTTGATGTCAGGTTTAAAAATACAAGGGAGATACGTCCTATTGATGACAGCTCACCTTCTATCATCCGGGATCCGAATAAATGTATCCTCTGCGGTGATTGTGTGAGGGCATGTGAGGAAATACAGGGTATAGGCGCTCTGGGCTTTGCATTCAGGGGGACTGACGCCACTGTAATGCCTGCTTTTAACAAGAAGATAGCGGAGACAGACTGCGTGAACTGCGGCCAGTGCCGTGTATACTGCCCGACCGGGGCTATTACGATCAGGACACATGTGGACGAAGTATGGGATGCTCTTGCTGATCCTGATGTCCGGGTCGTGGCGCAGGTAGCTCCTGCTGTGCGTGTTGCTGTAGGAGAAGCGTTTGGAATGAAAAAAGGGATGAGTGTGATGGGCAAGATAGCTGCTGTCCTGCACAGGATGGGCTTTGATGAAGTCTATGACACCACTTTCAGCGCAGACCTGACAGTAATGGAAGAGTCAGAAGAACTGCTGGAGAGGCTGCGCAGGAAGGAAGACCTTCCGCTGCTCACTTCATGCTGTCCTGCATGGGTGAAATTTGTCCATGACCAGTATCCTGAATACGTACATAATATTTCCACCTGCCGTTCACCTCAGGGAATGTTCTCGGCAGTTATAAAAGAGTACTACAGAGATCCGAGGAACACAGGCGGAAAGAAGACGGTAGTCGTTTCTATCATGCCGTGTACGGCTAAGAAGATGGAGGCTGTCAGGCCAAACAGTTTTACAAAAGGAAAACAGGATACAGATATTGTAATTACTACAACAGAGCTGATCAGGATGATTCGTAACTACGGTATCGAATTCTCTACCCTCGATCCGGAGGCTTGTGATATGCCGTTTGGCATGGGCTCAGGCGGAGGAGTCATCTTCGGCGTGACCGGCGGTGTGACAGAGGCGGTGCTCAGAAGGCTGACGCCTGTCCATGAGAAAGCTGCGCTTGATGCGATAGCAGAGTGCGGTGTCCGCGGGGATGAGGGAATCAAAGAGGTAACTGTCCCATATGAGGATATGGAGCTGAAGATATGCATAGTCAGCGGCCTGGCAAATGCCAGAAAAGTAATGGAAAAGGTGAAAAACGGCGAGGCTGATTATCACCTGATAGAGGTCATGGCATGCAGGCGCGGCTGTATCATGGGAGGCGGACAGCCCACCAGGGCAGGCGACAGGACAAAAGAGGCGAGGACAAAGGGCCTCTATAATGCAGACAACAATATGATCCTGAAAAAATCAGATGAAAATCCGCTGGTGCTTTCATTATACGACGGGCTCTTAAAGGGAAAGACCCATGAGCTCCTCCATAATAAAGAATCCTGAGACAGCAGAAGTGATGGATAAATAAAACAGAGGACAGTGACAGAAAGGAGGAACGTAGATGAGCCGGCTTAGCATTATTACAAGAGACAAAGCGCAGACTACGGTAGAAGAATTATATAAAGACCTTGAGAGAAGAATTGTGGCCAGCCCCCCGGGGCTGTGTCCTGTGGACCTGGCAGTTTCCTTTTTAAAGGTATGCCATGCACAGACATGCGGAAAATGCGTGCCCTGCCGTGTAGGCCTGGGGCAGCTCCAGAACCTCATGGAGGACGTTCTGGACGGCAGAGGAAGCATGGAGACTATTGACTTAATTGAAAAGACAGCGAGGAGCATTTACTATTCGGCAGACTGCGCTATCGGCTATGAAGCGGCTAATATGGTCCTGAAGGCATTAAAAGGCTTCAGGGATGACTTTGAAGAACATGTGCTCAGAGGAAGGTGTACATGTGAGCTGAACCAGCCTGTTCCGTGTGTGGCACTCTGCCCTGCAGGTGTGGATATACCGGGATATGTGGCTCTTGTAGCTGAAGGACGCTATGCGGATGCTGTTTCTCTGATCAGAAAAGACAACCCCATGCCTTCTGTGTGTGCTCTAATATGTGAACATCCATGTGAGGCCCGCTGCCGCAGGAACATGATAGACGCATCTGTTAATATAAGAGGATTAAAAAGATTTGCTGTTGACAATGCAGGTGATGTACCGGTGCCGGAGCCGGCACCATCTACAGGAAAGAGAGTGGCAGTCATAGGCGGAGGACCGGGAGGCATAAGCGCAGCCTATTATCTGGCGCTCATGGGCCATGATGTGACTATCTATGAGCAGAGAAAGCAGCTGGGCGGTATGCTCCGGTACGGTATCCCCAATTACAGGCTTCCCCGGGAAGTGCTTGACAGGGAGATAGAAGCGCTTCTTTCGGTGGGAGTGAAAGTAAAGACAGAAGTGACTGTAGGGGAGGAGCCAAGCATTGTAGATCTGCGCAACCTCTATCATGCAGTATATATTGCCATAGGGGCCCATACTGACAAGAAGATCGGCATTGAAGGTGAAGACGCAGAGGGCGTAATATCTGCTGTTGAGATGCTGCGCAAAATTGGCGACGGTGATATGCCCGATTTTACGGGCAGGAATATATCAGTCATCGGCGGCGGCAATGTAGCTATGGACGTGGCGCGTTCCGCTGTTAGACTGGGGGCTGAGAGTGTAAGGATCGTTTACAGGAGAAGAATAGAAGACATGACGGCTATGCCTGAAGAAGTTCAGGGGGCTATTGCAGAGGGCTGCGAAGTACTGGAATTGATGGCGCCGACCAGGATCGAGAAGGATGAGGACGGCAAGGTAGCAGCGCTTTGGGCGCAGCCGCAGATTATCGGGCCTGTCCAGAGGGGCAGGGCAACGCCTGTAAAGGCTGATGAGTCTGAAAAATGCCTGAAATGTGATACCGTTCTGGTGGCTGTGGGTCAGGGTATTGAGTCGAAGCCTTTTGAAGAATATGGGATCCCTGTGAAGCGGGGCGTGATCGAAGCACTGAACTGGAGCGGTATTAAGGATATACCGGGTGTATTTGCGGGAGGCGACTGTGTTACAGGACCGGCTACTGTTATCAGGGCAATCGCTGCCGGTAAAGTGGCAGCAGCTAATATTGATGAGTATCTTGGATACCATCACACTATAAAAGCAGATATTGCCATCCCCAAGATCAGTCTTGACGACAGGATGGCGTGCGGCCGTGTGAACATGAAAGAAAGAGATGCCTGCGACAGGAAAAATGATTTTGAACCAATTGAGTGCGGCATGACAAAACAGGAAGCATGTCAGGAATCCAGAAGATGCCTGCGCTGCGACCACTTCGGTTTTGGTATCTTTAAAGGCGGGAGGAACGAAAAATGGTAAAATTGACAATAGACAACAGAACAGTAGAGGTACCAGAAGGGACTACCATCCTGGAAGCGGCAAAGACTGCGGGAATTCCTGTTCCCACTCTTTGCTATCTGAAAGATATCAATGAGATCGGCGCATGCAGAGTCTGTGTAGTAGAGATAGAGGGAATTACAAGACTTGTCACAGCCTGCAATAACTGTGTTGGGGAGGGCATGGTCATCCATACAAACAGCCCCAAGGTCAGAGAGACAAGAAAGACGAATGTGGAACTGATCCTGTCCCAGCATGACTGCAGCTGTCCGTCATGTGCAAGGAGCGGGAACTGTAACCTGCAGAAAATAGCAAATGACCTGGGAATCCTGGAGATTCCATATGACAAGAAGGTCAGCTTTACAAAATGGGAAAAGCAATTTCCGCTTATCCGGAATTATGAGAAATGCATTAAATGTATGAGGTGCATCCAGGTATGTGATACAGTCCAGAGCCTCAATATCTGGGATATTGCGAACACAGGTTCCAGGACAACGGTGGACGTCTCCAAAAACAGGAAGATCACCGAGGCTGACTGTGCCCTTTGCGGCCAGTGTATTACCCACTGTCCTGTGGGAGCACTCAGGGAACGTGATGACACGGAAAAAGTATTTTCAGCATTGGCAGACCCGGATAAGATCACAGTAGTACAGATCGCGCCTGCAGTGCGCGCTGCCTGGGGAGAGCCATTTGGGCTTGAAAGGGAATTCGCTACTGTGAAGAGGCTTGTTTCTGCTATGAGAAGGATGGGATTCAATTATATCTTCGATACAAACTTTTCGGCAGACTTGACTATTATGGAGGAGGGAAGTGAATTCCTCAAAAGGCTGGGGAACAAGGATAAGGAAACTTTCCCCATGTTCACCTCCTGCTGTCCGGGCTGGGTGCGTTTCCTGAAGTCCCAGTACCCTGATATGGTGCCGCAGCTGTCAACAGCCAAATCCCCCCAGCAGATGTTCGGGGCAATGGCTAAGAGCTACTACGCTGATCTTCTGGGCGTTGATCCGGAAAATATATTCAGTGTGTCAGTTATGCCGTGCCTGGCGAAAAAGCATGAATGTGATCTGCCGAATATGAATGACGCAGGCGCCGGCCAGGATGTAGACGTGGTATTGACTACAAGAGAAATAGACAGGATGATAAGAGCTGAACATATTGTGCCCCAGGAGCTGGAGGAGGAAGAATTTGATACTCCTCTCGGTGTAGGCTCAGGCGCGGGAGTTATCTTCGGCGCAACTGGCGGTGTTATGGAGGCTGCACTTAGAAGCGCCTATTATCTGGTAACAAAAACTAATCCGGATCCTGATGCCTTCAAGGATGTCCGGGGTATGGACGGCTGGAAGGAGGCTTCCTTCGATCTGGCCGGTACGCCTCTGAAGGTGGCTGTTGTCAGCGGCCTGGGAAATACAAGGAGGCTCATAAAAGCCCTGAGAAAAGGGAAAGTTTCCTATGATTTTGTGGAAGTCATGGCATGTCCCGGAGGATGCTCTGGCGGAGGCGGACAGCCGATCAATGACGGCCAGGAGCTTGCAGGTGACAGGGCTGACGTACTTTATGGACTGGATAAGATAAATGAGATCAGATTCTCACATGAGAACCCCTCTGTGCAGAAGTGCTATGAGTGCTATCTGCAGCGTCCTTTGTCCCACCGGTCACATGAGCTGCTGCATACAGACCACAATGCCTGGCAGATGCCGGGGGAAGAACAGTAAGATGATCGTACCTGTGAAGGTGCTGAACAGCTACAGATAATTAAATGCCGTTTTTATGTGCTGCAGGCTGGCACAGAGAAACGGCATTTTTTGTATTTCCGGCGGAAAATAACCAGCTGGAAGGAAACCTTGTACGCCTGGCCGTCAGGTGTTATAATAGATGCGGAGCTTATAGAAAGGGTGAACAAAGAGAGCTATGTATAAAATATTGCTGGTAGAAGATGATGAGATAATCGCCTCCTCGGTGTGTGAATACCTGAAGACCTGGGGCTATGAGACGGAATATGTGAGAGATTTTGAGCATGTGATGGAGCTTTTCCTTCAGTTTTCTCCGCAGCTGGTGCTTATGGATATTGCGCTTCCGTTTTTTAACGGGTATCATTGGTGCCAGGAAATCCGAAAGATATCAAAGGTCCCTATCATATTTCTGTCATCTATGAACGACAATATGAACATTGTGATGGCGGTCAATATGGGAGGAGATGACTTTGTGGCAAAGCCCTTTGATATGGCTGTACTGACTGCGAAGGTGCAGGCAATGCTGCGGAGGAGCTATTCATTTCAGGGGGAGACAAGTGTATGTGAGCACAGGGGAGTCATACTAAACCTGAATGATACGACCCTTCATTATGGGGATAAGAAGCTGGATCTGACCAAGAATGACTTTAAGATACTTCAAATATTATTTCAGAATGCCCAGAAGGTAGTATCCAGGGATTCAATCATGGAAAGACTCTGGGAGAGTGAAAGCTTTATTGATGATAATACGCTGACTGTGAATATGACAAGGCTGCGCAGAAAACTGGAAGAGATAGGCCTGAAGGATTTTATAGTAACAAAAAAAGGACTTGGCTATATGCTTGTCTGAAAGATGCAGGACGAATGTCCTGACGGAGGATATTATGGCAGAAAGCGTTAAAGAGGGCAGAGATAAAAAGACTGAAGATATAAGAAAGACAGGATTTTGGTTTCTGGCATTTACGTATGCAAAGGGGAAATGGCGGCTGTTTTGCGCTGTCCTTGTTCTGGCATTTGTGTTCTGGTTTGTATTTTACCTGGGAGGAGTTCCGCCGGAGTCTTATGGGTATGCATATCTGCTGGCAGTTTTTTTTCTGCTCCTGTTTCTGGGATGGGATTTCATCAGATACAGAAAGAAGCATATGGAGCTTCTCGATATATACGACAGGATAAATGTAGAATTGAAGGGCCTTCCCAAGGCAGACAGCCTTCTGGAGAGTGACTATCAGGCTGTCCTGGGAAGACTGTATGCCTGCAATAAAGAAGTGATCTCACTGGAGGATGCCAGAAAGAAGGATATGACAGACTATTATACCCTGTGGGCCCACCAGATCAAAACACCTATCACGGCACTGAACCTGCTCATCCAGGCGCAGGAGGGGGGAGGAAAGGCAGAGCTTTCCCAGCAGCTTATTAAAATAGAGCGCTATGTGGAGATGGTCCTTCAGTATCTGAGAATGGAGAACATGTCCTCAGACCTGAGGCTGAGGGAGGTAAAAGTCAAAAAGCTGGTTAATGCAGCTGTCAAAAAGGACAGAACTATATTTATACACAGGAAAATCAGTCTGAACCTTCAGGATATGGAGAATACAGTGCTGACAGATGAGAAATGGCTTGTATTTGTGATAGAACAGATATTGTCTAATTCTCTGAAATATACAGACACAGGCGGCAGTATCTCTGTATATATGCTGGAGGGTGAGGAAAATACTCTTGTGATCGAAGATAACGGTATGGGGATCAAGGAGGAAGACCTTCCGAGAATCTTTGAGAACGGATTTACAGGATATAATGGGAGAATGGAGAAAAAATCAACAGGGATCGGCCTGTATCTTTGCAGGCAGATACTTGATAAGCTTGGCCATTCCATAAGCGTGAGTTCTGTGCCCGGCAGGGGAACGAAGGTCATGATAGATATGTCACGCAGAGAATATGTGGAGATCTGAAGGTCTGTATAAAGAGAATAATAGAAAAAAACAAATGAAAAGGGAGAGTGTTGTATGAAAACAAGAAATCGCAGCGTTATAATATGGATGCTGAGCCTGATACTGATGGTCAGCGGCCTTGTAAATGTACCGGCAGTTACTTTAAATGCGGCTGATGCCTCAGATGAGGCTGGTGTTAATCTGGAAGTGCATTTTATTGATGTGGGGCAGGCGGACTGTATCCTTGCTAAATCAGGCAGTTCAGCTATGCTGATAGATGCGGGCAATAATGATGATGCGGACACTATCATATCCTACCTGGAAGACCAGGGAATCCAGAATCTGGAATATGTGATAGGCACACATCCTCATGAGGACCATATCGGGTCCATGGATTCAGTGATTGAACATTTTAATGTAGAAAATGTTCTGATGCCTGATAAGGCACATACTTCTAAAAGTTTTGAGGATGTTCTGACAGCTGTTGACGAAAAAGGTCTTTCAGTTACTATTCCAGAGCCGGGTCAGAAGTATGAGCTTGGAAGCGCAGTATTTACAATCCTGGCTCCAAACAGGGATTACGGTGATGAGCTGAATGACTGGTCTGTGGGCATCAGGCTTGTAAACGGAGAAAACAGCTTTATCATGTGCGGAGATGCCGAGGCTGAAGCTGAACAGGACATTATTGCAGGGCAGCCGGATATTGCCTCAAATGTCTATAAAGTAAACCATCATGGGAGCGATACCTCCAGCACAGCAGAGTTTTTAGATGCAGTGAACCCTGAATATGCGGTGATCAGCTGTGGGAGGGATAATTCCTACGGCCATCCCACACCATCTACGCTGGAAAAACTCAGAGACAGGAATATACAGGTATTCAGGACAGATGAGCAGGGTACGGTCGTAGCTGTATCTGATGGGAAAGAGATTGTATGGGGGACTTCAGCCAACACATCAATGCTACAAGGCAAAGCGGAACAGGGAGACGGCGAAGGAGAGGCAGCAAGTTCAGATGATGGCAGTCAGGCCACAATCGTACATATCACAAAAACGGGGGAAAAGTATCACAGTGCCGGGTGTCAGTACCTTAAGAAATCAGATATCGAGATTTCGCTGGAGGATGCAAAAGCAAGCGGATATACTCCCTGCAGTAAGTGCAGCCCGCCACAGTAATAATTCAGGAGGATCAGGATGAAAGGGACAATAGACAGGATAGAGGGGCAGATAGTTGTCTGTGAGATGGAGCAGCGCAGGATGATAGAGATCCCCCTTGAGGCATTTGATACCAGACCGGTAGAGGGGGATGTGATAACCTGGGAGGCTGGAAGAGCTTCTGTGCTGGAGGAAGAAACTGCAAGCCGGAAAGAAAAAGTACAGAGCCTTTTTGACAGGCTGAAGAAAAAGAGTTAAGAGTAAATATACAGTTTTGCTGAATGGTTACAGTTAAGATCTGAATGCAGTTTATACTATGGGCCGCGCTTATATAGTGCGGTCTTTTTTTGACTTCGCATACAGGAAAGGATGCGGCAGGATCACAAAGGGTATCTGGAATCAATGCTGCGGACACATATGATACTGTCGTCTGTCACATCCGCCGTTCCTTTTGTGTCAAAGAGCACCTGGACCAGCTGCCCGTCTTCAAAAGCCGGTATATAACGCCCTGCTTCATATTTCATATAAGGATTCCGAAGGGACGGCGTATTATCCAGGAACCACTGGCATCCGTCCACGGTTTCAATGATCATATAGTCATAGTAATTGCCTGTCAGTGCCAGCTGAGCAGGGACCCTGTTTTTGGCATCAGGAGAGGCGGTCAGAATACTTGCAGGAAAAAGGCAGAGGGCCGTACAGGCTGCAAGAATTAGTGGTTTTGTTGTTTTTTTCATTTGATTGTCAGCTCCTTTACTATGGAATCAGTCTGTGATAAGCTTGTTTTTGACGGATCATCCCCTCGTCTGCAGATACGTGGCTTCAGTGCTCTTTTTTGAATTGGGGGAGGAAATATTTGACATGGGAATGTTAGATGTGATGGGATCTGAGATGGTAAAAAGACAGGCTGAACTTAGCTGCCTGATGATATTATACTATACTGTTTCTGCAATTGATATCGCTTTTGATGCATAAAATCCCGAGGATTGCAGCGCGAAACGGCGTTTTTAGCCGTTTCTGTGCATCGCAAAGCGTGCTACTGGCCACGGAGTGACCAGTAACATTCTTACAAAAATGTAAGGATGCCGTCTTAAATGTAATATGAAATTATGGCAGTACAGACTGTTTATGATTAAAATAGTGTCAGAACCTGAGAAAAGTATTAATGAGGAGGACGAAAAATGTCATTGCTGGAAGTTAAAAATTTAAAAAAAGTATATACAACAAGGTTTGGAGGAAATCAGGTCCAGGCGCTTAAAAATGTAAATTTTTCTGTAGAAGAAGGGGAATATGTAGCTATTATGGGGGAGAGTGGTTCGGGAAAGACTACTCTTCTGAATATTCTTGCATCCCTGGACAGGCCCACCAGCGGAGAGGTCCTGCTAAACGGAAAGAGCATGAACAAGGTCAGAGAAAAGGAACTGGCTGCTTTTCGAAGAGAAAATCTGGGATTCGTATTTCAGGATTTTAACCTGCTGGATACGTTTTCTCTCGAGGATAATATTTATCTGCCGCTGGTCCTCTCAGGCAAATCTCATGAGGAGATGGTCAGAAGGATCACGCCGCTGGCCAGAAAGCTGAAAATCCAGGATATTCTGAAGAAATACCCGTATGAAGTTTCAGGAGGGCAGAAGCAGAGGGCGGCCGCGGCACGCGCCCTGATTACTGATCCGCAGATAGTGCTGGCCGATGAGCCCACAGGTGCACTGGATTCCAGGGCAGCGGAGAAGATGCTCAATCTGTTCTCCCAGGTAAACAGGGAAGGACAGACCATCCTGATGGTTACCCACAGCACCATGGCAGCAAGCCATGCGGGCAGGGTGCTGTTTATCAAGGATGGGGAGGTTTTCCATCAGATATACCGCGGAACTATGCGTAACGAGGAGATGTTCGCCAGCATAACACAGGCGCTTACTGTGCTCAGTTCAGGAGGTGAGCAGGATGCGTAACAGTTTTTATCCCAAGATGGCCCTTACAAATATCAGGAAAAACGGAAGGATGTATCTTCCTTACATGATAGCTTCGATCTGTACGATCATGATGTTTTTCATGATGATGACAATCATCGATAATCCGGGCATTGATTCCATGCCGGGAAATATCAGCCTTAAAATGATGCTGATCCTGGGCGAAGTGATCGTAGGGGTATTTGCAGTAGTGTTTTTGTTTTATACTAACAGCTTTCTTATGAAAAGAAGGAAAAAAGAACTGGGTCTGTACAGTATCCTTGGACTGGAGAAACGTCACATAGGCCGCATATTATTTTTTGAAGTGTTTTTTACAGCAGTTTTCTGCCTGGCTGCGGGAATTCTGGCGGGAAGCCTTTTTTCCAGGCTGATGTTTCTGATACTGCTGAAGATGGTGCAGACAACCGCACCGTTTACCATAGAATTTTCCCGTCTTGCAGTAAAGGTGACAGTTACTCTGTTTGGCGCTGTATTTCTGGCAACTCTTGTGTCTGATCTCTTTCAGATCGGCAGAGTAAGGCCTATAGAGCTCCTTCACGGGGACAAGAGGGGTGAGAAGGAGCCAAAGGCCAGATGGATACTTGCTTTTGCAGGTTTTGCACTCTTAGGAGGAGGCTACTATATTGCTCTCCATGTTGAAACACCGGTAGAAGCCATCATGGAATTCTTTATAGCTACACTTCTTGTTATGGGAGGAACTTATCTGCTGTTTACTACAGGAAGCATTGCAGTCTTGAAAATGCTTAAAAAGAATAAAAAATTTTATTATAAGCCCAGGCATTTTACTACTGTGTCAGGAATGCTCTATAGGATGAAGCAGAATGCCGTGGGACTGGCTAATATATGTATCCTGAGTACAGGTGTGCTGCTGGCTGTATCTACAACTGTCAGCCTCAATGTAGGCATGTCCGATCTTTTAAAAGGACTCTTTCCGGAAGATATAGGGGTCTATATGGTAGGTTCGGAGGGAGGAATAGCTGAAAAGCTCTACAGCTATCTGGAAGGCAAGGCTGAAGAAGCGGATGTCTCTTTTGGACCCATGATAGATTTTACTCATGTGAGAGTATATGCAGAAAGGAGCAGAGATGATCTGTCAGAATTTGTGTCCGGTCAGCAGACAGGAGACGCGCCTAATGATTACGCCATAATCATGACTGACCTGGAACAGTACAATAAAGTGGAGGGCAAAAATGAGTCTCTGGGAAAAGATGAGGTGATTATAAGCGGGAATCTCAAGGCATACGGGGAGGAAAAATTTACACTTGACGGACGCAGTTTTCATGTGAAAGAAGAGAAAGATAGCAGTGAGATCGTAAAGCGCATGCTTGTGCGCTCACAGAAGAACTATGTAGTGGTGTTCTCTGACAAAAGTATAATAGATGAGCTGACTGCAGGAATAGACCAGAACCTGATTGGAAAAGAAGAATATATGGGGATGGACATTCAGGGGAGTCAGGAGAGCAGAAATAAATTTGACACACTTCTGATTAATGACGATTTCAAAGGATTTGTTAAACAGGAGAATATTAACCAGAAGGTTTATTTTAGCGTGAATTCAGGTATTTCTGAGGGTCAGGAAATGAGATCCTTTATCAGCGGATTCTTATTTATCGGTATTTTTATCGGAGTACTGTTTTTGATGGCAACTGCCTTGATCATCTATTATAAACAGATATCGGAGGGGTATGAGGATAAGGAGAGATATGTGATCATGCAGCAGGTAGGTATGAGCCTTTCTGAAGTGAAGAAATGTATCCACAGCCAGATCTTGTCTGTATTCTTCCTGCCGCTATTGATAGCTATCGTACACATTTGTGTTGCTTTTAACATTATAAATAAGCTTTTGTGGATATTCGGACTTTATAATACGCCCCTTTTCATGCTCTGTACAGCGGTGACTATCCTGATATTTGCTGTAGTCTACACCATTGTATTTTCACTGACATCCAGAACTTATGTAAAGATCGTGGGGACAGAGTAGGAGGCGGTAAACAATTGCCATAAATTGGAAATTAATTTGGAAGGATTATCCGTTATCATATGTTTAGAGAAAGGAGTCAGACATATGAAAACATACGGATATATCAGAGTATCATCGAAAGACCAGAATGAAGACAGGCAGCTGCTCGCATTGCGGGCACTGCCTGTTTTGCCCGAAAACATCTATATGGACAAGATGAGCGGAAAAGATTTTAACAGGCCTTCCTATAAGCGGCTGGTCAGAAAGCTGAAAGAGGGTGATCTGCTGGTCATAAAAAGCATTGACCGGCTGGGGAGGAACTATGAGGAGATCATTGAACAGTGGAGGATACTGACAAAAGAAAAGAGGGTGGATATCTATGTGCTGGATATGCCCCTTCTGGATACAAGGAAGGGGAAAGACCTTCTCGGAACATTTATAGCAGACCTTGTACTGCAGCTGCTGAGTTTTGTGGCAGAAAATGAAAGGAGAAATATAAAGTCACGGCAGGCGGAAGGGATCCTGGCGGCAAAGCTGCGGGGAGTCCAGTTCGGAAGACCCAGAAAGCCTATACCCGAGGATCTGCCAAGGTGGAAGGAAGCGTGGGAGAAGGGCGAGGTATCAAGCAGACAGGCGGCAAAGATCCTGGGAATCTCCCACCAGACATTTCTGCACTGGATAAAAATGGAAAAAAATTCAAATAAAGTAGACTTTTTTTGACAGAATATGTATAATGGTACTGTGACAATATCTGGGAAAATAACTTTGAAGAAACACAAATAGAGCAGGCTGCCAAAGAGTCAAAAAAAGTCTACTTTGTTTGACAGAGCCAGGAGGGGGAAAGGCATAATGAGAAGAGAGGAATCACTGTTAGACTTGTTGTCAAGAGAACTGGGATGCTATGTCTCTGATCTGAGAAATATTGACGATTTTACTAAAGAGGGGATAAGCAGGATACGCAAAGTGATACTTCAGATTCCGGAGGGTGCCTGCGGACTGGCTGAATGGAATGAGGCAGTTATGTATATTTTTGGAGCAAAGGTCAAATTTAAAAGTGAGAAGGATGCGAAAAAATATATTTATGACAGACTGCTTGAAAAAGAATAAGAGTTACTGCCAACTCCGGTCAGTAACGGATAAGATTGGGAGACGGACGGCCAATTGCAGGCTTGCCCGTCTCTTTTTGTTATGATATGATAATTTCTGGGCAACCTTATAGAAAAAGGAGGTACGTCTGAATGAGAATATTATTTTTTGGAACAAAACCATATGATGAAGAATTTTTTACGGCACTGCTGGAGGATAGCAGGTATGGCGGGCTGGAGTTCAAGTTTATCGAGCCGAACCTGACAGCTGAGACAGCGAGACTGGCGGACGGCTGGGACGGTGTTTGTGCATTTGTCAATATGGATCTGGGGACACGCACCATAGAGCTGCTGCATGAATGCGGAGTAAAGCTGATCCTGATGCGCTGTGCAGGATACAACAATGTGGATCTGGCAAAAGCAGGGGAGTTTGGCATAACTGTCATGCATGTGCCGGGATATTCGCCGGAATCAGTTGCAGAGCATGCCATGGCTCTTGTTCTGACTGCTAACAGGCATATGCACAAGGCATATATTAAATGCAGGGAAAATGATTTCAGCCTCAGTGGACTGATGGGAGTAAACCTGAGCGGAAAAACAGCGGGTATCGTGGGCACAGGCAGGATAGGAGCGGCGATGGCCAGGATCTGCCGCGGGTTTGGGATGAAGGTGATCGGATATGATATGTATCATAATAAAGAACTGGATTTTCTTGAATATGTAGAATTGGATGAGCTTCTTGCAAAGTCAGATTTGATTTCCCTGCACTGCCCTCTGACAGAATCTAATTATCATCTGATCAACAGTGAAACTATCAGCAAGATGAAGGATGGCGTGATCCTGGTGAACACCTCCAGGGGAGGTTTGATCAAGACAGCAGATCTGATCCAGGGTATCAGGGACGGCAAATTCTTTGCTGTAGGTCTTGATGTGTATGAGGAGGAGACTGGTTCTGTATATGAGGATATGTCAGACCAGATACTTGGGCATTCCACTATGGCAAGACTGCTCTCATTTCCAAATGTGATGGTGACTTCCCACCAGGGGTTCTTCACAAGAGAGGCTCTGAGGGCGATCAGCCAGACTACACTAGACAATGCGCTTGCATTTGCCCAGGGAAAAAGCAGCGGCAATGAGATCCATGGGCAGTAAAAAATAAAAACTAAAGAGGATAAAGTTAAAATGGGAGAGATAATGGAATTTTTAAATCAACTGTTGAACCAGATCGTTGAGCTGGCGATCCTGCTCTGTGAATATACAGGTGTCTTAGTGATCGCGGTTTCCAGTGTAAGGGGAATTATTGACTATATCAAGGGAAATCCCCAGACAAGGCTGAATCTGGCAAAGGGGATGGCAATGGGGCTGGAATTCAAAGTGGGCAGCGAGATCCTGCGTACTGTGGTGGTGCGGGAAGTGCAGGAGATATTTATCGTGGCCAGCATCATTGCCCTGAGGGCACTTCTGACATTCCTGATCCACTGGGAAATAAAGAATGAAGAGAGAAATGGATCTTCAGGCGGGAGCAGTGAAAAGGCAGGAAAATAGTATGAGGATATTAATTGTAGAAGATGACAGGACGATAGCGGAGGGACTCAGATATTCTCTGGAGGGAGACGGGTTTGAGGCCGTGCTGTGCCCGGATAAGAGGTCAGCGCTGGAACAAATGGACAGGGAGGGATTTGCGCTCTATCTGCTTGATCTGTCCCTGCCGGACGGAAGCGGCTATGAGCTGTGCGATTATATAAAGGCCAGATGGGAGGCGCCTGTCCTGTTTCTTACAGCCTGTGATGATGAGGTGAGCGTGGTCAGGGGACTTGATATGGGAGCGGACGACTATATTACTAAGCCATTCCGTATCAGGGAGCTGGTCAGCAGGATGAAAAGGGCGCTCCGGCAGTACGGTAAGGCCCAGGCAGCAGAAGAGAGTTCCAGGATCGGAGATGTCACTGTATATCCAAAGCAGGCCAGGGTGATGCGGGGCCAGGAAGAGATATTTCTCACAGCCCTGGAATACAGGCTTCTTCTTGTACTGCTCGCAAACAGGGGACAGGTGCTTACAAGAAACCAGCTGCTGGAAGGTATCTGGGATGTCGACGGCAGCTTTATTAATGACAACACTCTGTCAGTGTATATGAAAAGACTCCGTGAAAAGCTGGAGCCGGATGGAGGAAATCACAGATATATAGAGACAGTGAGAGGGCTGGGATACCGTCTCCGTGAGGAGGGGGAAAATGGAAAGTAGAGGGGCGAAGATGTTTTTCCTTATTTCAGCAGCGGCGGGGGCTGCCGTCTGCGCTGCCATAGGAAGCTTTGATGTGAAGGCAGGCCTGGCGGCAGGTGCTGCGTTTCTCTTTTTTTATGTGTCATTTTTGATTTTTACAAGGAAGAGGTACAGGTCTATAAAGGAGCTGTCTGATTACCTGGCAGGCATTTACAGCGGAAATCCTACCATGGACATCAGGGATAATAAAGAGGGTGAATTAAGCATCCTGAAAAATGATATCTATAAGGTGACAAAGACACTGGCTGAACAGTCTGAGCTTCTGAAGAAGGACAAGCAATATCTGGCAGATACACTCTCTGATATTTCCCATCAGCTGAAAACTCCGCTGACCTCCATGTATGTAATGACAGACGTATTGTCCATGCCGGATATACCCGGCCAGAAAAGGGAGGAATGTCTCGGAAATATCTTAAACCAGCTCAAAAGGATCGAATGGCTGGTTACTTCCCTGCTGAAGCTCTCCAGGATAGACGCACAGGCAGTCACTTTTAAAAAGGAGAAGATCAGCGTCCGGGACCTCATTAAGGAGGCGCTTCGTCCAATGCTGATACCGGCTGAATTGAAATCCCAGGAGATTGAAACAGACTGCGGAGACGATATTTTTATTACGGCAGACAAAAACTGGACAGCAGAGGCTCTTGTAAATATTATTAAAAACTGTATCGAACACACGCCGGAAGGGGGCAGGATAAAGATTTCCTGCCATAAGACGGTGCTGGATGTGAAGATAGTTGTTGAGGATAATGGGGAGGGCATAGAGGAAGAGGATATCCCCTACATTTTCGACAGGTTCTATAAAGGAAAAAATGCCGGGCCTGACAGCGTGGGAATAGGCCTTGCCATGTCAAAGGCTATCCTCGTGCGCCAGAATGCCGATATATGGCTGGAGAGCACCAGAGGGAAGGGTACCAGGTTTGTTATAAAGTTTTATCAGGTACGGGTGGTCTGATGTTTGTGACTAAATTGTAAGAATGAAAGTCACGAAGCTGTCATTTTCATATTGTATCCTTAAGCCATAAAAGGAAACACAGCTGATCAGCGATGTGAATACAGCTTTATCAGGAGGATGAAAATGGAGATTTTAAGAGTAGAACACCTGTCAAAGATTTATGGACAAGGAGAGACAGCAGTCAAAGCCCTGGATGATGTCTCTTTTTCAGTGGAGGAAGGGCAGTTTGTAGCGATAATTGGCCCATCCGGTTCAGGAAAGTCAACACTGCTGCACATTCTGGGCGGGGTGGATACGCCCACTTCAGGCAAAGTGATCATAGACAACACGGACATTACCAGCCTGAATGAAACTGCACTCGCAATATTCAGAAGGCGGCAGATTGGGCTTGTATACCAGTTCTATAATCTGATCCCGGTTCTGAATGTAGAAGAGAATATGCAGCTTCCCCTGCTTCTTGATGGCAGGAAGGTAGACCACAAGGCATATGCGAATATTGTAAATAAACTTGGATTAGAGAAGCGCCGGACATATCTTCCAAACCAGCTGTCCGGCGGACAGCAGCAGAGAGTGTCCATTGGACGCGCGCTTATGAACAATCCTGCAATCGTGCTGGCAGATGAACCCACAGGCAATCTGGACAGCAAGAACAGTGTGGAGATAATGGGACTGCTCAGAGAGTTCCACAAGGAACTGCATCAGACATTATTTGTGATCACCCATGATGAGAGGATCGCCCTTCAGGCGGACCGTATTCTGGCCATTGAGGACGGAAAGGTTGTGAAAGACGAGGTGATCCGCAAATGAAAGTAATAGACCGGGTCACACTTCAGTATATGAAAAGAAACAAAGGGCGCACATGGGTCACCATACTGGGGGCGGTGATTTCAGTAGCCATGCTTTCAGCTGTCATAGTTATAGTATGCTCCGCTCAGGATATGCTCCTGCGCCATACAATTGAGAGCGGCGGCCAGTGGGAGACAAGATTCTTCGGCGTGGCGGCTGATAAGGCGGCCGGGGCCGGAAAGTCTGAAGAGGTAGCATCCTATGGAATCAGCACTGTGGGGAAGTATGCCAGCTATCCCGGAGGAGAGGCCACAAATAAGCCGTATCTGTATGTGAGCGGGGAGACAAATTTTGATATCTTCAACACGCAGATCAGGGAAGGACGCCTGCCTCAGACAGATACTGAGATGATAGTATCAGAGTCCTTCAGCCTGAAAAATCCGGATGCATGCGCCATTGGCAGCCGCATTACAGTCTCGTTTGGCAGAAGGATGTCTGAACAGGACGGTGAGAAGTTTGAGCTTGGCACTAACTACAGTTACGGGGGATATGACGAGACCTTTGAGGTAGAGGAACAGAAAGAATACACTATAGTCGGCATTTTTGAGGCTCCTGACAAGGAAGTGGAGGCTTTTGGCGCTTACAGGGCGATGTACGGATTGGATGAGAAGGCACTTCCCGGGAACGGGACATATGAGGTAACAGTAGATTATAATAATTATAAGCGCCTGGGAAATAAGATATATACCATCAGCGGTGAACTGGGGGATACTTTGGGCGCATCTGATATTAAATATAATACAGGGCTGCTGGGCTACTTAGGAATCTCAAATGACAGCTCATTTATGACTATGATCTATATGCTGGCGGCTGTGGTAGGGATCATTATACTGATAGGGTCAATATCCCTGATCTACAATGCATTCTCTATTTCAATAGCAGAGAGGAGCAGGACTTTCGGCATGCTCTCAAGCGTGGGAGCGACCAGGCAGCAGAAAAGGCATTCTGTATTTTTCGAAGCCGCATGTGTGGGAGCTGTGGCGATACCGCTTGGTCTGGCAGCAGGTATTGCAGGGATGGCGGTTACTTTTAAGATAATCAATCCTGTTTTCAGGGAGTGGATGCAGAATGATCTGGGACTGGAAGTGAGTCTCTCCTGGGGCGGGATCGCAGTGATCATATTGTTTTCAGCCCTGGTGCTTCTTATATCAGCCTGGATACCGTCACGCCATGCATCAAGGGTATCCGCCTTGGAAGCACTGCGCCAGTCAAGGGAATATAAGATAACTGCAAAGAGCGTCAGGACATCAAAACTGACCAGGCTGGTATTTGGATTTGAGGGAGAGCTGGGACTGAAAAACCTGAAGAGAAATAAGAGCCATTACCGCACTACCGTATTTTCTCTGACAGTGAGCGTGCTTCTTTTCATGACAGCTTATACATTTTCAGCTTATGTAAGGAAGTCTAATGATATGATACAGGCTCCGCTTTCTTATGATATTAATGTGAGCATGTCTGATGATGCAGACTCTATGGACAGACTGTCTGAGGAATTGATGGGCCTTAAGGGGGCAGGCTCGGCTGTGGCTGTGAAGAAGCTGCGCGGAGAGGTTGAACTTCCGGCAGATATGGTGGGAAGTGAGCTGGCGGCCGTATATGCGGAGGAGAATGGAAAATATAATATCTCAGTGCAGCTTCTTGCAATGGATGATGCAAGCCTCAGGAGCTATATGCAGGAGCAGGGCATAGCGGAAGAAACCCTTTCAGGGGATGGATTAAACGGAATACTCATAAACAGGATCAACTTTAAGAAAGGGCATGAGTTTGCAGAGCTGGATCTTTTAAATGGAGTGAAGACAGGGGATATTCTGGATTTTCATGTCACTGACGGGTTAAAAGACCTTGCGGAAGACGATCTTAAACTGGCAGCAGTCAGCGGCGGGAAGACACCGTTTGGAGATAAATATGTGACAGACGTCTATTCTGTACAAGTGATAGTCTCAATGGAGGCGCTGGATAAAATATGCGAGATGCTTCCTGAGCCCAAGTATTTTGTGACGGAAAATGTCTATTATACCATGGGAGAAAATGAGAACCTGGAAGATGAGATCAGGACAATATGCAATAAATACCGGGATGTCAGTTCAAGGGTGAACAGCGTTGCGGCAGAACAGAAAGAGGTTATGAACGGGGTGATCATTATCAGTGTGTTCCTGTATGGTTTTGTGGCGCTGATCGCTCTTGTCAGCATGGCCAATATCATGAATACTATTTCAACAGGGATGCAGCTTAGAAGACGTGAATTCGCCATGCTCCAGTCTGTGGGGATGACGCCGAAGGGCTTTAGGAAAATGCTGACCATGGAAGGGCTGTTCTACGGAATTAAAGGGCTGGTCTATGGGCTGCCCATAAGTATTTTTGTAATATGGGGGATGCACAGGATACTTGTGAGCAATGTTTCCTTTTCATTCTACGTGCCTGCAGGCGCCTTGACCGGAGCTGTGGCAGGTGTCTTTATACTGGTGGGGGTCACCATGGTTTACGGCAGGAGAAAGGCCAGGGCCGGAAGCATAGTGGAAGTGCTGAAGGATGAGAATGCCTGATATAATAAAAATAATGAAAAAAAAACGCTTCATCTGTATCATCCGCCCGGAACGGGAGGCAATACAGGTGGAGCGTTTTTGTGGTTAACGCCTGAAAACAGTACAGTAATTTTCATGGGGTGTCCTGCAGCGGGAACAGTGCAGGCACCTGGCAGGCGTCACATCTCCTGCCTTCCAGCGTCTGATCAGATCAGGTTCAGCCAGAAAAGCGCGGGAAAGGCCAAAGCCGGCTATAGAAGTTGAATTCAGCCAGTTATTCAGCTGGCGGATGTCCCGGATGCCGCCGGTGAGAAAGACAGGAATATCTACTGTGTCCGCGATATCTTTGGCAAACTCAACAAAATATCCACCTCTGGTAATGGTTTTTCCATCATATACGGCGCCGGCCAGGTTTTCAGCTTTGCCATGGATATTGCCGGATACTTCTATGGCATCAAAACCCATGGCGGACAGCATGCGGCAGATCTCCAGGGTGTCATCAAATACAAGTCCTCCCTTCACAAAATCAGAACAGGTGATCTTGATGAGAACAGGATAAGAAGGGCCCACAGCCGACCGTACAGCTGCATATATCTCTTCTATGATACGGATACGGTTTTTAAGACATCCGCCGTACTCATCCGTCCTGTTGTTGAAGTAGGGACTTAAGAACTGGTTCAGGAGGTATGTGTGGCCTGCATGCAGTTCTACGGCGTCAAAACCTGCATCCCTGACCCTGCGGGCAGCATCCCCGTAGGCAGCGGTGACATAGGCGATATCTTCTTTTGTCATTGGTGTGCCTGCAGTTTTGGTGGATGGCTCCGGCACAGTGCCGGGAGAGAAGATGGTGCGTCCCTCAGTCTTATATGTTGTTTTTGTGCCTCCGTAGGCCAGCTGCATCATGATGCTGGATCCGCGGGCGTGTACGGCATCAGTCAGCTTTTTATATTCTGGGATAAAGATATCATCATAGATTCCCATCATGGCGGCATTTGGCTGTTCTTCCTTTAAAATACGGGCATAGCCTGTGCAGATGAGACCAACTTCATTTTCGGCCAGCTTTTCATATATTTTTAACTGGCTGCTGCTCATATGCCCGTCCGCATCAGAGAGGGCTTCCCAGGTAGCGCTCCGCAGGAAGCGGTTTTTCACTGTCATGCTGCCTATCTGCAGCGGTTCAAATACATTTTTCATAAGTCATGCTCCTTTCAGTAAACATTATTGGGGGCAATAGTATGTCTTAAATATAATATCTTGATTATAATCACCCGCCCCTTTGCCGAAAATAGTGAACCCTCCGCAGTTTATACTGTCAGGTGATACCTGAAAACGGAAGGTAAAGGTACTGTTGTAGTTCAGGTCCAGATCATGGATGGTTACACCCGAGATTCTGCTGCCGCCGTCGATGTATGTACCTTTTTCATTTACAGTCAGGGTTTTTAAAAGACCGTACTGGTTGCAGCCCGGGGGCCACCAGGCGGGGGTGAACCGCCCTTTGCGCAGGCCGTAATCTCCCGGGCTGATCCACTGTCCGAGACAGATACCGTTAAAATAAAACTGGATATCTGAAGGATAATCATCATTATAGCCGGGAGATTCAGAGGATATCTCAAATGAGAGAGAGATCTGTCTGGGCTTTTGGCCTGCCGTCAGGTGGTTTGGAAGGATATATTCCACATAGCCCTCACCGAACCAGTAGACGTTTGCCTGATAGTGCTCTGGAAAAAGAAAGTACCTGGGATCATCAAACTCTCCTATGATCTCGCGGCAGGTAGCGATTCCGCAGGTAGGCCGGATCTGGCAGGCTGAGTAGCAGCCGATGCTGATCTCATCCTCATAGCAGGAAGCGTCTTCCGATTTGCGGGGAAACATATCTACAAGAAGAGAGGAGTGCAGCGGTCTGCAGACCTTCATGGATCCCCGCTTTCCTGCAGTGGTGTGTATGGAAACAAGCCCGGCTTCTTCCAGGATCTTCATATGAAGGGATACAGCGCTGTTAGTCAGCCCCAGAGCTTTTGCTATATCATTCAGATTCTTGTCCCCGGCCTCACTCAGAAGCTCCAGGATGCGGATCCGCATAGGAGCACCCAGAGCCTTGAAGACAGGGAGTGCGTCATTCAGAGAATGAAAATGAAGCATATTATATATCCTTTCTGAAATGTGCCTGAAATCTGGCAGCATCTCTATGGTACTGTTAACTCCGTGACCAGTAACACGCTCCGCGATGCACAGAAACGGCAAAATTCGCCGTTTCGCGCTGCAAAACTCGGGATTTTCGTGCAAAATACGCACGAAAACACCTCGCGGAATGGTGGCGTGTGAACAGTAACTCTCTATGTTCTGTAAATATTATAACGCCCTCTGAATTGTTAAGTCAATACTTAAACAAATATATATAGGGAGAGGGTAAAAGTTTAGTTATTGTTCACACAGGATTGCTGAACATGAATTATTTATTGACAGTTCAGGAACAATATAGTATTATCAAAATATAAAGTATATAGTGTAATATTAAACAAAACACTTAAATAAATAGGAGGAGAACTTTGGGCAGACTAATTATCAACACTGAAAAGAAAAAGAGTAAAATTAACAAAAATATCTACGGGCATTTCTCAGAGCATCTGGGGCGCTGTATCTATGGGGGTATCTATGTGGGTGAGGATTCTGATATTCCCAATGTGAACGGGATGCGCAGGGACGTGGTGGAAGCCCTCAGGCAGATCAAGGTTCCTGTACTCAGATGGCCGGGAGGATGCTTTGCAGATGAATATCACTGGAAGGACGGGATTGGCCCCAAAAACAGCAGGAAAAAGATGATAAATACACATTGGGGCGGTCTTGTAGAGGATAACTCATTTGGAACACATGAATTTCTGGAATTCTGCCGGCAGGTGGGATGTGAGCCATATATAAACGGAAATGTGGGAAGCGGTACAGTCCAGGAGATGAGCGAATGGATGGAATACATGACATTTGACGGTGTATCACCCATGGCCGGGCTGCGCAGGGAGAATGGACATCCTGAACCGTGGAAGATCAGATACTTTGGAGTCGGAAATGAAAACTGGGGATGCGGCGGAAATATGAGGCCTTCTTATTATGCGGATATTTACAGGAGATTCCAGACATATGTGCGCAATTATGGGGAGAATAAAGTATTTAAGATCGCATGCGGGCCAAATGGCGACGACTATGAGTGGACAGAGACAGTCATGGAGATTGCAGGAAAATTCATGGACGGACTGAGCCTGCACTATTATACGGTTCCCGGAGACTGGAACAGGAAGGGCAGCGCCGTAGACTTTACGGAGGAGGATTATTACAATACACTGAAGAAAACGCTGTATATGGATGAGATCATTACGAAGCACACCCAGATCATGAACAGGTACGACCCGGACAATAAGGTGGGCCTTATTGTAGATGAGTGGGGCACATGGTACGATGTGGAGCCGGGCACAAATCCAGGATTCTTATATCAGCAGAATACAATGAGGGATGCTGTGGTGGCAGCCATTAATCTGAATATTTTCAATGAGCACAGCGACCGCGTTGTGATGGCTAATATCGCCCAGATGGTAAACGTACTGCAGTCTGTCATATTGACAGAGGGAGATAAGATGGTACTCACCCCTACATACCATGTCTTTGACATGTATAAGAGACATCAGGAGGCCATGCTGGTTGACGTATACGCAGAGACAGAGGAGACAGGAAAGGGCGGATATACAGTCCCGAATCTGAGTGTATCTGCGTCCGAGGACGGAGAGGGAGTGCTCAATATTACTGCTGCAAATCTTTCCTTAGATACAGCGTATCCTCTGGAGTGCATACTGGCAGGGAGCTGCATGGGAGAACATGCGTCCGTGGAAGGTGAAGTGCTGAGTGCCGGAATGAATGCATTTAATGATTTCAGCCATCCTGAGGACGTAGCGCCATCCGGGGCAGAGGGAATAGAAGTGACAAAAGAGGGCTTCAAATTTACTGTGCCCGCCTGCAGTGTAGTACATTTTACCGTTAAGAGACAGTAAGGATACAGAGATGGAGAAGAGATTCTGCAGAAAATGCCTGACAAAAGATATGGATGACGGGGAGTATTACAGGACTGTACAGGAATATATCAGCAACCTTCCGGAAGAAATGAAAATATCGTCGGATTTTTACGAAAAACGCCTGCATTATTGTCAGAATTGTGATAATATGGTCAATGGGATGTGCCGTCTCTGCGGATGTTTTGTAGAAGTGCGGGCAGCCAAGAAAATGAGTCACTGCGCTATGAATCCAGCTCTCTGGTAAAATACTGGCGCGGCGGAAATGAGGCGGTAGAATGAAGAATTTTTTAGTTTTGACCACTGGAGGAACGATAGCGTCCATGGAAGGGGAGAATGGCCTGATACCTGCCATGGGGGCGGAGGATCTGCTCTCATACATACCTGATATTGGTAAGCTGTGTACGGTAGATACCATGGAAGTCTGCAATATAGACAGCACGAATATGGATATAGGCTACTGGAGAATGCTGGCCGGAGCCATCAGAGAAAATTATGAAGATTATGACGGATTTCTGATCTGCCATGGGACAGATACCCTGGCCTATACTGCATCAGCGCTGTCATATATGATACAGAATACAGAGAAGCCGGTGATACTTACAGGGGCGCAGAAGCCTATTTCTTTTGAGTCCACAGATGCACTGATGAACCTCAGGGACAGCTTTCAGTATATGATGGAAGAAGACACGAGAGGTGTGCAGGTTATGTTCGGGGGCCGCGCCATTGCGGGAACCAGGGCGAAGAAGATCAATACACTGAGCTACCAGGCTTTCTCCAGCATTAATTTTCCTGAGATCGCAGTGATCCGGAATGAACGTGTTATAAGATATGTGTGCACGCCAAAGCCGGAGGGAGAGGTACTTTTCGATACAAGGATGAATCCAAATATATTTTTGCTCAAGCTGACGCCCGGAAGCTCTCCGGAGATCCTGAAGGAGATTTATAAACAGTACGACGGTATTATCCTGGAAGGCTTTGGGGTAGGCGGAGTGCCTGACAGGCTTTTTGAGACATTAAAAGCCTGCCAGAATGCCTACCCTGAGGGGCAGAAGATACTGGTGCTGGCTACCCAGGTCATGTCAGAGGGGAGCCATGTGTCCGTATATGAAGTCGGCAAACGCATGGAGGGGGAGATGCCTTATCTGGAAGCAAAGGATATGAATCTGGAAGCCGTGTTTGCTAAAGTGGCATGGATACTGGGGAAGAAGCCTTCTTCATGGCAGGAGATCGAAGAATTATTCTATTCTAATGTAAATTTCGACATCCTGGGCATATAGCGGGCAGCCTGAAGAAAGAGTTCAGGACCTGCGTTCCCTGCCTGGGGTGGACCCTGTATATCTTTTGTAGATCCTGTAGAAATTTGAGAGATTGTTGAAACCGCATTCAAGTGCGATATCCACAATCTCTTTTTGCGTTGTGTGCAGCAGCTTCTGCGCCTGCTGCACACGTATCCCATTTAAGTAGCTGGAGAAGGTACAGCCGCAGGCTCTGCGGAAATATGAGGAGAAGTAGGTAGGGCTCATATAACAGGAGGCAGCCATCTCCTCTAATGTTATCTTTTGGCCGAAATTAGTGTAAAGATGAAAAAATACACCTTCCAGGCGCTTCATGGCATGCTCCCTGTTTTCAAAGGTATCGGTGGACGGGGCAGCTGAGGTATAGTATCGTGTTAGCAGGGTGAGCAGCTTTAATATATCAGCTTTGATCACCAGCTGATAGCCTGTCCGGCGGTTCCCGGCCTCCCGGCAGATGGAGTCCAGCAGTTCCTGCATCCCTGCGCAGGAAGGTTCATTGTGGTCAATCTTATTCTGGAAACTGCTGCCGTACTCTACAAATGGTTTTAGAAATTCATAATCAAAATTCCCTATCCGCTCTGCGATAAAATCTATGGGAAATAATATGACATTTACCTCCATGAGCTCACTGATAAGCTCCCAGCCATGCGCTTCCATATGATTGAAAATGATAAAATCCCCGGCCGTGACAGAAAAAGACTTTTCACGGATGTGGTAGACTGCCTTCCCGGACAGGATGCTTGTAATTTCAAGACACGAATGCCAGTGATAAGTATTTGATGTGTTGTCACTCTGGCGGAGCGTGAGTGTACGCACCTGAAAAGGTTGATGGGGGTCAAATGTAAATTCTGCCTGGTAGATATTCATGGAACTCTCCTTATTTCTGTACTGCCCAATAGTTTTGATACAACTATTATAGTTTTATCAGGCCCAAAAATCAAATATAACATTTTATAATCGTAAGATAGTATAAAAACTGTGAAAGATGCGGGAAGAAAATGCAGGAGAGATGAGCTATACTACAGACATGAAACAGATATTACGGTTTAAGCCGGAACATAGAAAAGAGAGGGCGATCATAATGAAGAATCAGAAGCTGGTATTAGGAGTTTTAGGTCTGGGAGAGGGAAGGAGCATTATATCAGCAGTGCAGCAGAGCGAATATTATGAGCTGGGAAATATATGCGACCTGAATGAGGAGCTGTGCAGACAGAGGATGGAGGAATTCGGACTGGACAAGTATACTGTCAGATATGAAGATATGCTTGAGGACAAAGAGATAGATGTGATAGGTATCTATACGCCTGACCAGCTGCATGCAAAGCATATCATGCAGGCGCTTCGGGCAGGAAAACACGTCATCTGCACAAAACCGGTGATCGTGGGGCTGGATGAGGCGAAGGAGCTGAAGGAATGCCAGAAAAATTCTGGAAAGCATGTATTTGTGGGGCAGAGCACCAGGTTTTTTGAGTCTGTGAAATACCAGAGGGAAATGTATGAGCAGCAGAATATAGGTGAACTGATCACTGTGGAGGCTCATTATAAGAATGATTCCAGGTGGTTTCTGGAGAGAGACTGGAGCAGACAGCCTGGGTTCTCCTGGATGTACAATTTTATGATACATGCCGTAGACCTTGCTGCCTGGTATCTGCCGGAGATTGACGAGGTGTTCGGTTACGGCGCAGTCAGCCCGAATACCAGGGAATATGGTCTGAATGCAGAAGATACCATGACCTTTGTGGCCAGGGATACAAAAGGAAGGTTTGCAACTATAGAAGGTGCATATGGAAGTCCCTGCCTTGACGGAAATGTAGAATTTCCAATAGAGTGTACCTTAAGGGGAACTAAGGGAATATCCAGGGGAGGATACAGCAAGTTTAAGTATTACGAAAGGACAGTAGACGAAGAGGGCAGGCATGACAGGGCTGAGACATTTGACGAGAAGCACGATTATTATTTCAGGTTTGAGAAGGAAAATCATCACGCGGGGGAATATCAGAACTACATTGAATATTTTGCCCGGAAGCTTATGAAGGGTGAGACGCCCAAGCCTGACCTGGAAGAAGCTTTCCATACTATCGGTATTCTGGAGGCCATGAAGCGCAGCCTGGAGTCAGGTCTGCCGGTAAAGGTGGGCAGTATATTGAGAGAGTATGGTTTGTAATAAATCAATAACAAATTGATATACAAAAGTTTGATGATTAACTCTTGACGGGAAAAAATAAGGGTGATAAAATAAAAATACCGAGTAGCAAAATGCGTAAATCCAGGAATGGATTTGCGCATTTTTTTTGTACTTATTTAGCAGTCTTTAGATTTACAAAATTCAGGAGGTTGAAATGGAAAAACAAGGAACTATGGAAATGAACAAGATGGGAGTGATGCCCGTCAAGAGGCTGATGCTGACAATGGGAGTTCCCATGATACTGTCAATGGTCCTGCAGGCTTTCTATAATATTGTGGACAGCTATTTTGTCAGCTCTATGAAGGATACTGCCGAGATCGCCGGAAGGGGAGAGTATGGAGTTACCGCACTGACACTGGCTTTTCCTGTGCAGATGCTCATGATTGCCGTAGGCGTTGGTACAGGAGTGGGTATTAATGCACTATTGTCAAAGAGCCTGGGTGAGGGGAACAGAGAAAAGGCCAGCAAGGTTGCGGGCAATGCCATCTTTCTGGGAATCTGCACGTATATAGTGTTTATGCTGGCAGGCGTTTTCGGAATCGATGCCTATATGCATACGCAGACCTCAGACCCTGTTGTACTGCAGATGGGAAGCAGTTATCTGAGGATATGCATGGTCCTTTCTTTTGGAGTGATCATGTTCATGATATATGAAAAACTTCTCCAGGCGGCGGGCCGGACGGTACTTTCTACCATAGCCCAGGTAGCGGGGGCGGTGACAAATATTGTGCTGGACCCGATCCTTATTTTTGGATATCTGGGATTTCCGGCAATGGGAATTGAAGGGGCAGCATATGCCACTGTCATAGGACAATTTGTATCACTTGTGCTGGGGGCCGTTTTCCAGCATACGCTCAATCGTGATGTAAATTCGGGAATACGTTATCTGATACCTGAAAAGAAGATCATCGGTGAGATCTATAAGGTTGGAATCCCGGCTATTATCATGCAGGCGCTGATGTCCTTCATGACATATGGAATAAATATCATATTTGGACGTGTATCTGTAGCAGCAGTAACTGCCTACGGAGTTTATTACAAGATCCAGCAGTTCGTATTTTTTGCAGCTTTCGGCCTGAATAATGCCCTGATCCCAATTATAGGTTTTAATTACGGGATGCAGGATAAGCGCAGGGTAAAGGACGGCATCAGATACGGGCTGATCTACACGCTTGTTATAATGCTGGCCGGGGCAGTCCTGCTCCAGGTAAGTGCGGCCGGTCTGGCGGGTATATTCTCACTGTCTGATGAGACATACCAGCTGTGTATAAAAGCCATCAGGATCATTACTCTTGGATATCTCTTTGTGGGAGCCAATATAACATATCAGGGAATCTTCCAGGCATTCGGTCAGGGAGTCAGTTCACTTATCATATCCCTTATCCGGCTTGTTGTAGTGGCCCTGCCTCTGGCATATCTGTTTACAACATTAGAAAATGCCCAGGACATGATATGGTGGGCATTCCCTATTGCAGAAGGGTGTGCATTGGCAGCTGCACTCATATTAATGAAAAAGATTGCTGAAAAGAAGCTGGATGGCATGAAGGAGACGCATCACGCAGGGAGGGCTGAAGGGATTCCCGCGTGAGGTATATTGGAATATGGATGGTACACATCAGGGGATGCTGCAGTTAACTGCAGCATCCCCTGATGCATAGTAAGCCGGCTTCGGCGATAGGATTTTTGCACCCTTGAATCATTTTCTACATCTACTATACCACAAAATCCCACTTTTTTCAAGGCTTGTAATAATACAGGACAGGGCATATAATAGGCTCCCAGTACCAGCGTGTGGTAAAAAATGCTCTAAGTGAGAAAGGGGAAGCTGCCAATGGGAAACAGTAAAGAAATAAAAGGTGATGGGGTACAGGATTTTTATGAGCTAATGAAGGTGAGGGACAAACAGGAACTGGCTGCTGTTATTTCCTGCAATGAGAAGACAGAGAGATTTGGCCTGGTGCTTTCTGAGGAAAAGGCAGGTGAGCTTGTGCAGGCCAGAAATACCAGCCTGAAGAAACACAGGAGGGTGGAGTTTGGAAAAGGGATACTGGAGGAATTGATTTTTGCATTTTGTGATTCCGAATATATCAGTCAGGACAGATATGCAGAGACACTTATGCAGCTTCAGGAGATTTTTTATGAATTTAAAAATGAATCAGGTGATAAGCTGACAGATGATGAACTTATCACATTTATGAGAGAACAATTTGATTCCGTATGCGAAGGGGATCTGGATTACCTGGCAGGAACATGCCTGACCATATTCTCATCTGCTGTCAGGGCAGGCTACAGAGGATATGAAAAAACAGGGGGGCATAATGAATTTGAGAAGTTTGATGAGGTAAAGAGGTGGGATAAGGATCTGTATCTGGAGGTTTTAAGGGAGCTGTGCTGGAGCTGAGGGGGAGGAGAAAATGCAGAAAGACAATATGAGAGGGTATGAAGCGGAAGAACTGCTTCCGCTTGTGGCAAAACTGACAAGAAAATATACTTCCGGGGAGAGCAGTTCGGTACCGTATGAGACGGCCCGGATGCTGATGGAAGCCGTGCTGTATTGCATCCGGGAGGGTGAGGAGGGAGAACGTCTGTCCCTGATGCCTGAAGGCGGGGAAGCTGCACCGGCATCCAGTCTCTATTGGCAGGGGCATGAGAGGGTGATTGAGAAAACGAAGAAAGCCCGGGAAATGTATGATGTACTGATAAAAGATTTTGAAGATTATGGGTGCAGGAATTATTACAACACCGTGATAAAGGGGCTGCCGCAGTTTTTCCTCAGGTATGACGCCAGGTTCTGCCCGCAGGACCATCTGCTGACCCTTGATTATCCGTCAATGGAAAGAGATGATGGGCTCTGCGGCATTGACAAGATTTACCAGTATATAAGCGGGCTGTGTATTGAAAAGAGATTCCTTGGGATATTTGAGAGAAGTGCGGTTGCAGGGCTTCTGCAGCGCACCATGACAGATTATGAACTGATCTATTTTGATAATATCTGTTATCAGGTACTGCTTTTATCACTTGGCTGTATGATAGCAGGGGAACCTGTCGCGCGTCTGAAAGTCTCCGGGGAAGGCTTAAATGCTGTAAGAGAATTTTTTGACAGTACAGACAGTGAATCTGCTGAAAATAAAATCAGCGGTCTGATAGTCATGCTTACAGGGCGGCTGGGGGATGAAGAGATGAAAGAATATTTTTTGAAAACATCTCATGAGTATGCTGTGAGGATCGTGAATGCAGCCGGTGTGAATGGATTGTCGGGTGTGTTTCCCTGATTTCATAAGAAACGTAGTAACTAAGAAACTTCGTTCCCTGTACAACGTGATTTAATTTTGTTGACAAATTCTATTTCCCGGTGCTATACTGTAGTTGATATATCGCAGTGCGATGTATCGCACTAAATAAATGAGGTGGTTTCATGGATTCCCACATTAAGAAAGTATATGTGCCAATGACGGAAACAGGATTTTATATATTGCTGTGTTTGAGGGAAGAATCACATGGTTATAATATTGTCCGGAAAGTAGAATTATTGACACAGGGAGAAGTCAGGATAAGCCCGGGCACAATGTACGGGAGCTTGTCAAAGATGGAAAAGGACGGGCTGATTCAGTTCGTGCGGGAAGAAGATAAAAGAAAGATTTATTGTATTACTGATTTGGGAAAAGAAGTGCTGGCATTAGAAATGAAGCGGATCGAGCGTTTGTACCGGAATATGACGGAGGTGAGGTAAAGTGCAGGATACAAAAACGGAATTCAAATATTTTCCCGTTTTTGAATGGGAGAAGGAACAAGATTATCTCAGGCAGCAGCATAAAAACGGATGGAAATTTGTCAGGGTGAGTTTTATAGGAGTTTATCATTTTGAGAGATGCAGACCCGAAGATACAGTGTATCAATTAGACTACAATCCGGACGGACTTGAACATAAGGAGGAATATATTCAAATGTTCCATGACTGCGGATGGGAATATCTGCAGGATTTTTGGGGATATAGTTACTTCCGCAAGCCTGCTTCAGAGATGAATGGCGATGAAGAGATATTCTGCGATGAAGCCTCCAGGACAGAAATGATAAAGCAGGTATTAAAAGGGCATATGCTGCCGCCGCTGATTCTTTTTACTTTAATAATTTTGCCCAATATCTATATTCAGAGCCATAATAACAGACCTGTAAACGATATATTGACAATTGTGTTTCTTGCATTATTCATTATATATCTTGTAATATTTCTTTTTATAGGATATCAGTTTTGGAAATATTGGAAGCTTTTGCGAAAATAAGTTTATGGCTGAACTTAAACGGGAAACTGGACAGCATGCATACAGTCTGAGGAATACATATTTCTGAATTCAGTCGGGGTGCAGCCTTTATGCTGCCGGAACATCCTGGTAAAGGCAGGGAGGCTTGAAAATCCGGAGTTAAGGGCTACAGCAGTAACGGAGTAATCCGGATTGGCCAGCAGCTGTTCGGCCAGGGCGATCCTCTTCTGACTCAGGTACTGATAGAAAGAAATATGGGTAAATTCCTTGAACAGACGGGTAAAATGATATTTACTAAAACCCGCTATCCCGGATGCCTGATCCAGGGTCAGATCTTCAGTGCAGTGCTCATTAATATATTTGCATGTATAAAGAAGGCGTTCTGTATACCTGGGAACGCTTCCGGAGCCTGTGTGCTCCGGGGCATGGGCGGAGGCATCAAACCTCCCCAGGGAGCCCAGCAGATGCATAAGAGAACTGTATATAAAAAGATCAAAAAAGGAGGAGGATTTCTCGTATTCCATTTCCATTGAAGTGAGCAGGCTGCTGACCTTTGCGTGCAGATCTTTGTCTGTCAGCGGAGACAGGACAGTAACAGGCGGCAAAAGAGCAAGCAGAGTCTCAAAGCTGGCTATTTCCTTCAGAAATGCAATATCGGCCAGATAGATAGTGCGGCTGCCTGACGCAGGAGCACAGAGGGCATGGACCGTCCCGGGCAGGATGACGGCGATATCCCCCTCCTCAAGCCGGTATGTGCAGCCATTGGCACGGACTTCATACCAGTTCCGGGAAGCACGTACTATCTCTAAGGGCGCATGCCAGTGATCAGGAAAATCCTCATGCACCTTCAGATAATTAATGCGGAAAGTGAGATCCTCCCGGAATGAAACGCGCTCAAATATACCATCTAAATGTTCTATCATGTGAAGCCTCTTTTCTTAAAGTATGTGTGCCGTTACGAATATCATAGCTTAAATATAGTGAAATTGCAATAAGGCGATCCCGCAAGAATTTTTAAAAACCCCGCAAGAATTGTAAAGCCTCTGCGGCATACTTCTGATATATTGAGGTTAACAGTAAATACTGTACTGATTAATAGGTGCCTGTATTGGGGGCAGCTGATTTTTAAGGAGGGTTTTTCAATGAGAGAATATCATGTTTCTGTCAATGGGTGTGACATGGCGGAGGGGACAAAGGAGAGGCCGTTCAGGACCATATCAAAAGCAGCAGAGATGGCACAGGCGGGGGACTGTGTGGTTGTACATGAGGGAACTTACCGGGAGTGGGTGAAGCCGAAGCACAGCGGCCGAAGCAATATCAGCCGTATCACTTATGAAGCGGCGCCCGGAGAAAAGCCAGTGATAAAAGGTTCAGAACTGGTAAAGGACTGGGTGCAGGTGGAAGGAAATGTCTGGAAGGCAGTTTTGCCCAACAGCTTTTTTGGAGAATATAATCCCTATAAAGAAGTGCTGGGCGGGGACTGGTTTATCTCCCCGGCTGATGATTCACTGCATGCTGGTGATGTATATATGAATGGCAGGTCGTTTTATGAGGCAAAGTCTCTGGAGGAAGTAAAAAATCCTGTTATGCGCACAGAGGGAGTTAATCCGCCCTGGACAAAGCATGGGGAACCGCTGCTTCACCCGGAGGAATCAATATACCAGTGGTATGCAGAAGTTGATCAGGAAAATACCGTAATATATGCTAATTTTCAGGGTAAAGACCCGAATATGGAAATGACTGAGATCAATGTGCGCAAATGCTGTTTCTATCCTGACAGGACAGGAAGGAATTACATAACAGTGCGCGGTTTTGAGATGGCCCAGGCCGCATGCCCCTGGACACCTCCCACTGCTGACCAGCCGGGGCTTTTAGGCGTTAACTGGAGCAAGGGGTGGATCATAGAAAATAATATCATCCATGACGCAAAGTGCAGCGGTATCAGCATTGGAAAGGAAGCTTCCACAGGCCATAACATGTGCACAAGGGGACATAGGAAACCAGGCTACCAGTATCAGATGGAGGCGGTTTTCAGGGCAAGGCAGATTGGCTGGAGCAGAGAGACGACAGGTTCTCATATTATCAGAAATAATATCATATACGACTGCGGACAAAATGGAATAGTGGGACACATGGGCTGTGTATTCAGCAGGATCTATCAAAACCATATTTACAATATAGCAGTCAAACATGAGTTCTTTGGATATGAGATTGCGGGGATTAAGCTCCATGCGGCGATCGACGTGCAGATCATCCAGAATAAAATCCATAACTGTACACTTGGCACATGGCTGGACTGGCAGGCCCAGGGGGCAAGAGTCAGTAGAAACCTTTATTACAGCAATGACAGGGATCTGATGGTAGAGGTTACCCATGGCCCTTATATTGTTGATAATAATATTTTTGCATCTGCCTACAATTTTGATAATGCAGCGCAGGGCGGCGCCTATATCCATAATCTCTGCTGCGGTACCATGCGCCGTATCGATGTTCTGGACCGTTCTACGCCCTATCATTTCCAGCATACTACAGAAGTGGCGGGGACAGCAGTTGTGTACAGTGGGGATGACAGGATCTGCCAGAATATTTTCCTGGGGGGAGACGAAGATGCCTGCAATGAAGAGATATCTTACGGCACGGAGAGATATACTGGACATCCGGCTTCGATGGAAGAATATATAGAAAAAGTAACTTCATTTGGAAACGGCGATATGGAGCAGTTCATGCAGGTGAAGCAGCCGGTTTATATCAATGGAAATGCGTATTTGAACGGAGCCGGAGCCTTTGACAGGGAAGCAAAGAATTTCCTGAGTGAGAAAGACCCGGCAGTCAGGGTTATAGAAGAAGAGGACGGGACATATCTGGAAATCAATGTGGAGAGAGGGATGCTGGATATGCCGGAAGAAATCTATACTACAGAGAAGCTTGGGATGCCAAGGATAACGGAAGCCCCATATGATAATCCTGATGGAACCTCTATCGTATTTGACCAGGATTTTACTGGACGCCTGAGAATGGAAAGTCCGCTGGCAGGGCCTCTGGAGGGACTTAAGGAGGGCTTCAACCGTATACTTGTCTGGCCCGGAAACTGAGAGTGAGTGTAACTATTCAGCAGGTCTGTGCATTTATTGCACAGACCGTAAGAAAATGATTCAAGGGTGCAAAAAGCCCATCGTCGAAGGCGATTTTAAATGGATTTTTGCATGTAACTGTGAAGGTACTGAACAGTTACGAGTGAGTAAAGAAAGAGGGGATCAGAAATGATCAGAGAAGCTGTGCAAAGTGATCTGCAGGGGCTGCTGGAACTGTATCTGTTTCTGCATGAAAAAGAGATGCCTGAGGATTCAGAGCATCTGAAGAAAGTATGGGGACAGATAATCTCTGATCCCTGCCACCATATTATAGTGGCGGAAGAAAACGGCCGCATTGTATCTTCCTGTGTCTGTGTCATCATCCCCAATCTGACCAGGAATATAAGGCCCTATGCGTTTATCGAAAATGTTGTGACAGATGATGCTTATAGAAACAGGGGATTGGCCACATCATGTTTAAATTATGCAAGAAACATTGCGGAAGATGCGGGATGTTATAAAATGATGCTTCTGTCCGGGTCAAAGCAGAAGAGCACACTGGACTTTTACAGGCGCGCAGGGTTTAACAGCGAGGATAAGACAGCCTTTATACAGTGGCTGTAAACGTCATGTGCTTCCGTGCATACCCCTGTGCACTGACGGCGCATACCCAAACTGCCTTTTATAGAGCCTGGAAAAGTGGAATTCATCATAAAAACCAAAGCTGAGGGCGATATCCCTGATTCCACGTTTGGGATTTGCGGGGATCTGCTCATGAGCCATGTTCAGCTTCAGCCGGATCTGATACTGGTGGATCGTGTAGCCGGTAGCTTTCTTAAAACGGGTGGACAGGCTGCGTACACTCAGTCCATATGTCTCAGCCAGGGCTTCGGGGCTGAAGAAACGGTGGGGGCATGTATAAAACAGGTGCAGGATATCCTTGGTCAGGGAATCCATCCAGGGGGAGTCGGCTTCATCCGGAAGCGAAACTTCGGCCAGGAGCAGCTCAAGAAGAGCGCTCAGCCGGAATGATGTGTGGCTGCGCCCTGACCAGTATGTCTCTACTGTCTGTGAAAATAATTCTGCAACCTTTGGATTTGCTGAACAGTCTGTTACTTTCTGCAGCTTCAGGCAGTCGGGGGAAGGCAGGCCATCCTCCGGCAGAAGGCTGCAGTGGATGAACATGTTTCTCATATGCGGTGTGCATTTTTCCTGGCTATAGTGGCGAAGACCAGGCTCCAGTATCAGGAGCTGGTCTTTTTTTACATGATGGCATATCCCGTTTTCAATGATATCCCAGCTGCCGTCCGTAATATAGAGCAGGTCATACTCATCCATGACACGGTCAGGGTGAAGGATCCCCTCAGGACTGTAATTGACGTTTGAGCATGATATAGTGCGGCGCTGTTTCGTTGACATATATACAATAGAATTCATGGATCTTTCCTCCTGATGACTAGTTATGATTTATCATTATATATTACCGGATTATACATGGATTTGCAGAGAATGTCCATTTCATTTTGACATGATTTTCTTATAATAAAAACATAGTGATAAATGAACTGAATGTATGCCGGACTGAGGCAGAAAATAGTAGGAGGAATAAGTGATGGTAAAACGACAGGAAACAGAAGCGAGGCTTAAGGACTGCTGTGTTAAAGATGGGTTCTGGTCTTATTTTCAGGAACTTGTATCAGATGTGGTGATCCCCTATCAGGAAAAGATACTGAGAGATGAGATACCGGGGATAGAGAAGAGCCATGCTATTGAAAACTTCAGGATAGCCGCTGGAAAAGCGGAAGGTGAATTTTATGGAGCTGTTTTCCAGGACAGTGATCTGGCTAAATGGCTGGAAGCAGCCGCATATTCCCTGCAGAACAAAAGGGATGAGGAGCTGGAACGGCGGGTGGATGATGTCATAGACCTGATAGGAGGCGCTCAGCAGGAGGATGGCTATGTAAATACATATTTTACTATTAAAGAGCCTGAACACAGGTGGCAGAACCTGCTTGACTGTCACGAACTCTACTGCGCGGGGCATATGATCGAAGCTGCTGTGGCTTATTATGAGAGCACAGGCAAAGATAAGTTCCTGAACATCATGCGGCGCATGGCAGACCATATAGACAGAAGATTTGGTCCGGATAAAACGAGGGGAATACCCGGGCATGAAGAGATTGAGCTGGCGCTGCTTAGGCTTTACAGGGCCACAGGTGAGCAGAGGTATCTGGAACTGTCCAGGTATTTTATTGATGAGAGGGGCACACAGCCAAATTATTTCCAGGTGGAAATGAAAGAGCGCAGCTGGACTTTCTGGAGTACAGAGGCCGGCGACGGCACATATAACCAGAGCCATGTTCCTGTAAGAGAGCAGGATAAGGCTGTGGGACACAGCGTGAGAGCTATGTATCTGTACACAGCTATGGCGGATATGGCAGGAGAGACAGGTGATGAATCACTTTACAGGGCATGTCTGCGGCTGTGGGAGAATGTAACAGGACGGCAGATGTATGTTACGGGAGGAATTGGCTCTACAGTGCATGGGGAAGCATTTACGAAAGACTATGATCTTCCCAATGATACAGTCTATGCGGAAACATGTGCTTCCATAGGACTTGTGTTTTTTACCAGGAAAATGCTGGAGCTTAAGCCTTCCGGAAAATTTGCAGATGTTATGGAGCGCTGCCTTTTCAATGGAGTGCTTTCAGGTATGCAGCATGACGGAAAGAGATTCTTCTATGTAAATCCGCTGGAAGTAATACCAGGGCTTTCAGGAGAGCAGAAGGAATATAAACATGTCATTCCCAAGCGGCCCCAGTGGTATGCCTGCGCCTGCTGCCCGCCCAATGAAGCCAGGCTTCTTGAATCCATAGGGAAATATGCCTGGGGGGAAGGCAGTGACACAATATATTCCCACATGTTCCTGGGAGGAAGCTACAGGTCAGAAATGTGCGGAGGCATACTGATCGAGACAGAGTCGGGATATCCCTGGAATGGTTCTGTGAAATACACGGTCCATCCTCAGGAGAACGGAGCGTCATGTACACTTGCTGTCCATATTCCGGGGTGGTGTGAGAAATACAGGCTGCTTGTGAATGGAACCGAGGCATTGTCAGCAGAAGGAACAACAGCAGAAGCGGAGACAGCGGCAAAGGCAGCAGATGTGTTCAGGGAGGATGGGTATTGCTACATCAGGCGTGAATGGAAAGACGGTGATACAGTCCAGGTGGATCTTCAGATGGAAGCACGCAGGGTATATGCGGACAGTGCAGTCAGGGAGAACCAGGGAAGAGTCTGCCTTATGAGGGGGCCGGTCGTATACTGCCTGGAACAGGAAGACAACGGCGGACAGCTCTGGCAGCTGAGAATACCGGAGAATGCACAGATCAGTGCGGCAGAAGAGCAGGATCCCGTGCTTGGCAGATATGTATCCCTGAATATTGAGGGAGCACGCTGTCTGTCAGGCGGCAGCCTATATACAGGAGAGAGGCCTGTCCCCTATGCCTGGAAAATAAAAGCAGTGCCGTATTATCTGTGGGGGAACCGCAGTGAGGGCGGAATGCAGGTGTGGACGCTGGAAGGATAGCAGATATGTATTGCAAAAGCAGAATACAGCATTTATAATAAGTAATAATAGCGGAAAAATGAGAAAGGCTGGCTGAAAATGAGTGCTGTTTATTTAAATTCTTTTGAATTTCCCGATGAAGAACAGGAGTGGTATTTTTTTATGGACATAAAAAGGACGTGCTACGATTCTTTTTATCCATTTCAGATTTTATCACGCCACAATTTTAGCAGAATAGATTTTGAACCTGTTACAATACTTTACGGAGGCAACGGCTCAGGCAAATCGACAGCCCTGAACGTCATAGCGGAAAAGACAGGCATACTTAGGGAGTCCGCGTATAACAGATCTAATTTCTACCCGGACTATCTGAAGCTTTGCACAGCAGAGCATCACTTCCCGCTGCCTGAAAAAAGCAGGATCATCACAAGTGATGATGTATTTGACTATATGCTCAATATCAGAAGTCTGAACGAGGGGATAGACAGGAAGCGGGAAGAACTGTTTGAAGAATACATGGATGCCAAATATTCTCATTTCCAGATGAAATCATTAGAGGATTATGAACAGTTAAAAAAGGTGAATCTGTCCAGAAGTAAGACACAGTCTAAATTTGTAAGAAATCAGCTCATGGACAACGTGAGAGAATATTCAAACGGGGAGAGTGCCTTCCGATACTTTACTGAAAAAATAGAAGAGGGAGGGCTGTATATCCTGGATGAACCGGAAAACAGCCTCTCCCCCGGGCGACAGACCGAACTTGTTAAATTTATCGAGGATTCAGCGCGCTTTTTTAAGTGTCAGTTCATAATATCTACCCACTCGCCATTTGTTCTGGCGATACGCGGTGCGAAGATATATGACCTGGATGAGGAACCTGTTGATGTGAAGCGCTGGACCGAACTGGAGAATGTCCGGGCATATTATGATTTTTTCAAGCTTCATGAGAAAGAGTTTAATTGTTGATGTAAATATGGGATGCTGTTTTTACAACATCCCATATTTGGATTACATTTTATATAGTATGTATGCATGGTACAAATTAGCAACAATAAACAAAATGTCTTCAACCAATATTATCTTATCCAAATATATTTTTTTCTTATGTTTTTCCCAGCACTCATTAAACGATTTATCTCTGATCCTATTCACAATATATAATAAAATATACACTGCTAGTATAGCCATTACAAGATAAACAAAATTTAAAAAAATAGTATTAGCTTTTTCCTGTGCCAGAAAGATGCCCATTACTGCATACGCTGCTAAAAAAGTACTGGGTATAAGACATAGTACAGTGATTACCCAACAAAACAGTAGATTTATCTTGTTTTTATTCATAACTGCACCTCCCCATTTTATAAAACTGCATTGTTTATCAATAATACAATAATAGACAGGGTGACAGATAAATAACCATTGGTATCGCCTCTTCTATTAAAAATTTTCATACTTTTATCATATACCGTTGCAATTGTTTAGTCAAATAAAAATATCAATATAAATAAGTCAAGCTCACTTGACCTTGGCGGCTGCCGGGAGGGTCAAGCGAGCTTGCTGTGAGATTCATGAGATTGAATTTAATCAATAAATACTCTGGTATAAGTCTTTAGGGAAACGTCTCCTGTCATGCCGTAGTCATGTACCTGGGAGGAAATATTAAAGGACAGGCCGCCTCCCTCGCCGTCTTCTGTATCTGTGCTGTTGCTGGCATTATTCTGACGGACGAGTGTCCTTTCTTCAACAAGGTCAAAATATCCTCTTGCAAGCAGGCGGTTATTCAGTGTGCTGGATACTTCAACAAGAATGGTATTTTCGCCGGGAATAAGCCACTCACTGATATCGGCCTGCAGAGACTGCATATTGAAAGCTCCGGCCTTATGTCCGTTTACATAGATGGCTGCAGTATTTCCGTTGACAGAGCCGATCTCCAGAACGACCCCATTTGCCTCTGACCAGTCAGACGGGAGTGTGACCCTGGCGGTATAGTAGCCTACGCCGGAAACTTCAGGACCGATCCTGGGGATGTCTTTCCAGGGTTTCAGGCTTACTGTACCGGCATGGAGCATGTCTTTCGTTGTCTCGTAGTAAACTTCCTTTGTGACGATCCCAAGACCACGGTCTTCCGTGATAGTCACCTTGTCACCTTCATTCCAGTCTTCTACTGACAGGTCCCAAAGAGGGATAGGGATGTTGTCGGGCACATCTGCCGAAAAACTCTTTAGTGAGCCGTCCTGAAGGGTAAAACTGTATTCTCCGCTCTCAAATACTCTGGCGAGGAAACGGCCGTTTTCTTTTGTTAAAGTATAGCAGCCTGAGCTCATGCCGGAAGAGGAGACGCTGTCAGACGTCAGGCTTTCATGACAGGGATTCAGCGTGACCGCATGAAGGTCATTATTTTCACACATGTCGATCACATACAGGCAGGCCTCTCCTGGAGCAAGTTTAAGATCCAGCACAGTATTCCCACTGGCTTTCTTATAGTATCCCGGCTCTGTGATTTCTCCGTTCCAGCAGTCGATCTTATAAGGCTTTCCCTCACCCCGTACTGATACAGTGAAGGAGAAGGGCTCTTCTTCAGTATACATCATGTTGTAAGCATAGAAATAAGTTTTGGAGCCCTCTTCACGCAGCAGTGTCAGGATATTTTTATTTTCTTCTGCGAATTCAGTTCTGGGCCTTATACCAAGGCTGATAAGCGCCTTATACACGTCAGCCTGGCCATCCAGCTCCCTGACATTCGGCAGGGATTTCATCTCATTGATTATGTGTTCCAGTTCTCTGTCCATGCCGTCATTGAACGGTGTAATGGCAGCAGCCTTTGCATGGAAGGTATCTGAAAACGGACGTGTAGTTTCAGTCACCCCGTTTACAAACAGGATTGGAAGCCCTTTCTTTGCCATCTGGCAGAGTTTTCTGGCAGAGGACAGGGGCAGGCATGTCTGATATATGATCAGGGCCTGATAGCCTGGGCCGTCGTGGAGCAGTTCCCCGTCAGAAAAATCAACGAAGTCTTCTTCCAGGATCTGAGGAGCAAAATAGTCCCATGTATATCCTGAATTCTGAAGCTTCATGTCCTTCCAGAAGACACCCTCGTTTCCGCGCATTAAGTCGTGTTCATAAAGTTCCTTCTCATTTTTGCCTGTAAAATACAGATTATTGAAATTGTAGTCCAGGCGGAGGATCCCCAGGTCCATGCGCGGCTTACCCTGACGGAGAAGCATCTGGAAGCGTGTGATCATGCCGGTCCAGTCCTTATAGTGCTGGTACGAGGGCTGGCGTGAGCCGAAACGCTCGGAAAATACAGGCCACATCCCTTCATGGCCCGGCCAGTAGGTGGACTCTTCTGAGCCGGCTATACTTGCATAGCCGTGCAGGACAGTCTTGGTGACGCCGGCGGCGAACTGGGTGAAAATGATCTGGGTATAAAAATCCATCCCCATCATGTAATTGAGCATCGTGGCTCCTGTCTCACTGGAATATGTCCTGTTGTAAATATGTGCAGGTCCGGCCAGGTTCCTGTACGGTTCAATCTGGGAGGCAAACTCCAGAGATTCTGTCTCAATGCCGTCCACATATTTTCCGGGCTGTGAGATCTCAAAGGGAAGACCATAGGAGATCTCGGCGCGGAGCGTCATCCCCACAGTGTGAAGCCATTCCTGGAGCGGCTTTAGCATATTATCCATATACAGATCTGTCATCGTCTGGTAGACGTCATTATGAAGTTTTTCCGCAAAAACCTCATCCTCCATAAAATAATGGTAGTGATAATACAGGCACATCATACCGCCGTCCTTGACGATAAATGGCAGGTATGGCGTCAGGTCGTAGCCCCGGCGGCTCCTGAATTCGTCCAGAAAATGATATCCCCAGAACTGTCCGCCGGCTCCGAAGGTGGATAACTCAAGTGAATCCATATACATCATGCCCCGGCCATTTTTAAAGAGGTCCTCCTGCAGCTTCGGAGTCAGTATCTCACTTCCCCAGTAATCAATCACAGCCTCCGCTCCATAGCGGTCTATGTAATTCACTGTGTAGGAGGTACTGACGGAGGGGCCTGCAGTCTGGCCTGTACCATGTATCCAGAAATAGAAGAGCAGATAATCGCCGTCCGTGGGAGCCGTCCAGGACAGCTGCCCCTCAGTTACATTATCTGTAAGTATATAAAAGGAATCCTTGTCAAGATATTGCTTTCCGTCTGTCTCACCCAGTTTCCTGACTGCGACGGCTGCTTCCAGGTCCTGTCTGTGTACATTTGGCATGACCGTCTTTGCACGGGGGATCTCACCGGAGCGTGTTTTCCCGGCTTTTACCAGTTCAGTGACATAGTTCAGCTCTTTGGCTGCCGCTTTATCATCAGGCGTGATAGTTGTCAGATTTGCATTTGACCAGTTTGTGCCGCTTGTCATGCTCACACCCATGGACCTCTGCGTGGCTTCAGCCACAAGCAGCTGGGAATCATGGACCCACTCCTCAGAACCCCATCCGTAGAGGGCGGAATCAGCCCCCGGTTCATCCATTGCCAGGAATTCAATAGCTCCAAACCCTGATTCGTCCAACATGGACATTTCATTTTTCAGCGTAACGTCCGTGTGCATTCCTTCTGCCAGCCACCAGCGGATATCAGGGCGGTATTTCTTGTCAGGTGTCTTTAATATATCTGATTTCAAATGATTGTTCATAAACTGCCTCCTTTTGCTTTCATGAGAGAGATTAATACTTGCATTTTAAATATAAGATTTTATAATATAAGATACAATACTAAAACTTGCTGAAGTATATAAAAATCTTGCTGCGAAAGCTGCGGCGCTGAGGATATGGCTTAGAAAGGGGGATGCAGTATGTTTGATAATATCAGGTTTTCAACATATTATACAAAGCAGACGCTGACAGGGGCGAATATGAGAGAATTAAACCCATTTGGGGGAGAGGAGCCTGATTACATCATCAGGGGAAGTCTGTTCGCCATCAGCGGGAATATCAAATCCTTGCCTGCTATACCGGTCAGTGAGCACACAATGGAGCACTCATATTACGTTCAGACATTTTCTGTCATGACATGTGATGAGAAGTACTACACGAAAAGAAAAGACTGTGATTCTTATCTGATCCTTTATACGTATGAGGGCGAAGGGGTGCTGGAATATGAAGGGAAATCCTACCCTCAGAAACCTGGGGATGGATTTTTTATAGACTGCCGGAAGCCTCATTTTTACAAAACTGCAGGTTCAAAATGGGTCCACAGTGACCTTCATTTCAGGGGAAAGCCCATGGGTTCCGTCTATGAAGAGTACTGCAGCATTAACGGACCGGCTTTTAAGGAGCCGGTCACGGGGAAGTATCAGAATATGCTGGAAAAGCTGGCAGTTCTGCTGAGTGTGTTTTCGCCTTACAGAGAGTTTCAGATATCGAATCTTCTGAGTAATATTGTGACACATATCCTGGTGTCCACATCGGAGAATGCGCGTGAGGGACAGTCTGTGCCGCAGAATCTCAGATATCTGATCCAATATATGGAAAATCATTATTTCAGGGAACTTTCTCTGGACTTTTTGGCTTCTTTTTCAGGGATCAGCAAATTCCATCTGTCAAGGGAATTCCACAAATATATGGGATGTCCGCCGAAAGAATATATCATCCGGCTGAGAATGCAGAATGCAAGATTTCTTCTGGAAAATACAGACATGCCCGCAGGCCGGATCGCGGGCATGATAGGCATGAAAAGTGAGAGCAGCTTTGTACAGACATTTAAAAAGCGCGTGGGGGCTACACCTGGGGAATACAGGAAAAAGTATACTCATTCAGGTCCCCTTGATGCAGAAGAATTAGAATGATATTCACTCGGCGAGCACCCATATATCTTCTTGAATTTTTTGCTGAAATAAAAGACATCGGAATATCCGGCCATTTCAGCGATATCGGTGATCCGGTGACATCCTTTTTCCAGTAACCGGACGGCTTCCTTCATCCGCACCTTTGTTATATGCTGCGAGACAGGATAGTAATTTATCTTTTTGAAGACAACTCCCAGATACGAAGAGTTCAGTCCCAGATATTCTGCGATCTGGTTGACGGACAGATCCTGATTATTATAATTTTCATCGATCTCAATCCACCTGCCATCACAATAATAAGAATCTGATGCAGCTGGCTGAAGAATTCATCCAACTGGATGCCACAGAACCCAGCATATTTTACGTATGGGGCCACAGCTATGAATTTGACGTGGACGGCACCTGGGGTAAGCTGGAAGAATTCTGTGCCAGGATCAGTAACCAAAGCGACATCTTCTATGGCACAAATTCAGAAGTTCTGCTGTGCAGTGAATGATCATATAAATGCTTTTTTTGAGATAGAATACTCTAAGTTTTAGAGTGTTTTATCTTGAAAATTAAGGGTATCCCGGATATTAAAAAAAGATTATAATGTATCTTAGATGAAAGTGGGACATCCCACAGAAAATGAGCTCACAGAGCACATAGAAGACAGAAGGGAGAAATTAAGATGAAATTTGGCAACGGCTGCTGGCTGCAGAAAGAAGGCTGTGAATGCTTCGCCCCTGCACAGGCATATTTTGTAAAAAAAGAAGATACGAAGGTGACTATCTGCGCACCCACAGGAAGGATCAATCACAGGGGAGATACGCTTGGAGGAATCAACCTGACACTGGAGATCACTTCCCCTATGCCGGAGGTGCTCCGTCTAAAAACATCACATTTTCTGGGAGTACAGAAAAAATCACCCGAATTTGAATTAAATATACATGAAGATCTTCCCCTTGATGTGACAGAGGATGATGAGACAATAACAGTCAGAAGCGGAAGCCTGAGTCTGGCAATCACGAAAAATAACTGGTCCATGACATACACAAGAGGCAATGAGAAGCTTACAAAAAGCGCGGGACAGGATCTGGCGTTCATGAAGACTGACTGGAAGGGATTCGCATATGACAAGGGCAGTGATGATGCCTATATGCGCCAGCAGCTGGGACTTGGCGTGGGTGAGCTGGTCTATGGCCTGGGTGAGAGGTTTACGCCGTTTGTTAAAAACGGCCAGTCTGTGGATATCTGGAATGAAGACGGAGGAACAAGCACTGAACAGTCTTATAAGAATATCCCGTTCTATCTGACAAATAAAGGGTACGGTGTGTTTGTAAACCATCCAGAGAAGGTATCCTTTGAGGTGGCGGCTGAGCAGGTGACGAAGGTGGAATTTTCAGTTCCGGGTGAGAGCCTTGATTATTTCCTCATAAACGGGCCGACTATGAAGGAAGTACTCATGCGTTATACAGACCTTACAGGAAAGCCGTCCCTGCCTGCACCGTGGACCTTTGGACTGTGGCTGTCCACTTCCTTTACAACGAATTACGATGAAGAGACTGTTATGAGTTTTATTGACGGGATGCTGGATCGGGATATTCCTCTTCGTGTATTCCACTTTGACTGCTTCTGGATGAAAGAATTCCACTGGTCAGATTTTATATGGGATGCAAGAGTGTTCCCTGACCCTGAAGGAATGCTGAAGAGGATAAAGGATAAGGGGCTGAACGTCTGCGTCTGGATCAATCCATATATAGGACAGGAATCTGCCTTGTTTGAAGAAGGAGTCAGGAGGGGATATTTCCTGAAGCGTCCGGGCGGGGATGTATGGCAGTGGGATATGTGGCAGCCGGGAATGGCAATTGTAGATTTTACAAACCCCGAAGCATGCAGATGGTATCAGGATAAGCTGGAAGTCCTGCTGGATATGGGGGTTGACTGCTTTAAGACGGATTTCGGTGAGAGGATACCTGCAGATGCAGTTTACTATGACGGAGCAGATCCTGTGAAGATGCATAATTTCTATACATATCTCTATAACAAGACTGTTTTTGAACTGCTTCAGAGAAAAAGAGGGGAGAAGGAGGCAGTGCTGTTCGCACGTTCTGCTACAGTAGGAGGACAGAAATTTCCTGTACACTGGGGAGGAGACTGCTGGTCTGACTATGAGTCCATGGAAGAGAGCCTCAGGGGCGGCCTTTCTCTGACAATGTCTGGTTTTGGATTCTGGAGCCATGATATAGGAGGATTCGAGAGCACGTCCACACCGGATGTGTATAAGAGGTGGGCGGCTTTTGGACTTTTGTCTACTCACAGCCGCCTGCACGGCAGCACTTCTTACAGAGTGCCGTGGGCATATGATGAGGAAGCCGTGGATGTGGTGAGATTTTTTACTAAGCTGAAGGCAAAACTTATGCCTTATCTGTATGCAGGGGCAGTATATACATCCGGGACAGGTGTGCCGCTTATGCGGAGCATGGTGCTGGAATTTACAGGGGACAGGACCTGCCATTATACAGACCGCCAGTACATGCTGGGGGACAGCCTTCTTGCAGCTCCTGTTTTCAGGGAAGACAGTGTGGCAGAATATTATCTTCCCAAGGGAACATGGACCAGCTTTCTGACCGGGGAGGAGAAAGAGGGAGGCGGCTGGCAGGAGGAGATACACGGATATCTGAGTATTCCTCTTCTGGTAAGGGAAAATACAATTCTGCCTGTGGGAGCCTGCGATACGCGTGCCGACTACGACTATGGATATGGGGCAGAGCTTCGGGTATACAGTCTGAAAGATGCAGCACAGGTGACAGTGTTTGGCATGGACGCCGCTCCTGAGATAGAGGCCAGGGCAGCCAGAGAGGGGAATCGTATAATATTTACAGCAAAAGCGGCCTGTCCTTATACTGTCCGTCTTGTTAATGTGAAGGCAGCTGGTGTGTCAGGGGTAGAGTATGAGTATGATGGAAATGATACAGTAATCAGGCCCGGCGGTGAAAAAGAAATCGTAATTGAGATTTAAGGCAGACCACCTGCCCCTGTAGCGATTTTGGTTTAAAACCGCGTTTGACGATGTGATTTTTCTGCACTTCTATAATGTTTAACAGGTCTGTGCATTTACTGCACAGACCTGTTCGAATGTCCGAATTATTTTTCTTTCTCATTTTTCTTTTTTTTGCTCCACCAAGTAGCAGTCAATGAACATCCCCCGCCTAAAACCAGCAAAATGATTAAAATATATATCCATAAATTATCCATTATATCTTCCCCCTTCCCAGACAATGTATTTTATTTACGGTTTTGCCTGTCTTTACTGATAGTATAATTTATTTATAACTATAAGTCAATTATTTCTTACATAAAGTTTAAAACAATAACCTGTTACATTAATTCTGTAAACAGGTTAGATCTCAGCGATGGGTTATCTTTTTATCCTCAGTACTGCTGCATTAATAATTATTGTAAGCAATGTAATGTCATATGTTAGGGTTATTGCACTAGTATAGATCAGAGGGTCACTTGTAATTGAATATGTATAGTAAGAACATATATTTAACAGAACAAACAGCATGATTATTCCCCTGACACAAGAGGTGGCAATTATTCCCCGTCCCCGTTCATCTCTGCCTTCCTTTGAAAAATAAAATACAATAAATATAGCCGTTAGCACAAAAAGCAGTATTTTACAGACAACAATAAACGTCATATTTTTAAACAGCTCCATAATAATAATTGGCATTTTTAATTCCATTCCATTTCCACCTCTCCCTGAGTTAACATTCTTTATTACTTTGAGTTATGCCGGCAGCAGTTATCCGACAAGTATTATATAGCTCATAAAGTATCATTTAGGCAATACCTCCTGAAAATCGAATAAATCTTCTATGGTAACATTAAATACCTTTGCAATACTGTAAGCTAAAAGCATTGACGGATTATATCTATTTCGTTCAAGCTGTATGATAGTCTGACGTGATACGCCTACAAGGTCGGCAAGTTCCTGCTGGCTCATTCTTTTCGTAGCCCTGAAAACATGAATCTTGCTATCAAATTTATACTTATCTAATTTTGCCACATATGCACCGCCTCCACTGAAATAATCTGCTGTTGATTATAACATATTTCTAACACTATGTGAAATATATTTTATTCCCGGATCAACAAAAATAGCGTGCATTCCTTATACAGAAAATGCACGCTTTCGTTTAATTTACTATCTTCCGATTACCATTTTGAGGATTAAAAAATAGAATTTTCTTTCTTTTTCTTCAGCTGTTTTTTTGCGTATTTTTTTACCTTACATTCGCAGTGTCCACAGCCCTTTCCGGCTTTTGTGGCCTTTTTTATATCTTTGAAGCTGCCGGCGCCTTCAGCTATTGCATCCTTTATATCTTTTTTTGTCACCTTCAGACAGGGACAGAGGTATTTATCTTTGCTCATATCCACCTCACAGTACAAGAGAAGGGGCAGTATATACCCGTGCGGCCAGCTCTGAGTCCAGCATATAGAGTCCCTTGGAATCATGGCCGAACAGTTCGAATTTCCTTATCAGGTCCTCAGAATTTTTCTCTTCCTCGCCCTGCTCCTTTACAAACCAGTCCAGGAACTGCATGGTCCTGAAATCCTTCACTGTATAGGCAGCGTCATAAATATTATGGATAAGCCCTGTCACATATCTTTCGTGCTCCAGTCCGGCCGCCAGGGGCTGGTCAAATGCAGAAAACTCCTTGTCTGGCTTAGGGATAGGGGCCAGCGTTACCTTCATGCTGTTGTTCTGAAGATACTGGGTGAAGAGTATTGCGTGGTCACGCTCTTCCTGGGCCTGTACATTGAACCAGTTGGCAAATCCGTCAAGCCCCTCGTTCTTATAATAAATTGAAAAATCCAGATAGAGATAGGCAGAATAAAATTCTTTATTTATCTGTTCGTTAAGCAAATCAGCTACTTTTTTGTCTAGCATTTTATGAGACCTCCTTTATTTGTGCAAGCAGCGGGCCAAAGTCAAACCTGCTTTGCCTTGGCGGCTTCCCCGAGGGTCAAATACCCTGCAGCCTGCAAGTTTAATCCCCCGGATTGCTGCGGGGTTTTAACTATCGCTGCATATGCAGCTATGTAATCTGACAGACATATTATAACATTATACATGGCATGGGGCAAGCCTGCAAAAATAAAAGATATTGTTGACAATATATGTTTTCCTTATATAAAATGGAGAAGGTATTAAAGAAAACAGCCGCAGCTGTAATGGAAAACAGCACAGCGGCAGAAGTGGAACAGGGAGAAATTTTGTGAAAAAAAGTTCGTTTTGGACAATGATAGTTCTTATATTTGTATGCGGACTGTTTTTTTTATGTCTGAAAACAGATGATACAATGCCGGATAAAAAGGAGGCTGTTGTTTCTCATAGTTTTTCTGAAGCAGCATCTGAAGAGAGTATGTTAATGGCCTGGGGAAGCTGGGCAGAGCAGAATATGATCTGGGAGAGAGGCCTGCCGGGAAATGGAACCCATACGAATTTCAGGCTGTCTGCGGTACAGCAGAAGAGTGGATACAGTGCGTCTGTTCTTATATGGATGTGCCTTGCCTGCCTTCTGCTGTGCCTGCCGGGAAGACTGAAGCCGTCCTGGATGATGAGCCTGAACAGCAGCTTTCATATCCGGGATGTCCGGCTGCACAGGATAGATATTGTGTGGCAGTCGGATGGGAAAAAGGGGGTATCTGCCGTCTTGCAGAATTATTAATTCACAGCATAGGCTGTGACTAAAATCAGGAGGCAGATACAAAAATGAAAATTACAGATATTCTAATGCTGCTCGGCGGTCTGGCATTATTCCTTTATGGAATGCAGATGATGAGCAATGGCCTTGAGACAGCGGCCGGAAATAAAATGAAGGCGGTCCTGGAGTCGCTTACGTCCAACAGGTTCAAAGGTGTGCTGGCAGGAGCCGTGATCACAGCAGTGATCCAGTCATCCTCAGCAACAACGGTAATGACAGTAGGTTTTGTTAATTCCGGCCTCATGACACTAAAACAGGCTGTTTGGGTGATCATGGGAGCGAATATAGGGACTACGATCACGGGACAGCTTATTGCTCTGGATATGGGGGCGATAGCGCCGCTGATCGCCTTTGCCGGTGTAGCCTGCATCATGTTTGTGAAAAATGAGAAGATCCGCCACATAAGTGAGATATTTGCCGGGCTGGGCATTCTTTTTATAGGAATGGGGATGATGGGGGATTCCATGGTTCCGCTGCGGGAGTCTGAGGTTTTCCTGGGCTTTATGACAAACTTTAAAAATCCTCTCATAGGCATACTTGTGGGTGCAGCATTTACTGCAGTGATCCAGTCCTCCTCAGCGTCGGTAGGAATCCTTCAGGCATTGGCCGGCACTGGCATGATCCCCCTGTCTGGAGCCGTGTATATACTTTTCGGACAGAATATCGGCACATGTATCACAGCAGTTTTGGCCAGCTTTGGAACAAAAGTAAATGCAAAACGCACTACGATCATCCATCTGATGTTCAATATCATTGGTACCGCTGTGTTTACCCTCATATGTATGGCGACCCCATTCGTTTCCTGGATGGAAATGCTGGCTCCGGGCAATCCCATAGCGCAGATCGCAAATACGCATACTGTTTTTAATATTGTCACCACGCTGCTTCTGCTGCCATTTGGAAACCTGATGGCTGCAATAGCCACAAAAATGCTGCCGGGCCGCAGGGAAGAGGAGAGTGCGGTAAAGAGGCTGGAGTATATCAAGCCCCTGGATCATGTATATCCTGTGGGCCACTCTGTACTCGTACTGTCACAGATTGAACAGGAAGTAACGAGGATGCTCTCCCTTACCAGAGAGAATGTGAAGAGAAGCTTCGAAGCCGTGGCAGAGAGAGATGTCAGGATACTGAAAGAAGTAGAAGAGCAGGAAGAATACATAGATTATTTAAACGGTGAAATATCAAGACATATTGTGAAGCTGATGGCTACAGAGATGAAGACAGAAGATTCTCAGAATATCAACGGCTATTATATGATCATCAGCAACATCGAGAGAATAGGCGATCATGCAATGAATATCGGGGAGTATGCCAAAGACCTGGATAAATGGAATACCTCCTTTTCCGAAGCAGCCCTGGAAGAAATAAAGGATATGAAAAAAACATGCCTGAAAGCCCTGGATGATATAGACTTCCAGGATCCCTCCAGATCCAGGGAGATTCTGGAGCTGTCAGCAAAATCAGAACAGCGCATAGATGATATGAAAGAAGAGTACCTAAAACGCCAGATGAAGAGAATGCAAAAAAGCACATGCGAGGCCCAGGCAGGCATCCTGTACTCAGAATTGCTCACAGACTTCGAGCGGATAGGGGATCATGTGCTGAATATTGCGGAGGTGTATCAGAAGATGGCTTGATGGCTGGTTAGCTGATTAACAGGACGCTTTGCGCGGGAGGCAGTGAGCCGTCAGGAAGGTTTACTGGCACAAAGCTGGCTCCCGTAATGAGGCTGGGGGATGGGTGAGGCCACTACTTGATTGGATTTCCAGAACATAGTGGAAGCAATTAATTACTTTGACAGCTGGTAAGCTACAAATTGGTCCTACGTTAGCTGGATTAAACTGTTTTAGAGATCTTGAGAATATCAGGTTTTAAAGCTGGAGACTTCATGGAAAAGATTTTAATTATATTCTTTCATATGCATAGTAGTTTTCCAACAAAACCCCCCGTCTGTTTATAACAGCCAGCTTTGTGACGGTAAACTTGAGGCTGTCAGACAGGGCAGGGAAGGGATTCAGGGTGGCGGACTATAGTGAGGACATGAAACTCTTAGGCTGCGGGGAACGCGGTCAGCAAAAACGAGCGCTTGCGCTCGAGGCCGGAGCTGTCTGAGGGGCGTTTGTATCGACAAACGCACCGAGTTTCCGGCCGCTTTTTGCGGTTCTAGCGTTTCACGCAGCCTTAGAGTTTCAGGACGCAGCGGTTCGGACAGAACCCTGAATCCCTTCCCTGCCCTGCCTGACAGCTCACTATCCATCAACACAAAGCGTTCTGTTATTTGATTAAACAGTAATTTAATAAAATGATTATTTTCCCCCTATTGACATCCTTTTGAAATTTTGGTATGGTTACCCTATTGCCTGTAGGCAAATGTATATCAGGAAGGGGAATTCTATGTCTTTTTTACCATTTGCGGCAGCTTCAGCGAATCCCGAAGCGGTGCCGTCAATCGCACTTGTGTTTATGGGGATCAGTCTGGCACTTATTATTGCTGTCCCAATAGCGCTTTTCTTCTATATTAAAAAACGTTTTATGCTTAATCCGCGTGCACTGCTGAACGGTGTTCTTGTATTTCTGGCAGCGGGGATGCTTCTGCCGCAGCTGGCCAGTATTGGTCTGGCAGCCATTCCGGGACTTGGAGATACCTTAAGGTCCAACAATGTACTTGCGGGGATCGTGATGTCACTTGTGCTTGCAGCGTTTCAGATGGCAGGCCTTTTTATAGGCGCGAAGGTTCTTATGAAGAATGCGGGCTTCGGAAGTTACGTGTTCTTTGGACTTGGGTTTACAGCGATTGAGGCCTTTATGCAGACAGCCACAAACCTGTTCAGCTACCTGTCACTTGCCATGTCTGTGAATCAGGTAGGCGCGACACAGCTGATCCAGGACCTGAAGGAGTCTAATCCTGAGCAGGCCGAGGAGGGGGCAAAGGCGCTATATGACTTTATAGGTGCGCCTGCTGTCAACTATCTGAGCTATGGTCTGGACAGTACGATGAAAGTTATATTTATAATCTGTGTTGCAGTGCTGCTCTTTGCCGCGCTCAGCAAGATCGGACCGAAGTATATGGCTGCGCTGGCTCTTGGTTTTGTATTCCTGTATAATGTGCCGAATCTGCTGTTCCAGGCAGGGCTGTACAGCAGTATCTGGGTTGCCGAAGCGCTTTATCTGGTGGTTACGGCAGTGACGGTCTTCTATACATATAAGTTTGTGAAGGAGAATATGCCTCAGGAACTTGAGAATCTGACAAGGAAGATAAACAAGTATGCGCCTCCCCAGAAAAAGTTCCCGAAATTCAATATTCCAAAAGATTAATAGCAGATGAAAGATGCCTGTTTTCCTTAAGGGGCCATGGCCCCTGGAAGCAGACATCTTTTTTATTTTACAATTTTCTGAAATCCTTATTGCAGCCTTTTCTGATACAGCTTTTCAATGAGGTTGATCATTGCATAAAGCCCCATGGCTATGATACACAGGATGACAATGCTCATGAGCACCCAGTCCAGCTTAAAGACCTGTGTGCCGTAAATGATAAGATATCCCAGGCCGCATCTGGCCCCGATAAATTCTCCTATAACAACACCTACAAGGCAAAGGCCTATATTGACCTTCATGATGCTGATGATGATTGGGATGGTGCTGGGAAGCACTACCTTGAAGAGTACGTCTTTTTTAGTTCCCCTCAGTGTATAGATTAATTTTATTTTGTCCGGGTCTACTTCCTGAAAACCTGTGTAGAGATTTAGGACAGTTCCGAAAATTGCTACTGACATACCTGCCACAATTATGGTATTCATATTGGCGCCCAGCCATACAATAAGAAGGGGAGCCAGTGCGGATTTTGGCAGGCTGTTCAGTATGACGAGATAAGGCTCCAGTATCTGTGACAGCTTAGGGCACAGCCACAGCAGCACAGAGATGAGGATACCGAATATGACCACGAGCAGGAAGCTTAACAGGGTTTCGGCAAGCGTCATTCCCACGTGTAAAAAAATAGACCCATCTTTTACCATAGAGATAAAGGTGGATGCGATTCTGGCAGGGCTGCTGAAAATAAAGCTGTCGATCAGGCCGAAGCGGGCAGAAAGCTCCCATATAAGGATAAAAGCCACAAAAAGCAGGATTCTGGCATTTGTGACAAATTGTCTGTGGCGCTTCAGGCCCTTTAAATATTCCTGCTGGGAAAGAGAAGGGCTAGTCATCGTTGTTCAGCTCCTTCCATATAAGATTAAAATAATCCTTAAATTCAGGAGCATTCCTGGATTTCATAGGTGTTCTCTCTTCCATATCTATCTGGATCGGCACGATCTTCCTGATCCTGCCGGGGCGTTTTGTCAGTACAATAACCCTGTCAGCGACACTGATTGCTTCTGACAGATCATGCGTAACCAGGATGGCAGTCTTATGCTCCTTCTTTATGATAGATGCGATATCGTCACAGACGGATAATCTTGTCTGATAATCCAGAGCTGAAAAAGGTTCATCCAGCAGCAAAAGCCCAGGGTTTAATGCAAGTGTCCTGATCAGTGCCGCCCTCTGGCGCATACCGCCGGAGAGCTGGGAAGGTTTTGCGTTTTTAAATTTGGACAAGCCATAGGATTTCAGCAGCTCATCAATGTGCTTTCTGTTTTCGGGTGTATCTTTTTTCTGTATTTCCAGGCCCAGCTTCAGGTTACTGTAAATGGTGCGCCATTCAAATAAATGATCTTTCTGAAGCATATAGCCGATATCTGTTTTGGAGTCTTTGATATCTCGTCCGTGCAGGAGGATAGTTCCTGATTCTGGAGTAAGCAGGCCGGAAATCAAAGAAAGCAGCGTGGATTTGCCACAGCCGCTGGGTCCGACGATTGCTATAAATTCGCCATCTTCAACTTGGAAGGATATATTAGATAAGGCGTAAGTCTCGCCGTTGATACTGTGATAGACATAAGTGACATCTTCTAGTTCTAATAATGATTGCATGTTTTACCTCCTTTTGTACTTATATCTTATTCTATGAAAATGGGAATAAAAGGGTTACTGTGCACGTCGGTGATGTTTAAGCGCCATAGGGCCGGAAAGATTGGTTTTCCCCTCATTCTTGCAGAATCGCGTTATTTCTGATATACTGGGCATATTATCTTCTGGGAGGAGTATTATGGGAAAGCCATTTATTACAGAAGCAGAAATTGTTCAGATGACGCTGGAAAATGTCAGGAGCTTTTATGACCGGAATACTGAATTTACTACTACGCCAATGACAGATGATTTTGTCTGGATTGGCTCCAATGATTTTCAGTGGAGTGAGGGACTGGAAGAGTTCCGCAGGGTAACAAAAAAAGAATATGAAGAACCGCCTGTCATGCTGACGGATGAAGAGTTTCATCTGCTCTTTCACGAAAGAAATGTCTGGATCGTTTATGGACGCTATAAGATAAATGCCACACTGGAGGACGGTTCCTTTATTCATGCACATGTGCGGGGGACTTATGTCTGGCGCAGAATCGGCGGAGAAATAAAATTGGCTCATGTCCATGGGTCACATGCACAGGACATTCCGCTGAATCAGATCATAACGCCGCCGGATCCCTTAACTATGGATACAAATTATTTTGAATATATGAAGAATCTGGATACCAGAAAAGCGGATTCCGAGAAGCTGGCCTTCCGTGACATCGAAAAAAATTATCACTATCTGTTCCCTCACGAAGTTTTTTATTTAAAAGCCGCACTTCAGCGGACAGTAGTTTATACGAATGATGGATGTTTCCAGATTCCCGGAACCCTTGCGGAGAATGAAAAAAAACTGCCTGAAACGTTTATGCGGATACACAAGAGCTATATCGTCAATACCACGCTTATTCACCATATCTGCCGTTATCAGGTTATTCTAAAAGACGGCCGGGAGCTTCCGGTCAGCAGAAGTCAATATATGAGGCTGAAAAAATATCTCCAGCCGTCTTAATACAATATAAAATATTTTATACGGAAGCATTTATTGTTTTCAAAGAGAATAAAATACTTATTCATATCAGCGCTGCCGGTATTTACGCATGAATACCGGGGTATCATTATTGTCCCCTCTGCCATGATCTGCCCGGGATACTGCCTGGACAGATTATCAAAGATTTTTATATCCAGCTAAAAATTCTTGAATACGCACAATAATTGTTAAATACGAAATAACTTGACTAAACAAAGACGAAAATGATATAATTTTCCAAGAAAAATGACATCACAATTGTGATTATGTGAACTCAATATGTGGAATGAAATAAAATATTTTTCTTAGGAGGAAATATCGTGACTATCGAAAAAAATTTAGAGGAAACAAAACTTACATTGAAATTAGATGGAAGGCTGGATACAACAACGGCGCCCATGCTTGAGGATGAGATAAAAGCTTCTATTGCCGGTGTTCAGAAGCTTGAATTGGATTTTGGCGGACTTGCGTATTTATCTTCAGCAGGACTGCGTGTTCTGTTAGGGGCACAGAAGATAATGAACCAGCAAGGTAAAATGATAATCAGAAATGTTAACGATACGATCATGGAAGTCTTTGAGCTCACTGGTTTCTCAAAAATTCTGACGGTTGAATAAAGGGGGAGATGTAATGAAAGCCGCCTATTTCGGAATAGATGCGCTTTGGGACTGTTTGAGTGTTTTGCTGAAACATGGTTGTGAACTGGTGTTCATTTTTACAATCGAAGACGGCGAATATGACCATTCGGCAGATATTTGCAGTTTTGCGAAGATGCATGGTATTCCGTATAAGACGACTCGTGCGACAGCCGATGATATAAAAAAATTGGAAGCTATGGGAGTGGAGATTTCTGTTACTGCCGGGTATCCCTGGCTGATTCCTCTGTCTGATACGATCAGGCAGCTGAATATTCATCCGTCCTATTTGCCGGAAGGCAGGGGCGCATGGCCGATGCCGGTCGCCATTATGAAGGATAGAGCTTCAGGCGTTACGATCCACAAGCTGGCGGAACATTTTGATGAAGGCGACATTATCATTCGTGAAAAGATACCTCTTGCTTACAATGAAAATCTTGTGACACTGACGGAGAAGATACGTAAGACTGCGGTAAAGCTGCTTGATACTTTTCTGGAGTCTCCCGGCAGGCTGTGGAATAATGCCATAAAGCAGGGCAGGGGGGAATACTGGGATGAGCCGACCGATAATGACCGGCTTATATCTGAGACAGACAGCATAGACAGGGTATCGCATATTATGAGGGCCTTCTGCGGATATGGCATTTTGTGTAAGGTTCATGATGTCACCATTCAGATAGACGAGTGCAGATTATATGCTTCAAGTGAGGAACCTCAAGGCAATGAGTTAAAAATCAGACTTTTGGACGGAGTTCTGGCAGCTGAAAAATGGCAGCCGTATTTTCGTGAAATTACACTTGCTGACAGGCCCGTACTGGAAGAAATCAGGCATAAATATCCTTCAGAGCTGTCTGACTTTACGTTTTCGCTGCTTTTTTGCTGGCGAAGGCTGATGAACCTGAGATTATTCATAGGGAATGACTTTTTTATAGTGAAAGGAGAGGACAATTATTTCTGTCCTGTGGGAAAGTCTGATGAATATATAAGGTACCTGCAGGGACTTATGAGATTGAATATAGGATTTACTCTGCGTTTTTGTGACACACAATACACAAAAACTATAGAGGAGCATCTGCATAATCTTGAAATAGAGCTGCAGGAAGATGACTGCGATTATATGATGGAAAATCAGATACTTGAAAACCTTGAGGGCAGCAGGCTGCATAATAAGAGGAATGATTTAAGCCATTATGTTTCTCAGACGCCGGAACCGCAGGCCGAGCTTATCACAAAGGAAAAGCTGAGTATTGTTAAAGAGATTTCGGATGCGTCAAAAGGCGCTGATTATCCTGCAGAAAGTGAAGCTATTAAATATTTTGAAAAACTCGGTCTGCGGGGAGTTCTTGTAAAACGAGGAGACAGGTATGTCAGTTTTGCAATTGCTTCAGAGATGCAAAGCAATATCATGCAGGGGCATTTTTCTAAGACAGTTGACAGCGACAGAGGGGCAAGCCTTTATGTAATCCGCGCATGTTCTGTTACGGCAATGAAAAAGTATGAATATACGAATATGGAAGATGATATGGGGATTCCGGGGCTTAGGCGTTTCAAGCAGTCACTCCATGCAAAGATTGTCCCGTCCTATACGGTAACTTTTAAAGGAGGCTGTGGCAGTGAACAATAAATGGTTTGAAAAACGGCTGTTTTTAAAGTTTTTTCTGCCGGCTCTTTTAAGTTCTCTGGGCCTTGCAGCAGGCGGTATTGCGGACAGTTTTTATATTGGCAGGACCATGAATGAAAGCGGGCTTTTTATACTTGGCGCCGCGTCACCAATCTATATGATTTTCAGTACGATAAGTATTGGTATTGCATCAGGAGGGGCAATTCATTTTGCATCGTCCCTCAGTGAAGGAAAAGCAGAAGAGGGCAACACGATTTTTTCAAGCGTGATTATAATTGACTTTCTTGTGATAACGGCTCTGTCTGTTCTTGGACTGATATTTGTGCAGCCTCTTGTAAAGCTTCTTGGATGTACAAAGGATATGGAGTTGTACGGCAGTATGCTGTCCTATGTCAGGCTGATGCTGATTACTGCCCCGATTTTGTTTATGCAGGCGCCGCTTCAATATTTTGTCCATACTGACAATGCACCCAAGCTTGCGTCAACAGCACTTGTTATCGGTAATATCTGTGACTGTGCGTTTGGCTTTTTATTTATTGTCCTGCTAAAATCCGGTGTGCAGGGTTCTGTCTGGTCAACTGTGTGCGGTGCAGTGGTCATGGAAGCCCTGTGTGTCAGCCACCTTGTGAAAGGCAAGGGAATGCTGAAACTGAAAAATATAGTATTTCCGAAATTGATACAGGCGGCAAGGTCCTTCTATACAGGTTTTGCTGCTGCCACACAGTTTTTGTATCAGTTTATCATCATCCTTGCCTTTAATCATATCCTGCTGAAGCTTGGCGGTGAATCAATGGTCGCGGTTTTCGACATAACAGTTAATGCGGGAACGCTTGTGACGGCAATTGCTGATGCTGTTGTTTTGACGATGATACCGCTCGTTTCCACCTTTTTCGGTGAAAGAAACCGCGGCAGCATGCGTCAGAGCCTAAAGCTTTCTCTTGTTTACGGTATTTCAATAACGGCTGTTTTTTCGGGGAGCCTCATATTTTTTGCGCGCGGGTATTGCGGTGTTTTTGGAGTGACAGAGAGCAATCTGTCAATAGGAAGTTACGCGATGCAGATGTATATGCTGAGCATTATCATTGCCTGCGTCAGTTCCATTATATCGGCCTACCTTCAAAATACCGGACTTGAAAAATATTCATATATCATTATGGGGCTGCGGGGACTTTTCGTTTTGCTTCCGTGCGGTCTTCTTCTTTCCATGGGCGGATATCGTTTGTTTTGGCTGTGTTATCCAATTACAGAGGCTTTTGTGCTTCTTGTGACAGGGGTGTTTTATCTTTTTGTGAAGCTTTCCGGGAAATCTCTTTTGAAAGATTTTTCAGGATGCCATGTATTTTCCGAAACCTTTTCAGGTACTTGTGAACAGATTTCGGACACCTGCGAACGGATCCAGCAATTTATAGAAAACGACGGTGCAAGTCCCAGAAAAGCATACTTTGTTTCCCTTGCGGTTGATGAAACCTGCCGCCTGATTGCTGAAAATGGAAACAGGCTGCTGCTTCAGCTGACTCTTGTGAATGAACATGGAGAATATACTCTGCATATCAGAGATAATGCAAAACAGGATTTTAATCCGTTTGATATTGATGAAAATGATGATAAGGGATTAGGACTGAAAATTATAAAAAATCAGGCAAAGCATTTTTATTACCGCCGCTTTGTTGGCTATAATACTTTGACAGTAGTTTTTGAAGGGGGAAAATAATGCCGAAGATCCATTCTATACGTACAAAAATAGTATGCAGTATCGTGCTCTTTGCACTTGTTATCAGCACTGTGCTTGTATGCGTCAGTTACTTTACATATAAATCAACAATGGATGAGCACTATGATACGCTGGGAAATAATGTTGCCCAAACAGCTATTTCAATGATTGATGAGGATGTCATGCTGGAATATTCAAGGGGAGTGGCTTTTGCGGACCCACAAAGCACTATGGCATCACAAGAATATCAAAGTATTATAACAACCCTTGACAATATCAAAGAAAGCAACAATGTCTTGTACCTTTATATTATTTATCCAACGGAAAGCGGCTCTTACTTTATATTTGACACAGATCATTCCAAGGACAGCTGCCCCTACGGCTATTATATGGAATATTATGAAGGAAGCTTTAGTAAAATAGCCCACCGGCTTGTCCGGGGCGAAACCGTTCCGGCTGTCATTTCAAATAAAGATTATGGGTGGATCATTAGTATTTCACATCCGTATATCAGCAGCGGCGGTGAGCTTATAGGCTATGTCTGCGTGGATATTTCCATGGAACAGGTTGTCAGAGACAGACAGGCGTTCCTGCTTAACTGCATACTGGTAATGGCTGTGATCACAGTTATTTTTGCTTTTGTATATATGTTTGTATTTAATAAGATATTTGTCGGCCCCATTAAGCAGATGACGACAGCAACGGCTGCCTTTGTATCTGACAGGGGCGATGACGACAGAGTGCTGTCCCCCATCTCACTGCTGAAAGTAAAGACAAATGACGAACTGCAGACCTTGTGCGAATCACTCAAGAAAATGGAATTGGATCTGAATCTGCATATAGATAATCTGAAAAATATCACTGCAGAAAAAGAGCGTATAGGTGCAGAACTGAATGTTGCAACGCATATTCAGGAATCCATGCTTCCAAGCATTTTTCCTGCATTTCCAGACAGGCAGGAGTTTGATATATATGCAACTATGAATCCGGCGAAAGAGGTCGGGGGGGATTTTTATGATTTCTTTATGGTGGATGAGCGGCATCTTGCTGTCGTAATGGCTGATGTGTCTGGAAAAGGTGTTCCTGCCGCATTGTTCATGGTGATCGGTAAGACGCTGATCAAGGATCATACACAGCCCGGCAGAGATTTAGGCGATGTTTTTTCAGAAATAAATAACCTGCTCTGTGAATCTAACAGTGAGGGACTTTTTATCACAGCATTCGAAGGTGTTCTTAACTTGGTTACAGGGGAATTCAAGTTTGTTAATGCCGGCCATGAACTGCCATTTATCTGCCCCGCCGGAGGAGGCTTTGAATCATATAAGATCAATCCGGGGTTCGTTCTTGCAGGCATGGAAGGAATAAAGTATACGGCAGGGAGCATGATGCTTAGTCCTGGAGATAAAGTATTCCAATACACAGACGGTGTGACTGAGGCGACAAATGGGGACGGTAAGCTTTATGGAATGGACAGGCTTTCTTTGATCCTGAATACTGTGAAGGATAAAGCGCCTGGTAAAATATTGCCTGCTGTAAAGAATGATATAGATCTCTTTGTCGGTACGGCGCCGCAGTTTGATGATATAACAATGCTGTGCCTTGAGTTCAAAGCAAAAATGGCAGAAAGTGAGGGTGTAGTGTGATGAAAGAATTGACAATCGATGCGACCTTGGAAAATATAGAGAAGGTTACCGCATTCGTGGATGAACAGCTTGAAGCTATCGACTGCCCAATGAAGGCGCAGATGCAGATTGACATTGCAATTGACGAGCTGTTCGGAAATATTGTGCATTATGCATATAAACCCGAAACTGGTCCGGCAACAGTAAGGATAGAAGTGAAGGAGGCCCCTATTTCTGTGATAATAACCTTTATTGATAACGGCAAACAGTATGATCCGCTTGCCAAAGCAGATCCGGACACTACTCTTTCAGCGGAGGAGCGTGATATCGGCGGGCTTGGTATTTACATGGTAAAAAAGAGTATGGACGAGATTTCATATGAATACAGGAACGGACAGAATATTCTGTGCATCAAAAAAAATATTTAAACAGAAAAGGAGGCCGAAAGAGGTTCTTATATGAAAACTATTGCTGTGTGTTTAATTGTCCGCGACGAGGAGCAAGTGTTGGCCAGGATACTTGGGGCTGCTGCTTTGTTTGCTGATGAAATTATTGTACTGGATACTGGTTCGGCAGACAGGTCTGCAGAGATCGCCAGGGAATTTACCCCGAAAGTCTTCAGTATGGAATGGTGTGATGATTTTGCTTGTGCCAGAAACACGGCAGCTTCCTATGCAAGTTCTGATTATGTCATGTGGCTGGATGCTGACGATGTCATTGAGAAAGAGGATATTGGCAGATTAATTAAATTGAAAAAGATGGATTTTTACAATAAGGATATATTATTCCTTCTCTATACAAGTGTTTGTAAAGATTCAGATCTCTGGAGCGGCAGCGGCTGCCTGAGAGACCGCATCTGCCGCCGCGAGTATGCTTGCAGCTGGATTTATCCCATACATGAAGTGATTGAATATCCGGCCCATGCTTCCTCCATTGACTGTACGGAAATCCGAATTTTTCATGATAAGGTCCATGAAAATGAACCGGGAAGAAATCTGAGGATTTTTGATAAGAAAATTGCCGAAGGATTTGTAATGAATGAATTTAATAAAGGATATTATGTACGGGAGCTGGCAGGCGCAGGCAGGCCGGATGAGGCCTGCGAGCTTTATATGACGCTTACGGATCCATATACACTGTATTATGCCCTTCCTTTCTATATGTGGTCAGTAGGCCGCCTTCTGCAAAGCCGGGACAGGCAGGAGCTGCAGACAGACTGCCTGAAAAAGCTTCAGAAATTGAGGGAGGACATTGGCCCCAAAGAACTTGTATCTGTGGCGCTTGGTGCAGCTCTGATCGACCTGGGCCGTATGGATGAAGCAGAAGGTTATCTTCTGGAAGCAGCGGGGAAAGACCTGGATTATTCTGACCACTGTGTCCATTATCCTGCGTACGCGGATTTTGTCCCATGGACGATGCTGTGCAGGCTTTATCTGGAACGGGGCGAATTTCCCAGGGCTTATAACTGCCATCTGAAAGCTAAGAAGAGCAGGCCGGGGAATCCCCAGGTTTTCTTTTATGACCTTTATTTTCGGGAGGCAGATGGGCAATTATTGAAAAAATAAAAAATAGGAGGAGTATCTATGAAAATCAACAGTGAAATACTTGAGAAGATCAAAAATATAAAAAGTATGGAGGAACTGCTTACACTTGCCAGGGAAAATGACATAGAGATCACCGAAGAACAGGCAGAGCAGTTTTTGGAGGCAGTGGAAACAAGGATACTGTCTGATGATGAATTAATAAATGTTACTGGGGGGCTGGCTCCCAAAGGGATTTTCAATATTCGTAAGGATAACAACAATAAATATCTGTGAATACCTGTATTTGACGGATGCATCGAAAGAGTAATACCTTCGCTGCTTTAAAAAATTTCGAAAATCTGGCAAAGATGAAAATTACAGATAATTATGAATTATATACCGTTAATTAAAAAGTTTGACAACAATATGCTGGTATGATAAGATTGGTTACATAAAAAAGTATTGCCCGAATTGTTTTAAGCAGTTATATGCTCAAGGATGATACCTTTGCATTGGCAGCCGGATACTGTTGTTTATTTTATCTCATCATTGAGCATAGACATGCTGAAGGGCTGACGCACGGAACAGGTGCGGCAGCCCGTTTGCGTAGTAAAGATATGCTTTTATGGCACACGACAACAAATAGTGGGAGGTTTTTATGGAAAATAATATTTTTAGAAAAAAATGTATTGACCGCGTATCATCACCAGAGCAGCTGAATGATTATATCCATACATCTAATCCTGGTGTCTGGATGGTGCTTGCAGCAATTATCATTCTTCTTGCCGGTGTTTGTGTATGGGGCGTTTTTGGTCATCTTGATTCTGTGCTTCCTGCCGTCGGCGTGTGCGAGAATGGCGCAGTAACCTGTTATGTGGGAGAAGAGGGTATTGACTCTGTTAAAGAAGGGATGAAAGTAAGGATCAGCGGGGAGGAATTCACTGTTTCCGCTATTTCGGCAATGCCGGTCATGGCAAAATCCGAACTTGATGAATATGCCCTTCATCAGGGTGGGCTTCAGGCGGACGAGTGGGTATATAAAGTTACTTTTGTATCTTCACTTCCGGACGGGATATACGAGGCTGAAATTATTACCGAGAGCGTAGCCCCCATCTCTTTTGTGCTGAATTGAGGTGCCTGTATGAAGAAGAAAATAAAGATCAAGACACCAATAAAGAAAGGTGTGGCCAGGGTGCCGGTGGTTATGCAGCTGGAGGTACTGGAATGCGGTGCGGCGTCCCTTGCCATGATAATGGCATATTACGGGAAATGGGTCCCGCTTGAGCAGGTCAGAGCTGACTGCGGCGTTTCACGCAATGGTTCCAACGCAAGAAATATTCTGAGGGCGGCAAGAAGCTATGGTTTTACTGCAAAGGCTTACCGTTATGAGCCGGAAGACTTAATGAAAAACGGTATTTTCCCTTGCATTATCCATTGGAATTACAACCATTTTGTTGTGCTGGACGGCTTTAGGGGAGGCAAAGCTTACCTAAACGATCCGGCGCGCGGTACTTGTTCTGTGTCCATGGATGTATTCGACAGCAGCTTTACGGGAATCTGCCTTATGTTTGAACCGGGCGGGGATTTTGTTCCCGGCGGGAAACCAAAATCCATGTTTTCCTTTGCTAAAAGCAGGCTGAAAGGCACAGGCACAGCAATTGCCTTCGTTGTGCTTACAACTGTCATAACATCGCTTTTTGGACTTATCAATCCGGCCTTTTCACGGATATTTCTCGACCGCCTGCTGCCGGGAAAGAATCCTGACTGGTTTCTCCCGTTTATTCTGGCACTCGGGGGAATTGCGGTGGTCCAGCTGGTGGCGGAATGGATACACGCAGTATATTCCCTGCGCATCAGCGGCAAACTTTCCGCCGTTGGCAGTACCTCCTTTATGTGGCAGGTGCTTCGCATGCCTATGGAGTTTTTCTCACAGCGCATGGCGGGTGACATTCAGCAGCGGGCGGCCTCCAATGCCGCTATTGCCGAGACACTTGTAAATACCTTTGCTCCTCTTGCGCTGAATACAGTGATGATGGTTTTCTATCTGGTTGTTATGGCGCGTTATAGTCTTATACTGACTATTGTGGGTGTAGTATCGATTATCATCAATCTTTTGGTTTCACAGATCATTTCAAGGAAACGAATTAATATCACAAGGGTACAGATGCGCGATGCAGGAAAGCTCGCAGGGGCAACAGTGGCAGGGATCGAAATGATCGAGACCATCAAGGCAAGCGGTGCGGAGAACGGTTATTTTGAAAAATGGTCAGGATACCAGGCAAGCGTCAATACCCAAAGGGTCAAATATGCGAAGCTGGACCAGATGCTGGGTATAGTACCGCCCCTTGTCTCCTCTCTTGCCGATACCGCCGTGCTTATACTGGGAGTCTATCTGACGATGAATGGTGAGTTTACAGTTGGTATGATCATGGCCTTTCAGGGATTTCTTACTTCCTTTACAGACCCGGCCATGAAGCTTGTTTCTTCGGGACAGGTCCTTCAGGAAATGCGTACTGAGATGGAGCGGGTTGAGGATGTGATGAAATATCCAACGGACATCAATTATGAGGAAATATCCGAGGAAGATGAATACCGTAAATTGTCGGGCTGCATTGAAATGAAGAATGTTACCTTTGGGTATTCCAAGCTTGATGAGCCGCTGATAAAGGATTTTAGCCTGTCACTTAAAACAGGAAGCCGTGTTGCTTTTGTAGGAACTTCCGGCTGCGGAAAATCCACGCTTTCCAAGCTGATCTCAGGTCTGTATAAGCCTTGGAGCGGTGAGATACTTTTCGATGGAAAGCCTGTGGACAAGATTGACAGAAGTGTATTTACCAGCTCTCTTGCTGTGGTTGACCAGGACATTATATTATTTGAAGATACTATTGCAAACAATATAAAAATGTGGGACAGCTCCATTGAGGATTTTGAGATGATAATGGCGGCACGTGATGCACAGCTTCACGAAGACATTATGCAGCGTGACGGCGGATATCAGTATATGATGACTGAGGGCGGGAAGGATTTTTCAGGAGGTCAGCGCCAGCGCATAGAGATTGCCCGTGTACTTGCACAGGATCCCACGATCATTATCCTTGATGAGGCAACCAGCGCCCTTGATGCGAAGACGGAATATGATGTGGTAAGGTCTATCAAAGACAGAGGAATAACATGTATTGTCGTGGCACATCGTCTTTCGACAATACGCGACTGTGATGAGATTATTGTGCTGGACTACGGAAAGGTAGTGGAGCGCGGCACTCACGAGGAGCTTTATGCCAAAGGAGGCATATATGCTCATCTCGTATCAAATGAATAGGCGGTGATGCTATGGGATGGTTTGATGAACAGGTAAGGCTGAGAAAACAAAATGACGATGAGGTATTCGGCGATTCCTTTGTCAAGATTGCCGGAGCTGTTATGGGCTCCAGGATATCGGAAGCGCTGGAAAATGACCGCACGGTAACAAAGAATGCCATAGATGAAATACTGAAATACTACCATATTAAAAGCCGCAAGGTTCCTGATGATGTCAGTGATATGAACGATCAGCTTGAATATCTGATGCACCCTCATGGGATCATGCGGCGCACGGTGAAGCTGTCCGGGGGATGGTATAAGGATGCCATCGGCCCAATGCTTGGAAGGCTCCGGGAGGATGGGAGCGTGGTTGCACTTATTCCCGCCGGACTTTCCGGATATGTCTACATAGATTCAAAGACAAAAGAACAAAAAAAGATCAATAGAAAAAACGAAGGGCTGTTCGATGAAGAGGGCATAGCGTTTTATAAGCCGTTTCCTTTGAAGTCGATGGGAATTCCGGCACTTATCCGCTATATTATGGGTACTTTGTCGGTTGCGGATTTTGCACTTGTTGGCGCTGCAGCTTTTGCAGTATCGCTTATTGGAATGTTTCTGCCAAAGATAAATAATATTATTTTTTCAACAGTTATCGATTCGGGCAGCCTGCAGCTGCTTGGCGCCATAGCAGTATTTCTTGTATGCGTTTCGGTCAGCTCTATGATCATGAATGCTGTAAAAACTATGCTTACAGCCAGGATCAGCACAAAAATGAATATTGCCGTGCAGGCAGCGACGATGATGAGGGTGCTTTCACTTCCGGCAGATTTCTTTAAAGATTACAGTGCAGGTGAGCTTTCAAGCAGATCACAGTATATCAACAAACTCTGCAAAATGATCGTGAAAACTATTCTGATAACTGGCTTTACCTCATTGTTTTCGCTGATCTATATATCGCAGATATTTATTTATGCGCCTGGACTGGTTGCATCTGCAATGATTATCATCCTTGTAACTCTCGTGTTTTCCGCTGTGTCCTCCTTTGTTCAGATGAAGATCACAATGCGGCAGATGGAACTTTCAAGTAAGGAGAGCGGCATGAGTTATGCGCTTATCACAGGAGTGCAGAAGCTTAAGCTTGCAGGTGCGGAAAAGAGAGCCTTTGCCCGATGGGGAAAGCTTTATGCAAAACAGGCAGAGCTCACTTATAATCCGCCGGTATTTCTGAAGATCAATCCGGTGATCAGTCTTGCAATAACCCTTACAGGCACTATCGTTATGTACTATATGGCAATAACATCGCAGGTGTCTGTTGCAGATTATTACGCATTTAATACTGCTTATGGAATGGTCTCAGGTGCTTTTGTTTCACTTGCAGGGATTGCTCTTACCGTGGCTGAGATCAGGCCCATTATGGAAATGGTTAAACCGCTTCTTAACGCAGCGCCTGAGGTGTCCGAAGGCAAACAGGTGGTGACTGGTCTGTCAGGCGGAATCGAGCTGAACAATGTTTCCTTCCGCTACAGCGAGAATATGCCCCCTGTCATAGATAATATGTCGCTGAAGATCCGTCCCGGACAGTATGTTGCCATTGTAGGAAAAACCGGCTGCGGAAAATCAACCCTGATGCGCCTCCTTCTGGGCTTTGAAACGCCGCAGAAAGGTGCGGTTTATTATGACGGCAGGGATATCAGTACCATTGACCTGAAATCCCTCCGCCGCTGTATAGGCGCAGTTACACAAAGCGGAAAGCTCTTTCAGGGAGATATCTACTCAAACATTACGATCTCGGCGCCGCAGCTTACACTTGATGAGGCATGGGAAGCGGCAGAGCTTGCAGGGATAGCGGAGGATATACGCCGTATGCCCATGGGAATGCATACCTTGATTTCCGAAGGTACAGGGGGTGTTTCCGGCGGCCAGAGGCAGCGGCTGATGATCGCCCGGGCAATTGCGCCAAAGCCTAAAATACTGATGTTTGACGAGGCCACCAGTGCACTTGACAACCTTACACAGAAGAAGGTTTCAGAGTCTCTGGACTCACTGAAATGCACCCGTATTGTCATTGCACACCGCCTTTCCACTATACAGCAATGTGACAGGATCATCGTCCTGGACAAAGGAAAAATCATAGAGGATGGCAGGTATGATGAGCTTATGGAAAATAACGGATATTTTGCAGAACTGGTAGCCAGGCAGCGCCTTGACAGTACGGAGCACGTGGAAAAAGCTGCAGCTTTTTGATACAGAACAGTTTCATATAAAGATATGTGCATAAGTATTCTTCGTCAATTGAACCTTAAGAATCTCCGCCGGAGTAATTTCGCGAGAGGAGAACGTATATGAAATCATTAGAACAGCTTTATAAAGAGATTTTATCCAGTGATGAATTGAAAAAAGCTTTAGCAGAGTCTGTCAAAGCTGGAAATATAGAAGAATTTGTTAAAGCTCATGGAGTAGAGGCTACAAAAGAAGAAATTATAGCGTTTTTAAATGAGCAGAACACAAAAACAGGGGAACTGAGTGATGAAGAACTGGAAAATGTAGCTGGAGGATGCAATGAAGTGGCTGCGGGCATTTCCGTGATGACATTGGGAATCATGTGTATAATGGATGGGCTTCGGAAGGCTGGTTTTGAGGTTTAATCTGTACAGAGCCTGTAATATGAATTGCAGTACAGCATTTTGATTAAAACTGATGAAGGGGATTCAAAGTGATGAGTACAGTTGATGAAGAATATTTATTCGCATATCTTTATGGAAATAAAAAAACAGGAGAGGATAATGTTGAGAGCAAAATAAAAAAGCACCTGCCTTATGCGGCCAAACCGGCGGTAAATATACTGGCCGGACGGCTGATGAATGTCACTGCTCCCGCTGTCCGGGCTTTGAAAGAAAAATATTTGGGAGAAAAGAATCCTCTGTGTGCCATAGATTCAAGGCTGGCCTGCAAAGAGGAGTGGGCTGAGGCTGAAAGACATGCAGCAGAAGTCATAGGCAGGGAAGGGGTTGAGTGCCTTTATGAATATGTTCCCATGCTGCGGGAACTGATACCTCAGATGACAGAGAATTTTGTTGATTTCATGGCTGAACTGGGGAAGCATTATTCCCTGCACAGAGAAGAGATAGGGCAGCATTTGTTTGGAGGGGCAGACCCGGGGCAGCTGATTGGCATCCAGGGCGGTATGGCTGATCTGCATTGGGGCGGAAGATGTACATTACTGTTGAACACAGAAGGCGGCAAAATTCTTTACAAACCACGCGACATTGGCATAGATAAGATGTATTACGGCATTGTCACCCGTCTTTTTTCAGATGCAATTGATGCGCCGCGGTGTGTTGCCGGAAATGGATATGGTTTCTGTGAGTTTATGGATGCCATACCCGTGGACAGTGGGGAAAAAATTAATGTCTATTACAGGAATCTTGGTATTTTCTGTGCCCTGATGCACGCATTGGGAAGTACTGACATCCATGCTGAAAATGTGCTGGCCGTTGGCTGTAAGCCTGTGCTGGTAGATATGGAAACCCTGCTGCAGCCTGTTATACGGGTATTCAATGACCCGGAGATCTATCCGGAAACAGAACAATCCCTGGACCCCTTTACGGCAGATTTGAATGCCTCCCTGTATTCCAGCGCCATTGTACCAGTGGATGTCTGGGGATTAAAAAATATCTTTTACTATACGGGCCAGGATGCAGGAAACCTTCCGGTATGGGAAGGGAAAAGGTTTACGGTGCGCGGCAGGGAGGATATTTTTTTTCAGGGATTCAGGGAAGGATACAGGCGGTGTGTGGCATGCCGTAATGATATTTCAGAAGCAATTTCAGAATTTTCCGGTGTAAATTTAAGAATCCTGCTGCGGAATACAAACAGCTATGCAAAGATCTTAAAGCAGCTGCTTCAGCCATCAGGATCAGATGCAGCTGCATTAAAGGAGCGGTTATCCGCCATGATGAGTGCCGTATTCAGGGAACATGGGGCAGAAAATATGCTTGCCGCAGCAGAAAACGAAACAGAAAGCCTGTGGGGGCATGATATTCCCTGCTTTCAAGCAGCGGGTAACGGATATGACCTTTTAGGCAGGGACGGAAGGATCATATGCCCTGGATTTTTAAGCCGCGCTGCGGTTGAAAATACAATGGACCACCTGAACAGGCTTGATGATAAGGAACTCCGTTTTGAGGAAAACCTGCTCAGGAACGCAATGGGATATGTGCTCAGGCCATCCGCTGAGGACTATAAGCCTATAAGGGCTGAAGAACCAATGGCTGTAAGGGATGCCATTGCCGGGGCGGAGGGGATTTTCGGGGAGATTGCAGGAAAAATGTTAGAGGCTCCCTGCGGCGCACACTCCTGGTTAATGCGGACACCTGAGGGAGGGATATGCACTTCTTCAATGGGGCTGGCAAATGGGTGGGGAGGGATAGCGATGTTTGCATCAGCTCTTGTCTCCGTATCTGAGGAGGATTCCGTGCAGAAGAAAGCGAACCTGGCAGTGGAAGAATATCTTTCCCTTGTAGAATTCAAGCTGCGTGAGATCAGACAGGCCACAAGGATTCCGGAAACTTTTCTCCCATATGGACTGATTGACGGTCTGGGAGGGATATTAAAAGCTTTGCAGCAGATTGGGGAGTATACAGGAAAACAGGAGGCTGTGCAAATAGCTGTGGAATTACTGAACCTGACGGATAAAATGCCAATAGAAGAAGCTAAGTATATTGATGTATACAGCGGTGCAGCCGGCCTTTTGCATACAGTTGCATCAGTGCCGGGATTCTCTCAGACAGATGCCGGAATGCGTGTTATAATGAGATGTGCCGGTAGGCTTATTGAGGCAAAGAATATGCCTCATGAAAAAGGAGTCCTGTGGGATACTTTGGGGAAAAAGCGTGCGGTCAGCGGTATGGGGCATGGCATGGCGGGTATTGGCATGGCATTGATGGAAGCCGGCAGATTATCAGGCAGCAGTGAATATTGCAATGCTGCGGAAGATGCCCTGGCCTTTGAACATCAGGCCTATGATCAAGACATCGGAAGCTGGCCTGATTTCCGGGACAGCGCTGTGTCTAAGAGATATATGCACGGACTTTGTTCTGGCGCACCTGGGATAGGGCTGGCCATGCTGCAATGTATCCGTGCGGGAGATAAGTCTGCCTGTCGGCGGGAAGATTTGGAAAGGGCAGAAAAAGCCTGTCAAAAAATTGGATATCAATACATGGACCATATTTGCTGCGGAAACAGTTCAGTTGTGGAATTTTTATTAGAGAATGGAAAGTCTGAAGAGGCCGGATGCCTTCTTGCCTCCATGTCTGCAACGGCAAAGAGGGACGGTTATTATTCTCTGATGCCGCCGAAATACGAAAAATGTGCAGATGTTTCTTTGTTTTATGGCTATTCAGGAATTGGTTATTCGTTACTGCATTATGCAAGGCCGAATCGCATTAACTCTGTTATTTTATGAAAGAGAGAAGATCTGGGAGGACTATACTATATGAAGTACATATTAAGTGATACGATTGCCCTGCGCTCATGGCGGCTGGTGCCATATGCCTGCTATGTGCGCCATCAGCGGAACGCCTGCGGGTTAAAAGAAGAAGAATTTAATCTTCTGAAGCGGTGTGACGGGCAGCAGGAGATTGAGGATAATCCCGTTCTTACAGGACTGCTGGAGCGGGGGCTCTGCCGTCCGGCAAAGCAGGGAGATACTCTGACAAAGTGGCAGAGATGGAAGAATTGTGACAATCGTTATTTTCCGGCTATAAACTGGATGGTGACGGGGAAGTGCAATTTTAACTGTCTCCATTGCTTTAATGCAACCGGCAACGACAGGATCCAGAACGAATTTTCTCTGGAGGAGGCCAAGAAACTTATTTGTGAAGCGGAAAACTGCGGAATCAATGCGTTTACCATCACTGGCGGAGAACCAATGCTCCATCCGCATTTTATGCAGATCGTTGAATGCATATATGAGCATGACATGTACATTGAAGAACTGAATACTAATGGCTTTTTTATCACCCAGAAGATTCTGGATGAGATGAAGGCGATCGGCTGCCGTCCTTTGATGAAGATATCTTTTGATGGAGCAGGCCACCATGACTGGATGAGAAATCACAAAGGGGCAGAGAAAGATGCTCTGCGGGCTATCCGTCTGTGCAAAGAGAATGGATTCCCGGTGAAGGCCCAGACAAATGTACACCGGCGGAATGTTGATTCTATGCTGCCTACGGCAAAACTCCTGGCGGATATGGGAGTGGATGAAATGAGAATTATCCGTACTACTGAGGTGCCCAGGTGGCTTGAAAATGCAGGTGACAGTTGTCTTACGCTGACGGAATATTATGACAGGATGCTGCAGTTTTGCACAGAGTACATTCAAAGCGGCTGTGAAATGGAGATCGATATCTGGCAGTTTGTCAATATTTGGCCTCGCATTAAAGCTTACCGTCCACATCCCTTAGACCTGGATGCAGGCAAATACCGGGACAGCATTCCTGTGTGCAGGGGCAACCGGGGGATGGTGGCTGTAGGGGCCAACGGAAATCTGTATCCATGCCATCAGCTGTCCGGAACATTAGACAGCATGGGCAGTTTCCTGGGCAATGTAAAAGAGGACGGCTTACATCCTCATTTACAGGACGGTGATTATTTATACGAGGTGTGCACCACATTGGGTGATTTGAAAAAACACAATGGAGAATGCGGAGCCTGTAATTGGTTCCGTTATTGTGCCGGAGGCTGCCGGGCATTGGCAGTGGTACTGCAAAGAGACAAGTTTGGCAGTGATCCCTCCAAATGCCTTTTCTTCAGGAACGGCTATTTGGACAAGCTGGCCCGGTCCATGGACGGTTATCATAACACGGCAATAATCTGGACTAAGGGTATTACAACTAAAGCAAAAAAATAGGAGGAAAAAAATGAAAAAAAGATTGATTATTTTATTATCAGCAGTATTCTGCCTGGGAATGACGGCAGTACCGGCAACAGCGGCAGAAGTGCAGAATGGGCAGGATGAAGATATTCTGCGGAAACTGGGTGAAGTTAATTCCGCGGAGAATCTGATTGAGAATTACGGGAGCTTCAGTATAGAAGACATTACATATGGGGAGGACGGAGAAGAGAAACTATTCATTTATGTTGATGAGGACCGTCTGGCCCGGGAATGGCCGGCCGGAGAGATTGATATTATGGATTTTGGGAAGGAAAAAAATATATGCTCTTATGACCCTGAGACAGACACACTGTATGAGCTGTTATATGGAGACAATACATTATTTGAGCAGATGGTGAGCGATAACAGGCCGGAGGGAACCTTTGTGTTTTTCGAAGGGGAAAATGTGGTTGCAGATGAAAACACAGATGAAGGCAGGAAGATCGTTACGGAGACCAGTTGGGAAGACAGTCCTGAGGATCAGAAAGAGTTAGGCCTAAAAGAGGAAGAAACTGCAAAGTTTGAGTATCTGGTGGATCCGGATACGTTTGTTTTGAAAGAACTTACATTATCGTTTGTTTCCCCGGATGGAGCAGAACGCGTGGCAGTTAAGGAGATATTCACCGCGGGAGCAGACAGATATGAGCTGCCGGAAAAATACCAGGAGATGCTCCAGAGTAAAGATACCCGGAAAATGACCCTTGTCATGGATGCGGGGACTGAGCAGGAGGAGACGTTCTCAAAGGACATTCCCAAAGGAGTCGCTGCCGCAGTGCTGATCCCGGCGGAATATGTACTATATGACGATGAGGCGTGTACACAATTACACGAAAAAAACGATAATTTTGACGAGGATCAGACCTTATATGCGGCAAAGCAGGATGAGGAGCCTTTAAACAGGATTTATGAAGCGAATGCAACAGAAGAACTTCTTAAAAATCATACTAATATTCAGATCAATGGAACTGAGTACTACGGAGATGAAGAACGTATATATTTCTGTTATTATGATGCAGATATGTCTGTTATTGAAGACGGTGATTCCAATGTACAGATTTGTGAGAACGGGGATGTTTACGGGTTTTTAGCAGACCAGGCGGCACCATTCAGAGGTCTGTGTATGGACGGCACCTATGAAAAATATTTCGAAGAGCCGCTCCGCAATTTAATCTGTCTCAAACCTGAGGGGGAGAGGGTTATATCCTCAGGGGAAGAAAACGGTATGCTGACAGTGGAAACTGCTATGAACCGTGAGGATGCTGTGAGAGAATATCCGGACGACAATAATATTACAGAGATGGAAGAAACGGATTTATATGTTCAGAAATACGTGGCAGACGCAGAAACGTATGAGATTCAGGAATGCTTTGAATATATAGAAAAAGCGGATGGAACAAGAAAACTGATAAGAGAGTCAAAACTTTCCTATGATGGAGAGAAGTATGAGGTTTCGGAGGAACTGAAGGCACAGCTGGACAGCGGGGATACCCGCACAGTCACCCTGATTGCAGACCCAGGGACGGATAATGAAAAAGAATATTCCGTGTCAGTCTGCAAAGGCGGCATAGTACAGATAATACTGGGAGAGGGCTATAGTACATTCTATTCAGACGAGGCATGTACCCAGGTGTACGAGGGAACAGCCGACCGTGAAAATGACAAAACTCTTTACACTAAAAAGAGCCAGGATTAACATAGTATCTATTCCTTTCCGGAAATCTGTTTCTGGATACTTTTATAACGTGTCTGGCCGATAGGAAGCTGCGTTCCATCGGCCAAAGTCGCTTTATACCGCCGGATTTTTGTGATATAGCGGATGTTGACCAGATAGCTGTTATGAATGCGGACAAAATGTGGGTGTTCCATTTCATTCAGAGTTATTCTTGCCATAAAGGAATCATGATCGGTATAGATTGTGGTAATCTTGTTATCGGATTTCATGTACAGGATCTCGCCGGGAAATAAAAAATGCACGTTGCTGTTCAGGTCTTTTATCCTGATTTTTTCCATCCTTCCGCCGGAGAGGATTTCAATGTTCGTGCGGTCGAATACTCTTGCCTGTGGTGTGGATTCCTCAGCAGCAGGTTCCGGGGCAGTCTCCTGGACCTGCTCATCTATAACGTGGCAGGCATTGGCATGAAGTAAGTACAGCGCCTCTTTGTTCTGCTTCCAGACAAAGGTAAAGTGTACCTTGCTGGACAGCGGTGTGTCTCCCATTCCCTGCGCGGTAACTGTGAAGCGTCCGTAAGTCACCCATGTCTGCCGCTCATGCGTCAGCATGGCATATTCCTCCTGGTTCAGTTCTAAGGGCGGCAGCGCAGCTTCTAGCTCAACTGTCTTAAGAAAATTTTCACGTCCCTGAATGTACTGAGAAGAATAATCACCCACCCAGACAAAGTTTTCGTCCAATAAATTTTTGAAAGGAAGGAGCTGTTTATTCATAAAAGCATGAATCAACTCCCTGGATTTGTCTAAAATATCTTTTTCTGTGTAATGCTGGGTTCCCATATATGCATCCTCCGATTTATCCGGCATCAGGGGGAAAAGGGTCTTTTGGCCCCTGCGTCATGTAATATCTTTATAAAAATTCGTTTTTGTCTGCTCATTTATCAGCAAAAGCTGAAATTATGGAATCAAAAATCTTTATATTTTTCGCTCCGATCTGTGCCATTACTCTTTGCAGCGAATGGCGGTTCGTTAGTGCAGCAGGATTCTCAGGATCCAGTTCCAGCACTCTGCTGTTGATAGTCTCTGACATCTGGAAATTTCCCTGCCTTTCCGCAGCTTTCAATCCGTCAGAAAGGAGACGGCACATTATATCCTTGTGCACAGGGTGGCGCTGGAAGTCTCTCCATGCCAATTCTGTCCAGCGAAGGACGTCCTTATCCTTCCTGTGCCAGGCAAGAACATTGCAGACAGGAAGGTACTGTGCCGCCTTCACGTCAAAATCCCCGCTGTCATCACAAAAAGAATAGTAATAGTCTGACAGTTCTTTCTTCCCGGCAAGACAGCAGTCTAGAAAACACTGGCAGCAGAGGTAGAAATCATTCTTCAGGTCCTCAACAGAAAGCTTTTCCATCATCCGGATATTCCGCTCATAGTCCAGTGTCCCCATTTTAGCATGGCGTATGAGAATGTCCGCAAACTGAACAGGACCGTAAGCAATTAGCTGCTCATGGATTATACCATGCCAGTAAGGCTTTTTGTCTGTTCTTCGTTTTACCATGCGAAGATAATAGAATACACAGCCGTGTTCGGGACGTTCATAAGGCATCAGCAGCGCTGAGCTCCCTCTGAGGGTCTCCTTCAGCCCGGACAGCTTTGCCGCATTCTCTGCATCCACCACATCATCTGCATCCAGCCACATTATGTAGTCGCCGCTTGCCTTTTCAAAGGAAGCATTTCTGGCAGCGGCAAAATCATCCTTCCACACATAATCAAATACCTTATCAGTATATCTGAGAGCAATTTCCCGGCTGCTGTCTGAAGAACCGGTATCCAGCACAATAATTTCATCAGCAAACAATGCTGCTCCCTGCAGGCAGCGCTCAAGCACATTTTCTTCGTTTTTTTCTATAATACAGACACTGATTTTCATACTTCCTCCAAATGGCAGTGTGTTTATTTTCCTATTATTGTATCAGTTATCAGGAAAGATTTCCACCTGTTTTAACAGGCTGCTGCCAAAATGATTTTCAGGGGTAAACTTGACGCAGGAGGGAAAAGGGTTTAAACTAAGTTTAAAAATTATAAATTAGTTTAAACCGGAGTTGATTATATTGAAAGTGAAAGCAGCTGATATAGCAAGAAAGTTAAATCTTTCTAAGGCGACAGTCTCACTGGCGCTGAATGGCAAGACGGGTGTCAGTCCAAAGACCAGGGAGGCAGTATTGAAATGCCTGAATGATATGGAGAAGGGGAGCTGCATCAGGGACAGTGAGGATGGCCCTCCTGCCAGAAAGCAGATGATAAAGATCATCATTGTGAATAAGAAAAAGGGCATTATCACGGATTCTGAGCTGGATTTGTGGACGGATGTATTTAAAGTGTTTGACCGCGAGACAAAGCGTCTCGGATATACATTGGGAATCACATATACGGAGATGAAAGAGGAGGAGATTGAGCGGGTGATAGAGGATGCCTGCCAGGAGGAAGTGGCTGGCATTATACTGGATGCCACTGAAATGGAGAAGGATGATTTCAGGCCATTTTGCAGGATCAGCAAACCTATGGTCATCTATGATAATGACCTGGATGTGCATTATAACTGTGTGGCTATAGATAATGCCGCGGCAGTTGGCAGTCTTGTGGATTATCTGGCGGCTCAGGGATGCCAAAATATCAGGTATCTTGCAAATGAAGTGGATATCTATAATTTTAGCCAGAGACGGGCAGGATTCAGGATGGGACTTGAAAAAAACGGCATTCCAGCCGATGAAAGCCTTATAGTAAGGGCAGGAACTACAATAGATGACGTCTCAGAAAAGATGGAGCGGTATCTTGATAAGAATGATCTGCCGGATGCGTTCATTATGGAGAATTATCAGGTTTCCATAGGAGTGATGAGGGCGCTGAGAAAAAAGGGAATACAGGTGCCGCAGGATGTGTCCCTGGCAGGCGTGGATGAGCTGCCCAGTTACATGACAGGTGAGTGTCGTCTCACAACAGTCAGGGTGGCCCATGCCCAGCGCGCCCAGGCAGTCATGATGTTTCTGGAAAAAGAGATCAGGGAGCCTGTGGCGGCAAAGTTTAAGATATTTTCTAACAGTGAGCTCATCAGGGGGAACAGTGTGAAGGAAAGCGGGGAGAGTGTCTATGAATAAAATGAATTACCAGAGGCAGCTGGAGGAGATCATAAGGGAAAATGAGAGGGCGGGAAGGGTTCCCTCCCTCTTTCTTCACAGCTGCTGTGCGCCCTGCAGCAGTTATGTGCTGGAATATCTGTCCTCTTATTTTAAGATCACCGTGTTTTATTACAACCCCAATATCTATCCTGATGAAGAGTACGAAAAGCGTGTTAAAGAGCAGGAACGCCTGACAAAGGAGATACCGGCACGCTATCCTGTCACTTTTTGCTCAGGACCGTATGATAAGGACAGGTTCTATGATGCTGTAAAAGGTCTTGAGCATACAGGGGAAGGGCATGAAAGATGCTCTGCCTGTTTCAGGCTGAGGCTTTCGGAGGCGGCCAGGCTGGCAGCTGACGGGGGATATGATTATTATACTACAACCCTTACGATCAGTCCCATGAAGGATGCCCAGAAACTTAACGAGATCGGTGCTCAGGAGGGGGAAAAATATGGCGTGAAATACCTCCCGTCAGATTTTAAGAAAAAGAACGGCTACAAGCGGTCTACAGAGCTTTCGGCCATGTACGGCCTGTACCGCCAGAATTACTGCGGCTGTGTCTTTTCAAAACAGGAGAGCCTGAAGAGAAATGAGACGAATGAAAGTCAGAAAGGAGAGTGAGGATAAGCAGATGGATAATTATGAGAAAGTCCTTTTGCATGACAGGGAGATGTTTTTAAGAGAAGACCTGGAGGCTGTGCTGAGAAGGACAGGACTAGCACTTGTGCAGGAGGGCAGGTATGCGGCAGTCCCCATGCCGGATGAGGTCTACCTGGCAGACTGCCGGACGGGGATCATCTGCAGAAGCTCTGACCCGCTGGAAAAGGTGGATGTCCATACGCAGCTGCTCATCATGCACTATCTGATCTATTCCCGTGAGACGGCCCGCATCAGCGGGCGTGAACTCCCTTTCAGGGAAATAAAAGGGGTGGGGCATTTTGAGGCTGCTTTTCTGCGTGAGGTGGAGCCTCTTTTGAAATCTGCCTTTGCCGGGCGCCTGGATGCGTTTAGAGAGGCGGGCAGGAAGCTGCAGGGTGAACCGGCGGCTTATGGGGATGCCTCAGTGAAACTGCACATTTTTCCAAATATACCTGTCACTTATATTCTTTTTGAAGGTGATGATGAATTTCCCATGAACATAAACATTCTTTTTGATGAGGCAGTCACGCATTGCATCCATCCCGAGGATGTGCCGGTGGTGGGGGAATATGGGGCGAAGGCGCTTGTCAGGGCAGCTGAAATATGGTAGACTATGAGACAACCATCGCTGGAAGCGATTTTTTAGATGTACGCAAATCAAAAGAAGAAATGAGGAAAATAATATGGCACAGTTATGGGGCGGACGCTTCACGAAAGAAACAGACAAGCTTGTATATAATTTTAATGCATCAATCTCTTTTGACAGGAAATTCTACCGTCAGGACATTGAGGGAAGCCAGGCGCATGTGAAGATGCTCTCGGCGCAGGGGATACTGACAGAAGAAGAAAGAGATCAGATTCTGGGCGGTCTTGAAGGGATACTCTCCGATGTGGAAGAGGGCAGGCTTGAGATCACAGATGAATATGAAGATATCCACAGCTTTGTTGAAGCGAACCTGATAGACAGGATAGGGGATGCGGGAAAGAAGCTGCATACAGGCAGGAGCCGCAATGACCAGGTGGCCCTGGACATGAAGCTGTATATCAGAGATGAGATCGTGGAGACAGACGGCCTGCTGAAGGGGCTTCTTACAACCCTGCTTTCCATAATGGAAGAAAATACAGGTACATATATGCCGGGCTTTACGCATCTGCAGAAGGCCCAGCCAATTACGCTTGCCCATCATATGGGCGCCTACTTTGAGATGTTTAAAAGAGACAGGCAGCGTCTCTTTGATATTTACAAGAGGATGAATTACTGCCCGCTTGGATCCGGAGCCCTGGCAGGCACCACATACCCTCTGGACAGGGAATACACTGCAAAGCTTCTGGAGTTTGACGGACCTACCTTAAACAGTATGGATTCAGTGGCAGACAGGGATTACCTGATTGAACTCTTAAGCGCCCTGTCTACGGTCATGATGCACTTAAGCCGTTTCTGTGAAGAAATAATCATCTGGAACAGCAATGAATACAGGTTTGTAGAGCTGGATGACGCTTACAGCACAGGAAGCAGCATCATGCCCCAGAAGAAAAACCCGGATATCGCAGAGCTGGTGAGGGGAAAGACAGGACGTGTCTACGGAGCCCTTGTTTCTATGCTCACTACAATGAAGGGTATCCCGCTGGCATATAATAAGGATATGCAGGAGGATAAAGAGCTGACCTTTGATGCAATAGATACTGTAAAAGGCTGTATCGCCCTGTTTAACGGCATGGTATCTACTGTGCGGTTTAATAAAGAGGTCATGGAGGCAAGTGCGAAGAATGGATTTACAAATGCCACAGATGCAGCAGATTATCTTGTAAACCACGGCGTGCCTTTCAGGGATGCACATGGTATTGTGGGCCGGCTTGTACTGTACTGCATTGAGAAGGGGATATCTCTGGATGATATGAGCCTGGAGGAATATAAGGCCATCAGTCCTGTATTTGAGGAGGATATTTACGAGGCTATCAGCCTGAAGACATGTGTGGAGAAAAGGACTACGGTCGGGGCTCCCGGAGAAGAAGCCATGAAGCAGGTGATCGCCCTGGAAAAAGATTATTTGCTAAAAAACTAAAAAAAACTTGATTTTTTGACGCAGATGTTATAGTATATTGTTCATGGGCGACAAATGTACGCTGCACAAAGACAAGATGCATGCGCGCTTCGCTGCAAATACGCAGAGCGTATTTAAAGAAAGTGAGGAGATTTGAAAATGAGTGAAAAATTAAGAGTAGGTATTCTGGGAGCAACTGGCATGGTAGGCCAGCGTTTTATCTCTCTTCTTGAGAACCATCCATGGTTTGAGGTCGTTACAGTGGCGGCCAGCCCAAGAAGTGCAGGGAAGACATATGAAGAAGCTGTAGGCGGGCGCTGGAAAATGGACACCCCCATGCCGGAAGCAGTTAAGAATCTGATCGTTATGAATGTGAATGAAGTGGAAAAAGTGGCAGAGAGCGTTGACTTTGTCTTTTCCGCTGTAGATATGACAAAGGATGAGATAAAGGCTATTGAGGAGGCTTATGCAAAGACTGAGACACCTGTAGTGTCAAACAACAGCGCACACAGATGGACACCAGATGTGCCTATGGTCATCCCGGAAGTGAATCCTGAACATTTTGAAGTTATCAAGTTCCAGAAGGAACGCCTTGGCACAACAAGAGGCTTTATCGCTGTAAAGCCAAACTGTTCCATCCAGAGTTATGCACCTGTGCTGACAGCCTGGAAAGAATTTGAACCCTATGAAGTAGTTGCCACTACATACCAGGCTATCTCAGGAGCCGGCAAAACTTTTAAAGACTGGCCTGAAATGGTTGAAAATATCATCCCGTATATCGGCGGGGAAGAAGAGAAGAGCGAGCAGGAGCCTTTAAGGCTGTGGGGCAAGATCGAGGATGGAGTTATCAAAAAAGCAGAATCTCCTGTCATCACCTGCCAGTGTATCCGTGTTCCTGTATTAAACGGACATACAGCTGCAGTATTTGTTAAATTCAGAAAGAAACCTTCTAAGGAAGAACTGATCCGGAAACTTGAAGAATTCAGCGGACTTCCTCAGGAACTTGAACTTCCAAGTGCTCCGAAGCAGTTTATGCGCTATATGGAAGAAGATAACCGTCCTCAGGTAAAAGCAGATGTGGACTATGAAAACGGAATGGGAGTGTCCATCGGACGCCTCAGAGAAGATACGGTATACGATTATAAATTTGTCGGTTTATCCCACAATACAGTCCGCGGAGCAGCAGGCGGAGCAGTTCTTTGTGCCGAACTCTTAAAGGCACAGGGCTACATCACAAAAAAATAAGTTATATATAAGTAATAAATAAGTTCTGGACTGGTTACTAAAAATAATCTCAGAAAAGGGTTGCATAAACAGGTAGTATTTCGGTATAATCTGTTTGTGCAACTTTTTATAGCTAAAAGCTGTATACCTTAAGTTTCTGAAAGGATTATTGAATGTCTAAAGCATTATACATAGCTGAGAAGCCGAGCGTAGCGCAGGAGTTCGCAAAGGCTTTGAAGATAAATACGTCGAGGCATGACGGGTATCTCGAAGGAGATACGGCAGTCGTCACATGGTGCGTAGGGCATCTGGTGACGATGAGCTATCCGGAGGTCTACGACCCCAAATTTAAAAAATGGAGCTTATCCACACTTCCCTTCATACCTGATGAGTTCAAATATGAAGTGATAGGCTCTGTCAGCAAGCAGTTTAAGATAGTCAGCGGCCTGCTGAACAGGGAAGATATTGATACGATCTATGTCTGTACTGACTCGGGACGGGAAGGAGAGTATATCTACCGTCTGGTGGCCCAGGAATCCCATGTGAAGGGGAAAAAGCAGAAGAGGGTCTGGATAGACTCCCAGACAGAGGAGGAGATCCTGCGGGGAATAGAGACTGCGAAGGATCTGTCAGCCTATGATAATCTGTCGGATGCAGCTTATCTGAGAGCAAAAGAGGATTATCTGATGGGGATTAATTTCTCAAGGCTTCTGTCACTGAAATATGGAAATGCAATTTCCAATTATCTGCACACAAAATACACTGTAGTGTCCGTAGGGCGGGTCATGACGTGTGTTCTGGGCATGATCGTCAGAAGAGACAGGGAGATAAGGCAGTTTGTTAAGACACCGTTCTACAGGGTGCTCAATACGATTCATTATAATGGCCGTGATTTTGACGGGGAATTCAGGGCTGTAGAGGGCTCCGCCTATTATCTTTCCCCGAAGCTTTATAAAGAAAACGGATTTAAAGAGAAAAAAGACGCCCAGGAGCTTATAGAGAGACTAAGTGAAACAAAGCCGCTTACAGCGGCGGTGGATTCTATTGAAAGAAAAAAAGAGAATAAGAATCCTCCTCTGCTCTATAATCTGGCTGAGCTGCAGAATGACTGTTCCAGAATGTACAAGATAAGCCCTGATGAAACTCTGAAAATCGTGCAGGAGCTGTATGAAAAAAAGCTGGTGACATATCCCAGGACTGACGCCAGGGTGCTTTCTACAGCAGCAGCGAAAGAGATCCATAAAAATATCGGAGGGCTTAAAAATTTTGCGCCGGGTGCTGAATTTGCCCGGGAGATCATGGAGGGCGATAAATGGAAAAAAATCGCCGGGACCAGATATGTAAATGACAAACAGATCACAGACCACTATGCCATAGTGCCCACAGGGCAGGGATTTTCAGCGCTCCGGTCCGTATCCTCTACGGCTGCGGGCGTTTATGAGGCTATTGTGCGCAGGTTTCTGAGCATCTTTTACCCGCCGGCTGTTTACCAGAAAGTCAGTCTGGTGACAAGGATGGGGACTGAGAAGTTTTTCTCTTCTTTTAAAGTTCTGGTCTCAGAAGGTTATCTGAAGGTGGCAGGTATGCCCCAGCAGGCCTCTAAGAAAGGGGAAGATCCTTCCCAGGAGGAGGAGACAGGCTGTGATACAGATTTTATTGAAGCGCTGAAAAAGTTAAAAAAGGGCGCTGTGCTTGATGTGAAGGAGCTTTCCATCAAGGAAGGGGAGACATCTCCTCCTAAAAGATATAATTCCGGTTCAATCATACTGGCTATGGAAAATGCAGGCCAGCTCATTGAAGATGAAGAGCTGAGGGCCCAGATTAAGGGCAGCGGAATCGGAACAAGTGCCACAAGGGCAGAAATATTGAAAAAGCTTATTGGAAATAAATATATTGCACTGAATAAGAAAACACAGATTCTCACCCCCACATTGCTGGGCGAGATGATTTTTGATGTTGTAAATGCTTCAATCCGTTCCCTGCTGAACCCGGAGCTGACCGCCAGCTGGGAGAAAGGGCTGACTTATGTGGCTGAGGGGACGATCACTTCGGATGAATATATGACAAAGCTTCGGGATTTCATCCAGAGCAGGACTCAGGCGGTTTTAGGAACTAATTACCAGTATGCGCTGAGGTCATATTTTGATGCGGCGGCAGCCTTTTACAAACAAAGGAGTGTAAAATAAGATGGAATCTTGTAAGATAGCAAATCTCTACAATCTGGATGAGACTATCGCGAAGGAGCTTTTCCGGGATCTGGAATATCCCTGGGAGGCGCTTCCAAAGATCAGTTCATTTATCCTGGAGCTGGGAAGCAGACTTCCCGAAGAGAAGTATGAGAAGCGGGGGGAAGATGTGTGGGTGGCAAAATCAGCAAAGGTAGCGCCTACGGCATATATAAATGGACCTGCGATCATCGATGAGGAAGCTGAGATACGCCACTGCGCTTTTATCAGAGGCAGCGCCGTCGTAGGAAAAGGAGCTGTGGTGGGGAATTCCACTGAGCTGAAAAATGTGGTATTATTTAATAAGGTCCAGGTGCCGCACTATAATTATGTGGGAGATTCCATACTTGGATATAAGTCTCACATGGGCGCAGGTTCAATTACATCAAATGTGAAATCAGACAAGACCCTCGTGACTGTAAAAGAGGGCGCGGACAGGATAGAGACAGGCCTTAAAAAATTTGGGGCCATGCTGGGAGATGAAGTTGAGGTCGGATGCGGTTCTGTACTGAATCCGGGTACAGTCATCGGGCCGCACAGCAATATCTATCCGCTTTCTATGGTGCGTGAGGTCGTGCCGGCTGGGAGCATATACAAAAAACGCGGAGAAGTTGTAGAAAAAATATAACAGAAAGGGTAAAGGTTTACAGGAAGAAACATGAGAGAAGAAAGAGAATCCAAAAGAAGTCGGAAAGACCAGGATTACCGGAATGACGATCCTTTTATGAACAGCCAGCCACAGCAGAATCAGAGAAAAAGCCGCAGCCAGGGTCAGGGCGCCCAGGGCAGCCAGCAATATGGAAATGGCCAGGCATACGGGAATTATGGAGGACCGCAGCCCAGAAGAACAGCTCAGGGAAACCAGAATTATGGACAGCCGTATGGCGGTAATATGCAGGGACAGAGGGCAGATTATAGTCAAGGCAGGAACAAAAAGAAGAGTAAGCGCAAGAAAAAGAGAATATGGCTGTTTGTGCTTGAGATATTGGTACTGCTGATAGCAGCGGCATTCCTCTTCCTCTGGGTGAAGTACAACAAGATCCAGAAGGCGGAGTTTAATCCCACAGACGTAGTTGTCAATCAGGATATTGACCAGGGAGTAGTACAGCAGATGAAGGGATACACAACATATGCTTTCTTCGGAGTGGATTCCAGGACAGGCGATCTTAAGTCAGGTACAAACAGTGACACGATCATGCTGTGCAGCATCAACAATGATACGAAGGAAATAAAACTGGCATCTGTCTACAGGGACAGTTACCTGGACAATACAAACGGAAGGTTCCAGAAGGTAACAGAGGTATATGGCGCGGGCGGAGCACAGCAGTCCCTGAATGTCCTCAACAAGAATCTGGATCTGAATATCACACAGTTTATCACAGTTGACTTTAATGCCATTGTTGAGGCTGTGGATATCTTCGGGGGAATTGACCTGGAGCTTACAGAGGGTGAAGTAAAATGGCTGAATGGTTATCTTGTGGAAGGCCGCGATGTGCTTGGAAAAGAGTGTGACGACGTGCCGGGACCCGGCATGCAGCACTTAAACGGAATGCAGGCGCTGGCATACTGCCGTATCCGCTATATAGGCCTGGATTACGAGCGTACAGAGCGTCAGCGCAAGGTTCTTGAGCAGCTTATGTCCAAGGCTAAATCCGCAGACCTCCTTACCCTTAACTCTGCGCTTGATAAGCTGCTGCCCATGGTGTATACGAACCTGGATGTGTCAGATATGATGGACATGCTCAAGGATATCACCAGCTTTAATATGGGAGAGACAACAGGATTCCCGCTTCAGAAGACAACTCAGAACAATGAGGCAGGAGATGTGGTCGTACCTATCAATCTTGCCGAGAATGTAAAAGAGCTCCATGCGTTCCTGTACGGACAGGAGGCCTACACACCGTCAGCTACTGTCCAGTCTATAAGCAGCCAGATCGTGTCTAACACAGGTGTGGACACAGGGGTGGAATCACAGTAGGAATTTGTTTTATGATATGAAAGTAAAGCAGTAAAAGCGTGCATGTGAAGTGTTTATACTTCACAGCGCGCTTTTTTGTTCTTTTAGGGTGGATGCGCAGCTGCGCGTGCGGAACGAAAGTGGTTATGAAGTGCACAAATTGATTATGATTGACAATAAGTATATTCAAATATATAATAGATGCAGAGCGCGGCAGGGGAACGGAAGCGCTTTAGATAAAATCGAAAATATTTTCGAAAAATAAAAATAACAGGTTGACTATTTTGAGGTTTTATACTAATATATTACCAGAGGAACGAACATAGGTTTGCAAAAAAAGAGGCGGAAGGAATTGTAGAAGGAGAATGAAGATGGCACAGGAAAGTAAAATGAAACCAGGACAGCAGGATGATAAATTAAAGGCGCTGGATGCAGCGCTTTCACATATTGAGAGACAGTACGGAAAAGGTTCCGTCATGAAGCTGGGTGAAGCAGGAAAGAACATGAATGTGGAGACAGTCCCAACAGGTTCATTGAGCCTGGACATTGCTCTGGGGCTGGGGGGCATACCAAAGGGCAGGATCATAGAGGTCTACGGTCCTGAGTCAAGCGGTAAGACGACAGTTGCCCTGCACATGGTCGCTGAAGTGCAGAAGAGGGGCGGGATCGCAGGCTTTATCGATGCAGAGCATGCGCTGGACCCTGCATATGCCAAGAATATCGGAGTAAATATAGACGAGCTCTATATCTCACAGCCTGACAGCGGCGAGCAGGCGCTGGAAATCACAGAGACGCTGGTGCGTTCCGGAGCTGTGGATATCATTATCGTGGACTCTGTTGCAGCGCTTGTGCCGAAGGCAGAGATCGATGGTGAGATGGGAGACGCCCATGTGGGACTTCAGGCAAGGCTGATGTCTCAGGCTCTGAGAAAGCTGACATCTGTAATCAGTAAATCCAACTGTATCGTGATCTTTATCAACCAGCTCCGTGAGAAAGTGGGCGTTATGTTTGGAAATCCGGAGACGACTACAGGCGGACGCGCCCTGAAGTTCTATTCGTCCATCCGTATGGATGTGCGCAGGGTCGAGACACTGAAGCAGGGCGGGGAGATGGTCGGAAACCATACAAGGATCAAGGTTGTAAAAAATAAGATCGCGCCGCCGTTTAAAGAAGCGGAATTTGATATCATGTTCGGCCAGGGGATTTCCAAAGAGGGGGATGTGCTTGACTTGGCGGCAAACCTGGGGATCATCAATAAGAGCGGTGCATGGTATGCCTATAATGATGCCAAGATCGGCCAGGGGCGTGAAAATGCCAAGGCATATCTCAGAGAGAATCCTGACATCATGGAAGAAGTGGAGCTGAAAGTCAGAGAACACTACGGTATGATAGAGGGAGCCGAAGCGGCAGCTGAGGAAGAGAAGGACAAAAAGACAGAGGCCCGGAAGGACAGTGATATATCCGGGGAGGCAGCGCCGGCAGCTGAGACAGCAGCAGCCCAGGCTGGAGATAAAGAATGACCGTAACAGACATAATTCCCGTTTCAGCCGGAAAAGGCCGTGGTACGGGAGGAAAATACAGAGTATTTATTGAAGGACAGCTTGCCTTTGTGTTATACAGGGGCGAGCTGTCCCGTTATGGAATAGAGAAGGATTGCGAACTCTCAGAGCAGGCTTATGATGAGATACTGGGGGAAGTGCTGTATAAGCGTGCCAGGCTGAGATGTATGCATCTTCTGGAGTCGGCGGACAAGACAGAGGCGCAGCTGAGGATGAAGCTGCAGCAGGGGGAATATCCGAAGGAAGTTATAGAGAGTACCATCGAATGGCTCATACAGAAGCGCTATCTGGATGATGAGCGCTATGCGGACATGTACATAGAATATAACAAAGAAAAGAAGAGCCGCAGGCAGATCGAGATGGAACTGCAGAGGAAAGGCATATCAGGTGACAAGATAGAAAATGCCTTCACAGGACAGGAACTGGCGGCAGAGGATGACCTGATCAGGGAGTGGCTTGACAAAAAGCATTATGACAGAGAGAATGCGGATGCGGCTGCCCAGAGAAAGATGTACGGGTTTCTCATGAGAAAGGGATTTTCATCGCCGGCAGTTATGAAAGCACTCAGGGACAGATGACGGGGATATTTGTGAATTGTAATGAATCTGCATGAAATATATGGCGGAACAGGTGAATTCACTTGACAATATAACCAAAACACGATAAAATCAAAGTGTTGTATTTGTACAATGAAAATTAAATAAGGAGGTGCTCCTGTGCCGGATGCAATAACAATAGTTATTTTTGTTGTAATCACTCTGGTCGTAGCTATTATTACGTGGTTTGCAGCGGTTGCCTATCGGAAGAAGATAGTGGAAGAGAAGATCGGCAGCGCAGAAGAAAAAGCCAGAAAAATAATAGATGATGCCTTAAAGACTGCGGAGACTAAAAAGCGTGAAGCACTGCTTGAGGTTAAAGAAGAATCCTTAAAGACTAAGAATGAGTTGGACAAGGAAACGAGAGAGCGTAGGGCAGAGCTGCAGCGTTATGAAAAGCGTGTTTTATCAAAAGAAGAATCAATTGATAAAAAAGCGGATTCAATGGAAAAACGTGAAGCAGGATTATCAGCAAAAGAAGAGGAATTAAAGAGAAAAAGCAAGGAAGTAGAAAGATTAAGTGAAGAAAGAGTACAGGAACTGGAGAGAATTTCAGGCCTAACCTCCGAACAAGCAAAAGATTATCTTTTAAAAACTGTTGAAGACGAAGTAAAGCAAGACACTGCCAAGTTATATAAAGAACTTGAAAGCAGGGCAAAAGAAGACGCTAACAAAAAAGCAAAAGAGTACGTGGTCACAGCCATTCAGAAATGTGCGGCGGACCATGTGGCGGAAACTACGATTTCCGTGGTACAGCTTCCCAATGATGAAATGAAGGGTAGAATCATTGGCAGGGAAGGAAGAAATATTCGTACCCTGGAAACTCTGACAGGTGTGGATTTGATTATCGATGATACACCGGAAGCAGTTATCTTATCCGGTTTTGAACCAATCAGAAGAGAAGTAGCCAGAATTGCACTTGAAAAATTGATCGTAGACGGACGTATTCACCCGGCAAGAATCGAAGAAATGGTTGAGAAAGCCCAGAGGGAAGTTGAGACCATGATCCGGGAAGAGGGGGAAGCGGCAACATTAGAGGTAGGGGTACATGGTATCCATCCTGAGTTAGTCCGTTTATTAGGTAGAATGAAATTCAGGACCAGTTATGGTCAGAATGCCTTGAAACATTCCATAGAAGTGGCCCAGTTATCTGGTCTGCTGGCAGGCGAGATCGGCGTAGATGTCAAATTGGCAAAACGTGCCGGACTGCTGCATGACATTGGTAAATCCATTGACCATGAGATGGAAGGCTCCCACATACAGATTGGTGCAGACCTTTGTAAGAAGTATAAAGAGTCAGCGCTTATCATTAATGCTGTGGAAGCACACCATGGCGATGTAGAACCAGAATCCCTGATTGCATGTATTGTACAGGCTGCGGATACAATTTCTGCCGCCCGTCCTGGAGCCAGAAGGGAAACTCTGGAAACATATACGAATCGATTAAAACAGTTAGAAGATATCACAAACTCCTTCAAGGGAGTAGACAAGTCTTTTGCTATTCAGGCAGGCCGTGAGATCCGGGTAATGGTTGTTCCTGATCAGGTCAGCGATGCAGATATGGTATTGCTGGCAAGAGATATTTCAAAACAGATTGAAGCTGAGCTGGAATATCCGGGACAGATCAAAGTCAGCGTGATCCGCGAAAGCAGAGCAGTTGACTACGCCAAATAAAGGGATAGTACTTATAAGAACTCTTGGAAGCCGTATAATTTAATATTTATACGGCGCCAGGGGTTCTTTTTTGATCCCTGCGGCAGCCGTCAAATGCACATGCAGGCATGTTCACCTGGCCCGCTGCTCACGGAAATAAAAATTCCGGCAGACCGGCGGCATACGGCGCTATATCGTACTGCTGATAATAAATGACAAAGCCCTCCGGAGTCAGATAGTAGTTCTTGGGATTAAAAGTTTTCTGCAGAAGAGAAATATAATCATCAAAAAAGGAAGAAGGAGAAGCTTTCTGTCTCTCTGCGATCTGCCCGCCGATATTCATGAAAAGCCGCTGGCGGGAAGCTGCTGAGAGGGGATAAAAATTTCCCAGGGACAGCCTTCTTCCTGTTTTAAAATCCCAGGTATCAGAGGTGCGGACTGTCTCACCATGCGCACCTCCCATATATGTGTATTTTTCCAGGTAAAGACTTGTGATGCACCCGGCATTATAAGTAATCTTATAGTTAACGTCTAAAGTAAAGCTGTTAAAAGATGGATTATTCTCAGGGATATATCTGGCGCTGTCCGCAGCCTGGGGATAGAGGACAGTACGGCAGTAAGATTCAGTCTGTCTTGCAGTATATGCGTAATAGTTATTAATGCGCTGAGAGGGAGCTTTGCTGCATGTGGATTTGAAGAATGGATAGTTGATGTTATAGATAAATACAGGGATTTTCCCGTAGTACATTGTGTCCTTAAGAGTTTTTTGGAGGATTGTCTGCATGGCGGCCTCAAAGAATATAGTTATGACAATATATTCCGGCTATTGCCTGATATATGACTGCAGTATATCTGAGGGTGCCAAACAGTTACAGTAAATGAAATTTTGGAGGTGTATATGAGAGAGGATATACTAAAGCTTTTTTCCCCGTCCGCGTCAGGATGGTTTAAGAGGACATTCGGTGAGCCTACGGAAGTACAGAAGACTGCATGGCCTGCTATAGCGGCGGGGAAGCATGTGCTGGTAAGTGCCCCCACAGGAACAGGAAAGACTCTTTCTGCATTTCTGGTCTTTATAGACAGGCTGAATGAACTGGGACGGCAGGGGATGCTTAAGGAGGAACTGTATCTCATCTATATCTCACCTCTGAAATCACTGGCAGGAGATATCAGGGAGAACCTGAACAGGCCTCTGGAAGGCATATCAGGAGGAGATGGTGAGGATATGATCCGGGTGGGGCTGCGAACGGGAGATACGCCACAGAAAGACAGGCAGAGGATGATTAAACATCCGCCCCACATACTGATCACTACACCTGAATCCCTGTTTCTGATGCTGACTTCTAAGTCGGGGTGTTCCATTTTAAAAACAGCGAAAGCGGTGATCCTGGATGAACTGCATGCTCTTATTGATACAAAGAGGGGTGCACACCTGATGCTGTCCATAGCCAGGCTGGACAAACTCTGCGGCCATGAGCTGCAGCGTATCGGCCTCTCCGCCACCATAGAGCCGCTGGAGCTGGCGGCAGAATATCTGGCCCCGGAACCGGCTGTCATCTGCGCACCTAAAATGAAAAAGGAGATCAGGATTGAAGTGGTGGGGACTGCTCCGGCCCAGGGCAGGAGAAAGGACCCTGTGTGGGAGGAGCTTGGTGTTGCCGTATACCGCCAGTGCCAGCCCTACAGAAGCGTTATTGCTTTTTCTGAGGGGCGCAGGTATGCTGAAAAACTGGCCTACTATGTAAATCAGCTGGGCGGCGATGGTTTTGCCAGAGTCCATCACGGGAGCCTCTCAAAAGAACAGCGTTTAAAGGCAGAGCAGGAGCTGAGGGACGGCAGCCTGCGGCTTCTGTGTGCCACTTCCTCCATGGAGCTGGGGATTGATGTGGGAGACGTGGAGCTGGTGCTGCAGGTCGGCTGCCCGCGTACAGTATCAAGTACAATGCAGCGCCTGGGAAGAGCCGGACACAGGCCGGACAGAGTGAGTGTGATGTATATGTACCCCAGGACGGCCCTGGAGACTGTGTACTGCGCAATGACGGCGGAGGCGGCAAGACAGGGCGGAGTGGAGCACACAAAGCCTCCCAGGATGTGTCTGGACGTTTTGGCCCAGCATCTTGTTTCCATGGCTGCCACAGACGGATACAGCGTGGATGATGTGATGGAGGTTCTGTCAGGGACATACTCCTTCAGGGATGTCAAAAGAGATGATGTGAGAGATGTGCTGGGCATGCTGTCGGGTGACTATGAGCACAGCCGTGAGATTCCCGCGCGTCCTCGGGTGCTGTATGACAGGATACACGACAGGGTGGCAGGAGATGCCTACAGCAGGATGCTTGCAGTGGCAGCGGGTGGGACAATACCTGATAAAGGCCTGTATACGGCTAAAACGGAAGACGGAGTCATTCTGGGGGAACTGGATGAAGAATTTGTATATGAATCCCAGATAGGAGACAGGTTCATGCTGGGCTCCTTTGCCTGGCGCATAGTGCGCCAGGACAGGGATACAGTTGTAGTCACTCAGGCCCCGGTGCAAGGGGCCAGGCTCCCCTTCTGGAAGGGCGAGACGAGAGGACGCACGCTGAAGACAAGCCTGGCATTTGGAAAGATGTTAGGTCTGCTTGAGAAGGCCTGGGAAGATAAGAGACTGACAGAAGAACTGGAACGGCTTGGGATGGATGAGGCTGCGGCCATGAACGCGGCAGGATTCCTGCAGAGGCAGATAGGGGCGGCAGAGGGGCTGCCTGATGACAGGACAGTTCTGATTGAGCATTACAGGGACAGTACGGGAAGCCATCAGGTCATGATACATGCCATGTTCGGGAGGCAGGTCAATGCACCCCTGTCTCTGCTGGCCAGGCATGCGGCATGGGCCATTACAGGGCGTGATGTGGGGAGCGTGGATGATGAGGATGGTATTCTGCTCTATCCCTACGACGGGGAGAAGCTTCCAGAGGGACTGCTGTACCAGATAGAGCCGGAGAGAGTCAGAGTATTGCTGGAAGCGATGCTTCCTGTGACGCCTCTTTTTAATATGACGTTCCGCTATAATGCGGCCAGGGCGCTGATGATGGGCATGAAGCAGGGAGGGCGGCAGCCACTGTGGATGCAGCGTCTGAAAAGTGCACAGCTGCAGGGGATGCTATCCGGTGAAAAGAACCACCCGCTGATCAGAGAGACAAGGAGAGAATGCCTGGAGGACCAGTGGGATATTGACGGCGTGATCAGTGTCTTAAAGGATATACGTTCGGGACGCATACGAGTAAAAGAGATGTATTTGGACACTCCGTCGCCCATGTCCCTGCCGTTCCAATGGCAGGCGGAGGCAGCGGAAATGTATGAATATTCGCCTGTCACGCCTGATATGCGCAAAACGGCGTATGAAGAGCTGTCACAGGCTGAGATGGTGAAGCCTTCCCGGGAAGAACTGGCTAAGAAGTGGGAGAGGAAGAAGCTTCCGGAGGACGAAGATGGGCTTCATGCGCTTCTCATGATGGAAGGAGACTTTATGGCGGGAGAAGTGCCCGTACCGGTGGAATGGCTGGAAGGTCTGGCGGAAAAAGGACTTGCCGCCTATCTGGAGCCGGGTATATGGATCGCTGAAGAACACAGGCAGGAGTATGAGCGCGCGCTGGAGGGCAAAGATATCAGGGCGGGAATGCATATTGTCCGGAGAATGCTTTATTACAGGGGAGGGCAGACAGAGGGAGAAATCCGGGAACGGTACTTCTTTTCGGAAAAGGAAACAAAAGAGGTGCTGGATGGGCTGTGCAGTTTGAAGGACGCAGTTCTGGATGAAGGAATCTATTACCATGGCAGGCTGTATGAACGCGCCAGGGCTAATTCCATAAGGAGTCTGCGCATGCAGACCTCCACCTGTCCTCCGGAGAATTATGCAGCCTATGCGGCAGACAAAAGCCATATACATGCGCCCTCTACAGAGCAGCTTGGGGCCGTGCTTGAGGAATACTGCGGGAGAAGCTATCCGGTTGGCTTCTGGGAGTCGGTTCTTCTGCCGAGAAGGGTGAAGAACTATTCAGAGAAGCAGCTTGACACTCTTCTGGCCCAGGGGGATTATTTTTGGCAGATGCTGCCGGGAGGCTGTCTGAGTTTTTGCCGCTATGAGGATATTGACTGGGATGCCCAGCCGACCGATGCAGGATATCTGGAAGGAGATGAAAAGCTCATTTATCAGGAGCTTAGAAAAAGAGGAGCCAGCTTCCTGAGATCTCTCACGGATATCCCAAAGGAATCCAGCGCCCAGCAGGTCCTTCTTTCACTGGCGGAAAAAGGCCTGGTCTGCGCTGACAGCTTTGTTCCGGTGAGGCAGTGGCAGAACAGGGACAAGGTAAAGAAAGCAACTGCCAGGCAGAGAGTGAATGCCAGGGTGATGCTGCTCTCAGCCGGGAGATGGGATATAGTCCGTCCTGTAATAAAGAAGGGCATGGAGGAATGGCTGGAAATATTTTTAAAAGAAAACGGTATCCTCTGCAGAGAGACTTTTCGTAAATCAATGTCAGAGAGAGAAGCATGCCCATATATGGGAACAGCAGCAGGGGAGGAAGCGGGAGACATAAGCTGGAAGAAGGCGCTTGATATTCTGAGAATATGGGAATATACGGGGAAGATCAGAAGAGGATATTTTGTGGCGGGCATGTCGGGGGCACAGTTTATCAGAAGTGAGGAATATGACGCACTGACAGCAGCGCTCAGAGAACCGTCCGACGGAGCCATATGGCTGAACGGAACCGACCCCGCTCTGATATGGGGGAAGGTGACCGAACACCCTGAAGGAAAGAGCTTTCTGGGGGTGCCGGGTACGGCTGTCGCTTTAAAAGGCGGGAAACCTGCCGCTGTGCTGAAAAGACAGGGAAAAGTCCTGGAAACATATACAGAAGACGGGATAGAGGACGTCATAAATGAACTGGCAAGAGATTTTAAAAATAAAAGCCTGTTTCCTGAGAAGAGGCGTCTGACTATAAAAGAATATCCAAAAGAACTGGGAGCACTCCTGGGGAATGCAGGATTTCTGCGGGAGATGCAGGATTACACGCTGTACCGCTGATATTAAAACGAGAAAAGTGCGGGGGGTGTACTGTTTCGCAAATGTGAATCATATGAATAAATAAAGAATGTCCCGGGGGATACGGGAATGAAGAATTTGCATTTGCAGAAAAAGACGCTCTGGCTGCTGGGAGGCCTTTTTGCAGCGGGATTCCTGACAGGTATCCTGGGAGTGAACCTTTGGGGGAAGGAGGATATCAGCCAGGCGGGGATACTCAGTACATATTATATCAGCCAGTACAAATACCTCCAAATTGATTCTGGCGCGCTGTTCTTTTTCCTGCTGTTTAGAAGGGTAAAATGGCTGGTGCTGCTGTGGGCGCTGGGGTATACGGCCGTGGGGCTGCCGGCGGCTCTTATATATGGGGCCTGGATGGGTCTCTCAGCGGGCATTGTGATGACAGTGGCTGTAATGAAGATGGGCCTCTCAGGGCTTCTCTTCTGCCTTGGCGCCATGCTGCCTCAGAACCTGATCTATCTTCCAGTTATTTTGATATTTCTCTATTTTGTCTGCCAGAAGGGGCGCGAGAAATACCAGAGAGGAAAGCTGGTGACCGGGCTTCAGTGGGACAATGATTATACGGCTGCTGCCGGAATTTGTCTGCTGCTGTTTGTTTTGGGTATTTTGACGGAAAGCTATGTAAATCCGTGGGTTTTACGGCAGCTGCTCAATATCTTCTGAGAAAATGGAAAGATTTTTTAACAAGATATAGTATTGATGAAAACAGGAAAACGCCCATGTGGTGGAATTTGTCGACTTGCTGAAATTTAGTTAAAAATGCCATTTGATTTTATGCCATATTGCCTATATAATAGTACTATATTGAACGAGTCAGGAAAATCAAGGGACTTATATGTATCCTTGATTTTCTTTGTCCGTCGGAGGCCTTAAAAGCTTACTGTTTACCATGTTCACAGTAACCTGAAAAGTTTCCCTGGGACAGAGGCGCTTTGAGTCATGGGGGGAGAAGCGATCCTGAAAGTAAGAATGGGAGACTTAAAGGAGCAGGCTTATGGAGAATACAATACCGGAATTTATCAATTATCTGATGAAAGTCAAAAATGCATCGGCAAGCACAATTATGTCATATCAGCGGGATTTAAAGAAGCTGAGCGTTTTTTTAGAAGAAAAGGGAGTGGAGCGTATTCAGGATGTGACGGCCACGAATCTGAATTCCTACATTCTCTATCTGGAGAGAGAGGGGTTTTCCGCCTCAACAGTTTCAAGGAATATAGCCTCTATGAGGGCTTTTTTCAGGTTTGAATACGGACAGGGGAGGATGCAGGAAGACCCGGCGGCGGATCTTAAGGCTCCCCATGTGGAGAAGAAATCACCGGAGATTCTCTCAGCGGAAGAAGCGGCTCTGCTTTTGGACCAGCCTGACTGCCATACTCCAAAGGGTCTCAGAGATAAAGCGATGCTTGAGCTTCTCTATGCCACAGGCATGCGCGTGACAGAATTGATCAGTGTGAAAGAAGATGACCTGAATCTGGATTTTGGGTATGTAGTGTGCAGGGACGAAGAAAAAGAGAGAGTGATCCCCTTCGGAAATGCGGCAAAAGAGGCTGTGGGAAAATACAAGACAGACGCAAGGAAATTTCTGCTGAAGGGCCAGGAGAGTGAGTACCTGTTTACAAATTGTTCAGGCTCTCCCATGAGCCGTCAGGGATTCTGGAAACTGATCAAGCAGTATGCAGTAAAAGCTCATATTACGGCAGATATCACACCTCATACACTTCGCCATTCATTTGCGGCACATCTGGTGCAGAATGGGGCAGACTTAAAGTCAGTGCAGGAGATGCTCGGCCACTCGGATATCTCCACGACACAGGTCTATATGAATCTGGGATTCAGTAAGATCAAATCAGTATATGCAAAAGCCCATCCAAGGGGTTAAACAAAAGGTGTTTTATTCCCTTGAAAAATTCGGCATAGTCGTTAACAGCGGCTATGCCGTTTTAAATCTCCTTTAAGTACGGTTTGAAGGAGTAAATATTTATTGTTGCTGGTCACGGAGTGAACAGTAACGCCTAAACGCCATAACTAAAAAAGAAAGACAGGATTGTTTTTTGAAAAAGGATATACTATAATAGAGTGAGAAAAGAAGGGATCATTTATTTTGGAAAGCAGGTGAATTTTATGGCATCATTGGCAGAACGGCAGGAGGATATCCAGGAAAAAAAATTATACAAAGAACTGGATAAAGGTATTGATGATATGGAGAATGGAAGAGTTGTACCGCACGAAGAGGCTATGAAAAAACTAATGGAGAGGTTTCGGCACAATGCAGTATAAAATACTGGAAACGATAGAGGCCATGGAGGATTTGGGGAAGATGGCGGCCTATATGGAGGAAGAACTGAAGAACTCCCAGGCTGCTATCCGTTTTTTAGAAAAGTATGATAAAGAAGTGGGTATCCTGCAGAATTTCCCATTTGGCTATAGGGGGATCAGCTTAGGGTACAGGGGCCATGAAATCCGTATGAAGCCCTTCGAGACATATAATATATTTTTCATAGTAAACAGTGCGGAGGGATGTGTCACAATATTGAGGGTCTTAAAAGACAGACAGGATTGGATGCGTATCCTGAAAAGCAAAGATACATACCGTATATGATCATTATATTTTAAAAGAGAGACAGGACATTGTTTCTGTCTCTTTTTGCGTGCATGGAGGGATAAAATGGATGAATTAAAAACAGAACTTGCAAAAAAACAGAGTCCACAAAGGGCAAAATCAAACTGAAGAAAAGCATGACCATTACGGATTTAATAAAGGCCATGGAGCCGGAAATCAAGAAAGCCCTCCCGGGTTACTATTCACACGTCGCGGAATGGTGACGTGTGAACAGTAACTATGAGGCTCGTGATGATATTGCTTAGGTATCAATAAGTACGGTGTTTTAAAAATAAATTATGAAATGGGAGGAGTATCACTTGAATCAAAAGCCAAACACAGAAATTACAGTGTTATTGGAAAATACGTTCGTAATGTTTTTAAAGAAGGCGAATTAGCGAAAGATTCAGTGTGGGCAAAATTTGCCTGCACTGCTGCTGATGGCAAGGATTATAATGTAGACTACTCAAAATTTTGTTTAACACGCAGTTACAAGAGTTAACTCAGCTGCTCTATGGAAAAATTGATTATTACAAAGAATCCCCTTCCTCATATGATGAGGCATATAAACGAGTGCAGTATCTCAAAAAAGTATCCTGCATCGAATGTATAAAAATGACCATGCTTGAGTATCTTTGCTCTTACATGGTCATTTTCTGTTTGTACCCGCTTGAAGGTGTCACTAAAAATTTGAATGTTTTATCAAATCCCTAAGTGAGCGCCCCCAAAGGAGACGCCCTTTTTTATCTGCACAGAGGTTTTGGGTAGCCGTAGGACTGAAAAAGCTTCTTCATACGCTGCTGGTTCAGTTCAAGAGCTTCCTGGATGGAGAGGCCTTCCGTCAATATCTGGCGCAGCACATTACACAGGATAGCCTCTATTTTATTCTGCGGAATAATGAGTGTGTTGTTCTTATAGGGGCCGTTCCGTTTATGGGTGAAAGAAAAGCTTCGTTCTGTAATACCCAGCCACGGATAGAGCTTCAGGAGCTCCTGGCTGTGGTAGGGAGCAATAACAGGTGACTGGCCGTCCAGGATAGTCATATAAAAGCTGGTATCATGCTGGGTTAGCCAGTCGAAATAAGTAAAAGCGGCTTCCGTATTTTTAGTAAACGGATTCAATCCCATATTCCAGCCTATACTGGCCGGACAACGGCCAGGGAGTATCTCATAGCCTATGCGCCCGATGATATTATTCTGTATACTCTTTGTGATCTGGGCGGCATACTCTGTGTAGGTAATGAGCATGGCCGTTTTTCCTTCTGAGAATTCCTTTACTGTATCAGCTATGGAAGTCGTGAAAGGATTGCCTCCTGTAGTCTGCAATGTCTCAAGGATACTTTCAAAGGCCCTGGCGTTTTCGGGGGAGTTCAGGCAGGGACGGTTATAGCTGTCCCAAAGAACTCCGCCATATGACCAAAGGCGTATGAGGATTTCAGGAGCCAGCTCTTCATCAGTGATTCCGGCAAGGGATGTTCCGTATCTGGTGGGTGAGGAAGGGTTGAAGCTCCTGGTGAAAAAACGTGAAGTGCCGTTGAATTCTGTCCAGGTCCTGGGAGGACGCAGCGATATCTGATATTTGTTCTGGAAAGATTTCAGTATATCCCTGTTTTCAAACAAGTCTTTTCTGTAGAACATGATCTGGGAGCCGCCGATGATCGGGATACCATAATAATTGCCTTCATACCTGCAGTTATCCATATTTTCTTTAAAAATAGTGTCTTTTTTAAAAGTTTTTCCGCGCACGAATTCAGAGATATCTGCGACAAATGTATTCTGGACCATATAGTTCAGCCATGGTATATCATACATGTGGATATCATAGGCGTCTTCTGTATCTATTGTTTCTGATATTCTTTTAAGCATCTTGTCCTGAGGATAAAAATCAAAATCCAGGGCTATCCCTGTCTTTCTCGTAAAGTAGTCAGAAAGCAGAGAGACAGAGTGTGAGGTAGCCAGATCTACTGTAAGCACTTTCAGACGGCTGCTGCAGGCCTGGGAGACAGGTGCACTGAGTGAAGAACGCTCCCGGAGAACTAAAGGATTATTTACTACGGGATCCGGCATGGTAATGATCCTGGGCTCAAAAAGGGCAGGGGATTTTATATTTGAGAGCAGCAGTTCTGATGCAGATATCCCCAGATGGAAGGCTGTGCGCTGTGTGTGAATAACCCCGTGGAGACGTGATGCTTTATTCCAGGATTCTTCACTGTAAGTTATGATCTGAACGCTGTCGGGAACACTCAGACCATAAGTATTCAATGCTTCTATAGTGCCCAGCGCGATGTTTTCAGATGTCGCAATAATCGAATCCGGCTTCTGAGTGCAGACAGCTGTCAGGACAGATTTAAAAGCATCCTCTTTGGACATGTTCGTAGAGCAGATCAAATCTTCGGTGCTCTGCAGGCCGCTGTAGGCCATGGCATCTTTATATCCGCGTATGCTGTCCTGTTCAGATGAGAAATGAACAGGTCCGCAGACAAGGGCTGTCTTGTTATATCCTTTTTCTATGAGTGATTCAGTCAGAAAATAGGTTGTTTTATAGTTGTCAAAGCCTACAAAGTTTACGAATAAGTCTTCCGGGGAGCGTTCCACGAAAACGGTCGGTATTTGGTAATTTAAGATGCGGCTCCGAAAAAATTCAGTATTCTGCGGCTGACAGCTGATGATGACAAGTCCTGCAGCATTTTGGCTGATAAAGTCTTCAATCTTTTCACATTCAATATCAGGTGAATTATTTGAAAAAGCTACACTCACCGTATACCCATGACTCTGCAGGTAAGCAGATATTCCTTTAAAGATCTCTGCATGATAGAGGTTGTCAATATCTGTCAGAACTACGCCTATCAGATTAGAAGTAAAGGACTTCAGGTTTCTGGCAGACCAGTTGGGAATATATTTTAGTTTTTCTATTGAATCCATTATTTTCATCCGGGTCTCTGCCTTGACGGGCTTTGTTCCGCTCAGGCAGCAGGAGACAGTTGCAATAGAGACGCCGGCATCACGTGCAATATCTTTTAAAGTAGCCATATGTACTTCCTCCGTAACTATTCAGCAGATCTGTGCATTTACTGCATAATTAAAATGTAGCATAGAGAATCAGGCAAGTCAATATATCTAAACGTTTTGATTTATATTTTGAAAATGATATTGAAAACAAAAATATATAAAATATAATAGTGTTAACAGAAGCGGAAAAGCTGGAAAGGAGAAAACGGCATGAAAAGATTTGGACAAGTCATCAGGCTAAAAGAGGGGATGGAAGAGCGGTATAAAGAACTGCACGGTAATCCGTGGCCGGAAGTGAATGCGGCAATAAAAGCCAGCCATATCAGTAATTATTCTATCTACCTGAAGAACGGATATCTGTTTGCTTATTTTGAATATGACGGGGAAGATTTTGAGGAAGATATGAAGAAGATGGCGGCAGATGAAGCTACACAGGGATGGTGGAAAGAAACGGATCCCTGCCAGGAAAAGATGGCCGGAGCCTCCGATGCAGAATGGTGGTCAGATATGGTGGAAGTATACCATCTTGATTAAACATCGGAATCTAAACGTTTAGACAATAAATCGTGAAAAGGAGAAGGGATTTATGACATCAAGAGAAAGAGTAATGGCTTCTGTCGCACATAAGGAGCCGGATTATCTGCCCATGGATCTGGGAAGCAATGTAAGTACAGGCATTTCAGGCATGGCATATGGAAATCTGAAGAAATACCTGGGAATGACGGAGGGGCATACGCGGATATATGATGTGGTGCAGCAGGTGGCACTGCCTGAAGATCAGGTGCTGGACCTGATAGGGGCAGATGTACTGGATATAGCAAGGACATACAATACAAAAGACGAGGACTGGTATGATGTGACGCTGTCGAATGGAAATACGGCGCAGTGGCCCAGCTGGTTCAAACCGGAGAAGCTGCCGGATGGCTCCTATAATGTATATGACATTGAAAAAACCCTCATTGCCAGGATGCCTAATAAGGGAATGTGTTTCGACCAGATGTATTTCCCTTATAAAGAAGATTATCCGGACAGCTATGAGGATCTGGACCGCCAGATGGGCAAGGTATTATGGAGTGCCATGGCTCACAGTCCGTGGGATCACCAGAGGGATTTTGCCACAGAGGATGAATTTTACAGTGATATGCGCAGGCGCTGTCTGGAACTGCGGAATAGTACAGATAAGGCGCTTATGATCACATGCGGATGCAATCTGTTTGAGTGGGGTACCTTCCTGCGGAGGATGGAAAATTTCCTGATGGATACATATGCGGATCCGGAGAATGTGATCGCGCTGAATGAGCAGCTTATGGAGCGGCATCTGCACATGCTGGAAAAAGTATGCGATGCAGTGGGTGATGTGGTAGATATCCTGCGTTTTGGCGATGATCTTGGGATGGACACGGGCATGTTTATGTCGCTGGAGAAATACAGAACACTCTTTAAACCATTCCATACTAAGCTGAATGCTTACGTGCATGAACACAGCGGCATGAAGACTTTTTTACATTCCTGCGGGTCTATCTATCCTGTAATTCCAGAACTGATAGAGGCGGGATATGATATTCTAAACCCGGTTCAGACATCAGCCAGGGATATGGACCCGGCAAGGCTGAAGAAGGAGTATGGCAGGGATATCACTTTCTGGGGAGGCGGATGCAATACAAGAAGGATACTGAATCTGGGATCTCCGCAGGAGGTATATGATTACAGCAGCAGGATGATCGACATCTTTTATAAAGACGGAGGATTTATTTTCAATACAGAACATAACATTTTGCCGGATGTGCCGCCGGAGAATATCATGGCCATGTACAAGGCAGTAGAAAATGCCAGAAAGTAAAGGCAGCAAAAAGGGGAATAGAAAACGTGAACGAAAAAAACAAAAACAAAGAAACGATCAGGAAAGAGAGCAGCATTAAGAAAAATTTGCAGTCGCAACAGATGTGAAGCAGGCAGCTTATGATGCAGCAGAAGCGGTCATTAAGATGATGGGTGAAAAAGGAAACATTCTCAATGTCCTGGAAGTTTTGGAAGACCCAAACACAGCCCTCAGAAAAGAAGGTGTAGAAGAAGCTGTTGCAAAATACCCTGATGTAAAAATCATTCAGGAAATAGCGGGTATTAAGACACAGGAAGAGGCAGTAAGCAAGATAGAGAGCGCCCTCTCTGCCAACGTAGGCGAAATTGACGGAATCGTCTGTACAGGCATGGTCACCAGTGTAGGTATGACACAGACACTGGAAGATTACTATGAGAAGCAGGGGACGGACAAACATATCTACGCAATCGGAATTGATACGGATGAAGGCGTTATGAATGGAATTGAGAACGGCACGATTGACGCCACGATTGCACAGAATCCTCTTGGACATGGTTATATTTCCTGTAAGCTGCTGCAGTATATGGCTCAGGGATATAAAGTGAAAGACGACCAGTATTTTATCAATGCCGGCAATGTGGTAGTCACAAAAGATAACATGGAAACATATGAGGCTGATCTGGAAAAAGTAACAGAGGATATCCTCAGTAAACTGACAACAGACTATCTGACAAAATAGGAACGTAAATGTAACTATTCAAAAAGCTGAGGATGGGGAGGCAGTATGCTGAAACTAGAGAATATAAGCAAAATATTTCCAGGAGTAAAAGCCCTGGACAATGTATCACTGTCCTTTCGCCCGGGTGAAATACATGCACTGATGGGTGAAAATGGTGCCGGTAAATCCACCCTGATAAAGATCATCACAGGCATTTACCAGCCGGATCTGGGAGATATCTATCTGGATGGGAAAAAAGTGGTCATTAAGAATTTCAGGGATGCAGTTGCACATGATATTAATATGGTGAGCCAGGAAATCCAGGTAATACCTGATGCGACTGTGGCAGAGAATATCGTTCTTGACAGAATAGAACAGTTCAGGAAGGGCGCTGTGCTGGACTGGAAGAAAATTAATAAGACTGCCTTAATTTATCTGGAGAAGGTAGGACTGGATATTGATCCGGGGGACAAGATTGAACAGCTTACGGCAGCCCAGAAACAGCTGATCCAGATTGCTAAGGCGCTTTCTTCAAATGCACGTTATATCCTGCTGGATGAACCTACCTCCTCCCTGACTTCATATGAGAGCAGTAATCTGATTAAACTGATCAGGCAGCTTAAAGAACAGGGAGTGGCCGTTATTTTTGTATCGCACAAAATTGAGGAGGTCCTGGATCTGTGTGACAAAGTGTCGGTCCTCAGAGATGGAAGATTTGTGGGCAGCAGAGACTGTGCCGGGATTAAGAGGCAGGACATAGTAAAGATGATGATTGGCCGGGAGGAATCCACAGAATCCCTGGGCGTTCTTGATATCAAGGACGAAAAGGTGCTGGAGGCCAGAAATATTACTGCATATGGCCAGTTTGACAAGGTCAGTTTCAGCCTGAAAAAGGGAGAAATACTCGGATTTTATGGCTTGGTGGGTTCAGGGCGCACAGAACTGGCAAAGATTATCATAGGGCTGGAGAAGATGGATGAAGGAGATATCCTCGTGAATGGGCAGGAGGTGAAGATCAGATCCATACGGGACTGCATCGAACGCTGCCGGATCGGATATGTGACTGAGAACAGAAAAGAGGAAGGACTGATTTTGGATGCAGATGTAGGCTGCAATATCAGCATAACTGTCTGGTCCAGGATTAAAAACCGTTTCGGCAAGATTTCGGAGAAGAGAGAAAAAGAGATAGTTAGTGGGATGATAGATAAGATGGAAATAAAAACCCCATCTTCCAGAAGCAGGGTCGGGAACCTGTCAGGAGGAAATCAGCAAAAGGTCAGTATAGGAAAGTGGCTGGCAGCCAACTGTGATATATTGATAATTGATGAACCTACAGTAGGAGTTGATGTGGGAGCGAAAGCACATATTCATGAACTCATCTGGAAGCTTGCAAAGGAAGAAGGGAAATCCATTATCCTGATTTCTTCAGATATGCCGGAGCTGGTTAAGCTTTCACGCCGGATACTAGTATTCAGAGATCAGAAGATCACAGGAGAGATCACTGGTCTCAATGAAGGAAAGAAAGGATATGCCCAGATAAGCGCCGAGATCGGCAGATATTTGGCATAAAACACGGCTGCACCTGACGGGATCAAATACCTCAGGTGCAGCCGTATGATTATTATAGAATGGTCCTGATCTTTTCTACGACAGCCCGTGCCTTTTTGTGGTCTGAGCCGCTGGCTGTGACACCCACCACCACATTCTCATGCCTTGCCAGGCCGGGAAAATAGAAGTCGCATTTGTTTTTGTCACTGCACACATTTACCAGGATCCCCATGCATTTACAGAAACTGTAGATATCATTGTTGAGCTGATGGTCATTAGTCGCCGCGATGACCAGATCAGCATCATAAAGGTCTTCTCTGTCATAATTCTTGCGGCGGATCTCTATCTTTCCTGCTGTCTCCAGCTCCAGAAGCTCATTGTTGACTTCAGGAGCGATCACCGACAGATGATTGGTAAACTCTATGAGAGACCGGATCCTGCGCTTGGCTATTGTGCCGGCACCGACCACGACTACATTTTTCTCAGACAAATCTACGAACATGGGGAAATAAGGTTTTTTCTCTTCTTTCATTCTTCCACGCTCCTAATAATATTCGCTCTGCCTTTACCATAATATCACAATAAAATAGATTTTCAAATACAAAATTGTAAGAAAGCTCTGGATATTTTGAAGATGTTATATTATAATGTTTCTGCAGATTAGTGCATTAAAGAGTCTGCGGCAGTCCCGCGCCCGGAAACGGGTGAAGTATTTTTGTGCCAGGGCTGTGTACGCATGGATAAAGAAGGAGAAATATTATGAGTTTTGAATTTATCAAAAAACTGCCGACTCCGGAGGAGATCAGGGCTCAGTACCCTGTGTCCGAAAAGGTGGGGGAGATCAAAAAAGAGAGAGATAAAATCATCAGTGACGTATTCAAAGGGGAATCTGATAAATTTCTGGTTATTATCGGACCCTGTTCAGCGGATAATGAGGATGCGGTCTGCGACTATGTGAACAGGCTGGCAAAAGTCCAGAAGGAAGTAGAAGACAGGCTGGTCCTGATTCCCAGAATATATACAAATAAGCCGAGAACGACTGGTGAGGGGTATAAGGGCCTGGTTCACCAGCCGGACCCGGAAAAGAAGCCTGATCTTTTGGCAGGGCTTATTGCCATGAGGAAGCTGCATATCCGCGCCATCGAGGAGACGGGGCTGACGGCAGCAGATGAAATGCTCTATCCTGAGAACTGGATATACCTGACAGATATCCTGTCATATGTGGCGATCGGGGCGCGCTCAGTGGAAGACCAGCAGCACAGGCTGACAGTCAGCGGCATGGATGTGCCGGCGGGTATGAAAAATCCTACGAGCGGTGATTTTTCAGTTATGCTCAATTCAGTGCAGGCGGCCCAGAACGGCCATACCTTTACATACCGCGGCTGGGAAGTGAAGACAGCGGGAAACGAGCTGGCTCACGTGGTACTGCGGGGGGCTGTGAATAAGCATGGAAACAGCATTCCCAACTATCATTATGAAGACCTGATCAGGCTTGTAAAGATGTATGACGAGAGAGAGCTGCGGTACCCCGCAGCGATCATTGATGCAAATCATTCTAATTCCAATAAGCAGTATGAGGAGCAGATCCGCATCGTAAAAGAGGTTATGCACAGCAGGAATCTGAATGCAAGGCTGAAGGAGCTTGTCAAAGGTGTAATGATAGAGAGCTATCTGGAGCCGGGCAGCCAGAAGATCGGTACGGGCAGCCATATATACGGAAAATCTATCACAGATCCGTGTCTTGGCTGGGATGAATCAGAAGAACTCATTTATACAATACATAAGATGTGTGAATAACCGTAGGGGCGCTGTATCTGCAGCGCTTCTTTTTTGCTTTTCTGCGAAGGATTGAAATATTTCCATTCATGGTTTATAATATGGGGCTATCTATTTCCCGACTGCCCCATGTTGCCTGCGGGAATAAATACTTGACATCAGAAGTCTTCTGATGTATTCTTGTATTAATCTAATAGTACAGATGCGAGGAGGAGTTTTCATGAGTACTGAAATGACAATATTATTTATTGTAGTGCTGGGATTTCTGGCGTTTGCAGCCGCTTGTATCTACAGCAATTACAAATACAGAAAAAGGATGGAGAAGAAGATAAAGAGGGCCTGGGGGGCACGTCCTGACAGGGAATATGATTATGAGGAATTTGATGCTATCTCTCATTTCTTCAACCTCAGAAAAAAAGAAGGGTTCTACATCGATGATATCACCTGGAACGACCTGGAGATGGATAATATTTTTATGCTTATGAATAATACCTGGTCATGTGTGGGAGAAAGCTACCTCTATAATATGCTCAGGACCCCTGAATATTCGCCTGAAGAACTGAAGCGGCGGGATGATCTTGTGGAATACTTTTTAAAGCATGACAAAGAGAGAAGTGACCTGCAGTATGCGTTTGCCAGGATAGGTAAGACGGGACGGACTTCCATTTTTGACTACGTATATAATCTGGCTGGGCTGGAAAGGCGCAGTAACCTGAAAAACTACATCTGCATCGCAGCGCTTGCGGCGTCAGTCGCTTTTACATTTGTTATGCCCCAGTACGGAGTCCTTCTTATCATCGCCTCCCTTTGTTATGGGTGGAGCACTTATTACAGTGAAAAAAGAAAAGTTGAGCCGTATATCATGTCCTGCAGCGCTGTAGTACTCATGATGGATGCGGCTGCTAAGCTTGAGAAGATCAAGACTCCTGAAATGTCAGAATATATTAAGAGTATGGCAGAGGCCAGAAGGAAGCTGTCACGCTTTAAGCGCAACTCCTTTTTCTTTATAGCGGGCGGCAGCGGCGATGCAGGCGGAGGCCTGGAAAAGGTATTGATCGATTACATTAATTATACTTTCCGTGTGGACCTGATCCAGTTCAATACTCTGATCGTGGAGCTGAAGGCTAATCTTGATGCATTTGAACAGCTTACAGACAGTATGGGAATGCTGGAGAGCGCTATGGCTATAGCTTCTTTCAGGCTGCAGTATCCACAGTACTGTAAGCCTGTGCTTGTCAATACGAGGAAGGCATATCTGCAGGCAGAGAATGTATATCACCCCATGATTGACGAGCCTGTAAAGAACTCAATCTCTGTAGACAGAGGAGTGCTTTTGACAGGGTCCAATGCTTCAGGAAAGTCCACATTCCTGAAGACTGTAGCCATCAATGCTGTTCTTGCCCAGACGGTGTACACATGTATGGCGGATTCCTATGAAGGGTGTTATTATCAGATATATACCTCCATGGCCCTGCGTGATGATCTGATCAGCCAGGAGAGCTATTATATCGTGGAGATCAAATCCCTGAAGAGGATATTGGATCATGTGGGTGATGAGATACCTCTTCTGTGTTTTGTGGATGAGGTGCTCAGGGGAACGAATACTGTGGAGAGGATCGCAGCCTCCTCCCAGATACTCAAAAGTATGGCAAGAAGAAATATCATGTGTTTTGCAGCCACCCATGATATTGAATTGACAAGTATACTGGAATCGGATTATAATAATTACCACTTTCAGGAGGAGGTCAAGGAAGATGATATCCTGTTTAATTATCGCCTCTATGAAGGCAGGGCCACATCCAGGAATGCCATCAAGCTTCTGGGCATTATCGGGTATTCCCCTGATATTATTAAAAAGGCAGAGCATTCAGCTGAGCAGTTTGTAGAGACAGGTGAATGGAGCTTGTAAGGAGAACGATATGCTTGTAAAAATCTATACGGACGGGGCGGCGAGAGGAAATCCTGACGGTCCCGGAGGATATGGGACAATATTAAACTATGTAGACTCAAAAGGAGTGCTGCACGAAAGAGAATTCAGCCAGGGTTATGTCCGCACTACGAATAACCGCATGGAACTGATGGCTGCTATCACTGGACTGGAAGCCCTCAAGCGTCCCTGTGAGGTGGAGCTGTATTCAGATTCCAAATATCTGGTGGATGCATTTAATCAGCACTGGATAGACGGCTGGCTTAAAAAAGGCTGGAAAAGGGGAAAAAATGAGCCTGTTAAAAATGTTGATCTCTGGAAGCGTATGCTGGAGGCAAAGGCTCCCCATCAGGTAAAGTTTATCTGGGTCAAAGGCCATGACGGTCATCCGCAGAATGAGAGGTGTGATGAACTGGCTACGTCGGCAGCAGACGGAGACGGGCTGATCGTTGATCCGGGAGTATAAAAATAGGGCTTGACAAACATGGATTCCCCTCCTATAATGTCCCTATCAGCAAAAGATTGCAAAGGCTGTGATAAGAACAAGTAGCAGGAAGGTTAGCATACAGAAAGGCGCCGGCAGATGAGAGGCCCATGTAAAACTTTGTGTGAATACATCTTTGAGCTGCGCACCGAAAAGGAATACGGCGGGACCATTTTCCTGAGAGTAGGCTGCGACGGATGGGCATCCGTTAAAACGCCAGGGTATCGGCAATGACCTGTACCTGTTGAGGCAGAAGACGCGAGTTTTCTGTAAATGAAGGTGGTAACACGTAAGCGAAGCTTCCGTCCTTTCTTTTATTAATTTAAAAGAAAGGGCGTTTTTTTGTTTTAGGAAACTTCCTTTCCTAAGAATAAAAACCCTCCGGGGGATGCGCAGCTGCGCGTGCGGAACAAAAGCTTGCAATCAAAAAATGCTTATGATATATTAAAAGGTAGACAATCAGGAGGAAGAGAGATGTCAGAAAACGTACTTGATATTTTGCAGGAAAGAGGTTTTGTTGAGCAGCTTACTCACGAGGCAGAGATTCGTGAGCTGCTGGAAAAGGAAAAGGTAACTTTTTATATTGGTTTTGATGCCACAGCGGACAGTCTTACAGCAGGGCATTTCCTGACTGTCATGGCCATGATGCATATGCAGCGGGCAGGGCACCGTCCTATCGCGCTTCTCGGCGGCGGCACCACAATGATCGGAGATCCATCAGGAAAGTCAGACATGCGTTCCATGCTGACAAGGGAAACTATTGAACACAATGCCATGCGCTTTAAAGAGCAGCTGTCCAGGTTCATTGACTTTGACGATGACAAGGCTATCATTGCTAATAATGCAGACTGGCTGTTAGATTTAAATTACGTGGAATTTCTGCGTGAAGTGGGAGTTTACTTCTCTGTAAACAAGATGCTCACAGCAGAGTGCTATAAACAGAGAATGGAAAAAGGCCTTACTTTCTTTGAATTCAATTACATGCTGATGCAGTCATATGATTTCTGGAAGCTGAACCAGCTGTACGGGTGTCAGATGGAGCTGGGCGGCAACGACCAGTGGTCCAATATCATCGGCGGTGTGGAACTGATCCGCAAGAAAGAGCAGAAGCCCGCGTTTGGACTTACCTTCAAGCTGCTGACTACCAGTGAGGGGATCAAGATGGGCAAGACTATGAAGGGAGCTGTATGGCTTGACCCGGAGAAGACTTCCCCATACGAATTCTACCAGTACTGGAGAAATATTGAGGATGTGAAGGTTGAGGAATGCCTGGGACTTCTCACATTCCTGCCTATGGAAGAGGTAAGAAGGCTGGGCGCTCTGGAGGGAGCCCAGATCAACAAGGCCAAAGAAGTGCTCGCCTATGAGATCACAAAGATCGTTCACGGAGAAGAAGAGGCGGACAAAGCCCAGAAAGCTGCAAAGAGCCTCTTTGTCCAGGGCGGCAAGTCAGAGGATATTCCTACGACCTTCTACACAAAGGAGGAGCTGGATGAGGGAAAAGACCTGATTACGCTTCTTGTGGATACAAAGCTGGCAGCCAGCCGTTCTGAGGGGCGCCGCCTGATCGTTCAGGGAGGTGTGATGGTAAATGACGTTAAGGTCACAGAATTTGACAGGGTGTTTACCACAGCTGATCTGGATGAAGAAGGAGCACTCCTGATTAAAAAAGGCAAAAAAGGGTATCATCAGGTTAAGGCAAACTGATTTTGCAAGGAGGTATTCACATGGAATTTTGGGTTGTATTTGTGCAGACTCTGATCAAGGCTGTTATAATGGCAGGAGTTGCATTTGGGGGTATCCGCCTTGGAAAGTACCTGCGTGACAGAAAGAGCGCAGATGCGGCAGGACAGGCGGAAAAAGAAGAGTCATAATGAATAACAAAAGCAGCCTCCCTGAACAGGGGGGCTGCCGTCAGGAGGATAATTGTGAAGAAATACGGTGTAAACGAACTTAGGAGAATGTTTTTGGAATTCTTCGAGAGCAAAGGACATCTGGCACTTAAGAGTTTTTCTCTTGTGCCGCATAATGATAAGAGCCTGCTGCTGATAAATGCCGGCATGGCTCCATTAAAACCATATTTTACAGGGGCTGAGATCCCGCCCAGCAAAAGAGTGGTGACATGCCAGAAGTGTATCCGTACAGGTGACATTGAGAATGTAGGGAAGACTGCGCGCCACGGCACATTCTTTGAAATGCTGGGAAACTTTTCGTTTGGAGATTATTTTAAGAAAGAAGCCCTGAAGTGGTCATGGGAATTCCTTACAGAGGTAGTCGGACTTGACCCTGACAGGCTCTATCCGTCTGTTTATCTGGAGGATGACGATGCATTTGAGATCTGGAACAAGGAGATCGGCATCCCGGCAGAGAGGATCTTCCGTTTTGGGAAGGAAGATAATTTCTGGGAGCACGGTGCAGGACCCTGCGGGCCATGTTCTGAAGTATACTATGACCGTGGTGAGAAGTACGGATGCGGAAAAGAAGGATGTACTGTGGGATGCGACTGTGACCGTTATATGGAGGTCTGGAATGATGTATTTACCCAGTTTGAAAATGACGGCGAAGGACATTATGAAGAGCTGAAGCAGAAAAATATAGATACAGGTATGGGGCTGGAGCGTCTGGCAGTAGTTGTCCAGGATGTGGACTCCATTTTTGATGTAGACACCATCCAGGCTCTGCGCAACAAGGTATGCGAGATTGCAGGAGTCATTTATAAGGAAAACCAGGACAAGGATGTGTCCATCAGGCTTATCACGGACCATATCCGCTCTGCCACATTTATGATCTCTGACGGCATCATGCCCACAAATGAAGGACGCGGGTATGTACTCAGAAGGCTTATACGCCGCGCTGCCCGCCACGGGCGTCTGCTTGGCATAAAGGGAAGCTTTCTCTCAGGCCTGAGCGCCACTGTGATCGAAGGCTCCAAAGACGGATATCCGGAGCTGGAAGAGAAGAAGGATTTTATCGCCAAAGTACTTTCACAGGAAGAAGAGAAGTTTAATAAAACAATCGACCAGGGCCTTGAGATCCTGGCAGGCCTGGAAGCTGATATGAAGGAAAAGGGCAGCGATATGCTGGACGGCAGGGAAGCATTTACTCTGTATGACACATATGGATTCCCTCTTGACCTTACTAAAGAGATCCTTGAAGAAAAAGGTTACAAGATAGATGAGGAAGGCTTCAAAGAGGCCATGGAAGAGCAGAGGAACAAGGCCAGGAAAGCCAGGGAAGTGACAAACTACATGGGGGCTGACGCTACGGTTTATGATGAGATCGACCCGTCTGTCACAACTGAGTTTGCAGGCTATGATTCTCTCACTGGGGAATCAGAGATAACTGTCCTCACAACAGAAAAAGAGATAACGGAAGCACTTTCAGATGGTGAACACGGCACAGTGTTTGTAAACAGGACGCCCTTCTATGCTACTATGGGCGGCCAGGAAGGCGATAAGGGCGTCATCACGGCAGGTGATTCTGTATTTGTCGTGGAAGATACGATCAAGCTTCTGGGCGGCAAATACGGCCACGTGGGCTATGTGGAAAAAGGGATGTTCAGGACAGGGGATCCAGTGACACTTTCAGTTGATTCCAAGAGCAGACTGAACACATGTAAAAACCACAGCGCTACCCATCTTCTCCAGAAAGCTCTTAAAACAGTTCTGGGTACACATGTAGAGCAGAAAGGCTCACTGGTGGCTCCTGACAGGCTCCGTTTTGACTTTGCCCATTTTGCACCTATGACGTCTGAAGAGATCAGCCGTGTGGAAGATCTGGTAAATCAGGAGATCCAGGCATCTCTTCCTGTTATCACAGAGGTAATGGGTATTGAGGAAGCCAAAAAGAGCGGTGCTATGGCACTGTTTGGAGAGAAATATGGCGACAGCGTGCGCGTTGTTTCTATGGGAGATTTTTCAAAAGAGCTCTGCGGCGGAACACATGTATCCAATACAGGAGTGATCACAGCATTTAAGATCGTCTCAGAGGCTGGTGTGGCTGCAGGAGTGCGCCGTATTGAAGCCCTCACAGGAGACGGGGTATTTGCATATTACAGAGATATTGAAGAAAAGCTGATGCAGGCTGCAGCCCTGTTAAAGTCTGTTCCCGGGGATGTATCTGAAAAAATCAGGCATCTTCAGGCGGAGGTGAAGGCTCTGAGCAGTGAGAATGAATCCTTAAAGAGCAGGATGGCTGCTGATTCCCTGGGCAATGTAATGGACCAGGTGACAGAGGTGAAGGGCGTTAAGCTTCTGGCAGTAAAGGCTGAGGATGTAGATATGAACGGGCTCCGTGATCTGGGAGACCAGTTAAAAGAGAAGCTGGGAGACGGAGTAGTTGTGCTGGCAAGCAGTACAGGCGGAAAGGTAAACCTTCTTGCCATGGTTACTGAGGGAGCTATGAAAAAGGGCGCACATGCCGGAAATCTTATTAAAGGGATGGCTGCAATTGTCGGCGGAGGCGGCGGCGGAAGGCCGAACATGGCCCAGGCCGGAGGACGGAATCCGGAAAAGATCGGGGATGCCCTCAAAGAGGCAGCAGTACTTTTGGAAGGCCAGATCAAATAATTTAAAAAATTTGTGAAAAGCTGCGAAAAAACTGTTGACGTAGCGCGAAAATATGCTATAATACTTACTAGTGCAATAAAAATACCCATACAGTTGTATTATGCACAATCTACAACTGGAGGGAGGTTAGGTGTGAGACTATGTCAAATGTAATCGTAAAAGAAAACGAGACTTTGGATAGCGCTTTACGCCGTTTCAAAAGAAACTGCGCAAAGGCTGGTATTCAGCAGGAGATTCGTAAAAGAGAACATTACGAAAAACCAAGTGTAAGACGTAAGAAAAAATCTGAAGCTGCTCGTAAACGTAAATTTAACTAAACTGTGCAGTTGAAATCCTTGGTCCTTAGCTGGACCAGGGGTTTTTTTCGTATTGCAGGCATTTCGTTTTATGACACGGGATCCCTGCAGGATAAAAGGGAATTATGAAAAAGATATTAAAAATAATATTCAGCAGATTGTTTTATGTGGGCATGGCAATTGTCCTGCAGGTGACAGCTCTTGTTTGGATGATGGTATTTCTTGGTGAGAAGTTCAAGGTACTTTCCTTTCTGATGACTGCTGTGGCGCTTCTTATGGTGCTGTGGCTTGTCAATAAGAGGATCAACCCTTCCTACAAGCTGGCCTGGACGATACTCATTCTTTCACTGCCTGTATTTGGAGCCGTGATCTATTTTGTCTTCGGGGAATCCAGGATCGCGAAGAACATGCAGATCCAGCTGGCCAGACAGGCTATGAGGACAAGAGGGCTCCTGCAGGAGAATAAAGGAGTGAGAAATCATTTAGAGGAGGAAGACCTGAGGATCTCCAATCATTCCAGGTATATCAGGGATTATGCCGGCTTTCCTGTATGCGAGGGGACAACTGCGGAGTATTTTCCTATCGGTGAGGAATTATTTGCCAGCCTTGTTGAAGAGCTTCACAAGGCGGAGCATTTTATATTTATGGAGTATTTTATTATTGACCAGGGAGAGATGTGGAATACTGTTCTAAAGATCCTGGAGGAAAAGGCAAAGCAGGGAGTTGATGTCAGACTTGTTTATGATGATATGGGATGTGTCAATACCCTTCCTCCTCAATTTTACAAAAGCCTCCAGAAGCGGGGGATCAAATGCGCCGCGTTTAATCCCTTCAGGCCGATCATGTCTGTAATACTGAATAACAGGGACCACAGGAAGATCACAGTCATCGATGGGCACACAGGCTTTACAGGAGGGATAAACCTGGCGGATGAATATATCAACAGGAAAAAGAGGTTTGGCCACTGGAAAGACACAGGGGTGCGCCTCAGGGGTGAGGCCGTGGCCAGCTTCACTGTCATGTTCATTGAAATGTGGAATGTGATTACAAGAATGGAAGATGACGCTGCTGCTTACATGCCCCATGTCTGGCATCCGGAGCCCTTTGAGGGCGACGGCTTCTGCCAGCCCTATGGGGACACACCTCTGGACGAGGAGGTTGTGGGTGAGAATGTATACCTGAATATGATAAGCCTGGCGAAGCGCTACCTGTATATTTTCACACCTTATCTGATCATTGATAATGAGATGATGACAGCCCTCTGCCTGGCAGCCAAGAACGGGGTGGATGTGAGGATAGTGACTCCCGGGATACCTGACAAGAAGATGGTCTTCCTTCTGACCCAGTCCTACTATGAACAGCTTCTGGATGCGGGAGTGAGGATATATGAGTATGTGCCCGGATTCCTCCACGCAAAATCCTTTGTCTGCGACGATGAGACTGCGGTGGTGGGAACGATCAACATGGATTACAGAAGCCTCTACCTGCATTTTGAGTGCGGAGTCTGGATGTACAGGACGAAAGCTGTGATGCAGGTAAAAGAGGACGTCATAAAAACCATGGCTAAGAGCAGGGAAATCACAAAAGAATTCTGCCTTGGCAGGCCGCTGCCCGTCAGGACGCTGCAGAGCATTCTGAGGCTGTTTGCACCTCTGCTCTAGGGATTTTTCAGTTTTATCGGAAATAGTTATTAAAAATAATTTAACATTCCTTTAAGGTTTTCAAACTGGCTGGATAATTTGGCAAGTATATGGTAAGATTGCGGTATGCATTTGTAACATGCATTTGACTGCTGCGGCAGACTCACTGTCTGCGTAGATTAAAGAGGATTATGAGGGAGGAAAAAGACATGCCGTGGGATTTGGCATTTTTTGGGACTGGTACGGATGTCTATCATATCGTACAGTGGTTTTTTATTTACAGTATACTTGGTTGGATTGTTGAGACTATTTATATGTCCATATGCGGACGCAGGTTTGTAAACAGAGGATTTATATTCGGACCTATCTGTCCGATCTATGGATTTGGCGCTTTGATCGCTTATTTTCTGCTGAGGCCATTGGCGGACAACCTTGTGCTGCTCTACCTGGCAGGGGGCATCATGGCCACGGCCTGGGAATTCCTGGTGGCTAAGGTGATGATGGCAGTTTTTGGTGAAGTGTGGTGGGACTATTCAGAGAAGCCCTTTAACTATAAGGGGATACTCTGTCTGGAGAGTTCAGTTGCCTGGGGATTTTATGTATTAATATTATTTACTTTCCTGCATAAGTTCGTTATGTTCCTGTCTGACCTGTATCCCTACCAGACGGGCTGTATTCTGGGGGGCGTATTGATGGTGTATTATCTGGTGGATTTTACTGTCCATCTGTGCAAGGCGAAATTTCCCGAGGTACCGGATAAGGCCAGAAGGATAAAGAATAAATTTGTAAGTTTCTGCCGAAACTAAATTTACAGTTGCAAAGAAAAAAGGAATAAAGTGCTCCTGATTTTATTATATTTAAATAGATAATAGAGTCAGGAGCGTTTTTATGAAAAAAATTTTGTCAGTGTGTCTGGCCTGTATCCTGCTTCTTCAGATTTCCATACCGGTAAGTGCGGCGGAGGACGGCCCGGAGATTGAATCCCCGGCGGCAATCCTTATGGAAGCCTCTACGGGGACTGTGCTTTATGAAAAAGCAGCAGATGAGAAGCGAAGCCCTGCCAGTGTCACGAAGATCATGACAGTCCTGCTTGTTTTCGAAGCTATAGAAAGCGGGAAGCTGAAGCTGGAGGATGAGGTGGTGACAAGCGCCCATGCAAAGTCCATGGGAGGATCGCAGGTATTCCTTGAAGAGGGAGAGAAACAGACAGTGGACACTATGCTGAAATGTATCATCATTTCATCAGGAAATGACGCAGCTGTGGCTATGGCAGAGAAGATAGGCGGTACAGAGGAAGAATTCGTTAGAAGGATGAACCAGAGGGCAAAAGAGCTTGGAATGAACAATACGCATTTTGTGGACTGCTGCGGGCTTACAGAGTCAACAGACCACTATACGACTGCCAGGGACATAGCGCTCATGTCAAGAGAGCTGATCACAAAATTCCCCCAGGTATTTGATTATTCCACTATCTGGATGGAGAACATAACACATGTGACGAATAAGGGCAGCAGTGAATTCGGGCTGACAAACACAAATAAACTGCTGCGCAGCTATGATGGCTGTAAAGGGCTGAAGACGGGCAGCACCAGTATTGCCAAATTCTGTCTTTCAGCCGTGGCCGAGAGGGACGGCATAGAGATGATAAGTGTGATCATGGCCGCCCCGGATTCTAAGACCAGATTTAACAATGCAGCTACTCTGCTCAGCTATGGGTTCGGAAAATGTGCACTGTATACTGATGCCAATGAGGAGAAGCTCCCAAATGTACAGATATCTAAAGGCGTGAAGGAGGATGCAGCCTGCCGTTTTGCCGGGGAATTCAGGTATCTGGATACAAATGGGGCGGACCTGTCAGCTATCACTAAAGAGATCAGGATGAACGAGGAGATAAATGCCCCTGTGGAAAAAGGAGCTGCGGCGGGAAAAGCTGTCTATATGCTGGACGGCAAAGAAATAGGCACAGTCGATATTATTTTTGAAGAAGCAGTTGACAAGGCAGGATATCTTGACTATTTAAAGAAGGCCTGGGATAAATTCCAGTGCTTTTCAACATAATAAAAATGTGATATACTTTCCAGTATAGCGCTAGTAAAAAAAGACGGGATGAGAACATATGAAGAATTTTCAGATAACAAATTATGAAGTAAACCTGGACGGGAGGGTGCCGGGCCCAACAAGTCCTATCCGCATGGTAATGCTGAGCGACCTTCATGGACAGTCCTACGGTAAGAACAATTCAAGGCTGCTCAGAACGATAGACGCGATCATGCCGGATATGATAGTGGTTGCAGGGGATATGCTCACAGCGGCTAAAAAGGTTGAGGTAACGCCTGTCCTGGAGTTTATGCAGAGGCTGGCCTGGAAATATCCGGTCTACTATGCTAATGGGAACCATGAGTCATCCCTTCGAATGTATACAAAAAAATATCAGGGGGTTTACCAGTATTATGCCCATTCTCTGAGAAAGGCTGGGGTGATCCTCCTGGAGGATGAAAAGCTGAGCCTGAAGATAAAAGGAATGCCGGCAGTCATTTATGGATATGAGCTGCACAGGCGTTTCTATACAAGGCACAGCAGGGCACAGCTCTCTGTGGGGGAGATGGAGAATACCATAGGCAGGCCGGACCCGGATGCTTACAATATACTGATTGCCCACAACCCCATGCATTTTCTGACATATGCAGACTGGGGAGCTGATCTGACTCTATCGGGCCATCTTCATGGGGGCTTCATCCGCCTTCCAAAGTTTGGAGGAATCGTCAGCCCTCAGTTTGAACTGTTTCCCAAGTATGACAGAGGCCTGTATGAGAAAGAGAGGCACTGGCTTGTAGTCAGTTCAGGTCTGGGAATGCACTCCATAAAGATGAGGATCAATAATCCTCCGGAGCTGGTGACAGTGACGATAAAAGATTGACGGAAAAACATGATAAAAGGCACGGAAGACAGAGGTTATGAGCATGGGAATTCCCGTTAAACTGCAGGTATTTGAGGGTCCGCTGGATCTTCTTCTGCATTTGATTGATAAGAACAAAGTAAATATTTATGACATTCCTATTGTGGAGATTACCAATCAATACCTGGAATATATACAGGAGATGAAGCGGCAGGACTTAAATATCATGAGTGAATTCCTGGTGATGGCCGCTACGCTGATTGATATCAAGTCCAAGATGCTCCTGCCCAAGGAGGTCAATGAGGAGGGCGAAGAGGAAGACCCGCGCCAGGAGCTTGTAGAAAAGCTTCTGGAGTATAAGCTCTATAAGTTCATGTCTTATGAGCTTAAGGACAGGGAGGAAGATGCGGCCTTTACAATGTATAAGGTACCCACCATACCTGAAGAGGTGGCGAAATACAGGCCCGTGGTGGATATTGACGAGCTCCTTGACGGCCTGACCCTGTCAAAGCTGCACTCTGTCTTTAAAACTATCATGAAAAAGCAGGAGTCCAGAATAGACCCTATACGAAGTAAATTTGGTACTTTGGAAAAAGAAGAGGTCAACATGGATGAAAAGATGGAAGATGTCAGGACTTACATAAAAGATGCCCGAAAATGTAATTTCAGAGAGCTTTTAGAGACCCAGTGCAGCAAAATGCAGGTGGTGATCACATTTCTTGTCATACTGGAACTGATGAAGGAAGGATCGATCCTCATTCATCAGGAAGAAATATTCGGAGATATTTTTATAACTGCAGCAGAAGGGTTATAAAAGACAAAAGTTTAAAGTGAGGAACAGATGTGGACATTAAAAATGCAGAGGCGGCAATAGAGGCTGTATTGTTTACCATGGGTGATTCCGTAGAGGTGGAGAAGATTGCCAAAGCAATAGAACTGGATGCGGAGACCACAAAAAAGATCATACATAATATGATGGATAAATATCAGTCTGAGGAGAGAGGAATAAAAATCATCGAGCTGGAGAATGCCTTTCAGATGTGTACCAAAAGCGAGATGTATGAATATCTGATCAGAGTGGCGAAACAGCCGAAGAAGATGGCGCTCTCGGAAGTACTTATGGAGACGCTGTCCATCATTGCATATAAACAGCCTATAACTAAGCTGGAGATTGAAAAGATAAGAGGGGTAAAGAGCGACCATGCAGTGAATAAGCTGGTGGAATATAATCTTGTGAAAGAGCTGGGCAGACTTGATGCACCGGGAAGGCCTATCATGTTTGGAACTACGGAAGAATTCCTGAGGCATTTCGGGGTCCAGTCATTAGAGGAACTGCCGTCTGTCAGCCCTGTGCAGCTGGAAGATTTTAAGGCTGAGGCGGAAGAGGAAGTGCAGCTTAAGCTGAATATATAATATCGAGTAAGATAAGGAGAAGGTGTTCTATGCCGACGACATATACACACGATGCGTTTGGAAAAGCAGTTTATCAGAAGCTTCCAGAAGAGATTAAGCAGGTAATAGCCGGGCATAAGATGGCTTTTTTGATCGGCCTGCACGGCCCGGACCTGCTGTTTTATTACAGGCCTTTTGAAAAGAACGAGGTCAATGAAAGAGGACATGCCATGCATGAGGCGGCAGCAGCGGAGTTTTTCAGAAAAGGCAAGGCCAGGTACTTAAAAGACAGGGATGAAGAACTGCTGTCTTATCTGACTGGATTTATCTGCCACTATATGCTGGACAGCACCTGCCATCCCTATATTGAAGAATATATGAAGGAGACAGGGGCGGGCCATGACGAGCTGGAGACAGACCTGGACCGCTTCCTGATGGAGCGTCACGGCTTTAATCCCTTCCGGTACTGTCCCGCAAAGGCGCTTTCACCCCAGAAGGAGTGTGTCAGGGTGATCGTGGAGTCTTTTGAGGGGCTGGATGAAGGGCAGATCGTTAAGGCGATCAGGTCCATGCATTTCTACACAGCACTTACAGTATGCCCGAATCCCTTCAAACGGAAAGTGCTTCTGACAGTCTCACGTGCGGTGAATGCGGAAGAGCTGGTATCCGGAAGGGTCATGATGAAAAAGAGGAGCAAACGCTGCATGGAGGGATCGGCAGAGCTGCTCAGGCTCATCAGGCTGGCTATTCCGGAAACGGTTACAGTGATTGAAGATTTTTATGAAACGATAGAAGATGAGAGCTATCTGAACTGCAGATTTGACAGAAATTATCTGTAAGCCCGCAGGTCTGCCATTATTTACTTGTATCATGCTCCGGGATTCTGTGTTATGATTTTGACGTAACAAAAACTTATTAATTGCGTAACAAAAATGTAAATATTTACATAAGTAACAGCGTGATTGATAAAGCAGATGAAAGGAGATACACATGAAAACAAAAACAGTACTTGCAATGCTGTCTCTGACTCTGGCAGGAATCCTGCCGCTGAATGCCCAGGCTGCTGATACAGCCGGAAACTACAGCCAGTTAAACGGACTTGCAAACGGACAGATAAAGGTAGTTGCCGGAAGCCCGGCGGAAGTCAGAAAACAGCTTGAATCTCTGGGCATTAAATGTGATGATCTGGGAGGTGTTGACTGCCCGGTCATCCAGATACCATGCCTGCCCCAGAAACCGGAGAGGCCTGAAACACCGGACACAGAAAAGCCAGAGACACCGGATACAGAGCTGCCGGAGGCTCCGGATACAGAGAAGCCGGGGACGCCTGATACAGAAAAACCGGAGACGCCGGACACAGACCTGCCGGAGATACCTGATACAGAAAAGCCGGAGACACCGGACACGGAGCTGCCGGAGGCGCCGGATACAGAGAAGCCGGAGACACCGGACACAGACCTGCCGGAGATACCTGATACAGAAAAGCCGGAGACGCCAGATACAGAATCGCCGGAGACACCTGATACGGATTCTTCTCAGTCAGAACTGTCAGAGTTTGCCAGGGAAGTCGGCAGGCTTGTAAACGAAGAGCGCAGGAAAAACGGCCTGGGAGATCTGGAACTGAGAGTGGACATATCTGCCGCCGCCCAGGTAAGAGCGGTTGAGACTGAGATTTCCTTCTCACATACAAGACCGGATGGAAGAAGTTTCTCCACAGCGCTTGATGACAAAGGTATCTCATACAGAATGTCAGGAGAAAATATTGCCTGGGGGCAGAAGACGCCGGAGGAAGTTATGAAAGGCTGGATGAACAGTGAGGGGCACAGGGCAAATATCCTGAATAAGAATTATACATCCATCGGTGTGGGATATTATCAGAACGCCGGAGGAGTTAATTACTGGACACAGATATTTACATCATAAATCTGTTTGGATACGTCGGAGGCTGCGGATAATAGCTGTTTTTTGGGGGATGCTGCATTTTGCAGCATCCCTGTCTTTTTAAAAATGTATAAAAGGGTATACAAAAAAATACATTTCGACGGCAACAATAACTTGACGAGTGCAGAAATTATGGTTAAAATAGAACTGTGCGAGTATTTCGCAGATGCGGTTGTTTTGTAGGGGATTTTCTCCTGCACTAACATAAACAAATACATTTTAGGAGGAATTGGTAAAATGGCAAAATGGGTTTACTTATTCAAGGAAGGCAATGCAGCAATGAGGAACCTCCTTGGAGGAAAAGGTGCTAACCTGGCAGAAATGACTAACTTAGGTCTGCCGATCCCACAGGGATTTACTGTAACAACAGAAGCCTGCACAAATTACTATGACAATGGCAAAAAGATCAGCCAGGAAATTCAGGGACAGATCTTCGAGGCTATCAATTGGTTAGAGGAAGAGAACGGCAGGATGTTTGGTGATACAGAAAATCCGCTTCTGGTTTCCGTTCGTTCCGGTGCTAGAGCTTCTATGCCGGGTATGATGGATACAATCCTGAATCTGGGTCTGAATGACGTTTCTGTTGAAGGTTTCGCTAAGAAAACCGGGAATGCAAGATTTGCTTACGATTCTTACAGAAGATTTATCCAGATGTTCTCAGATGTTGTTATGGAAGTTCCGAAGTCTTTCTTCGAAAAGATCATTGACGAAGTAAAAGAAGCTAAAGGTGTTAAATTTGACACAGACCTTACAACAGATGATTTAAAAGAACTCGTTAAGAGATTTAAAGCAGTTTATACAGAAGCTATGGGCGGACAGGAATTCCCGCAGGATCCGAAGATCCAGCTTATGGAAGCTGTTAAGGCCGTGTTCCGTTCATGGGACAACCCACGTGCTATCGTATACCGCCGTATGAATGATATCCCTGGAGACTGGGGAACAGCTGTTAACGTTCAGACAATGGTATTTGGTAACATGGGTGAGACATCAGGAACAGGTGTTGCATTTACACGTAACCCATCCACAGGTGAGAAGGGTATTTATGGCGAATACCTGATCAATGCCCAGGGTGAAGACGTTGTTGCCGGTGTACGTACACCGCAGCCTATCACAAAACTGGCAGAAGATATGCCGGAATGCTACAAACAGTTCATGAGCCTGGCTATGAAACTGGAAAACCATTACCGCGATATGCAGGATATGGAATTCACCATCCAGGAAGGTAAACTGTACTTCTTACAGACACGTAACGGAAAGAGAACAGCACCTGCTGCTATCCAGATCGCCTGTGACCTGGTAGACGAAGGAATGATCACACCGGAAGAAGCAGTTTGCCGTATTGAAGCAAAATCACTTGATCAGTTACTGCATCCTACTTTCAATGCAGCAGCGCTTAAAGCAGGTGAAGTTATCGGTTCCGCTCTTCCGGCATCTCCGGGAGCAGCAGCAGGTAAAGTTTACTTCACAGCTGATGATGCAAAGAATGCACATGAAGCAGGCGAGAGAGTAATCCTTGTCCGCCTTGAGACATCTCCTGAAGATATTGAAGGTATGCATGCAGCAGAAGGTATCCTGACAGTCCGCGGTGGTATGACATCTCATGCAGCCGTAGTTGCACGTGGTATGGGAACATGCTGTGTATCAGGATGCGGAGAGATCAAGATCAGCGAAGAAGATAAAGTATTCGAGCTTGGCGGATATACATTCCACGAGGGAGATTATATCTCACTTGATGGTACAACAGGTAAGATCTACAAAGGTGATATCGCTACAGAAGAAGCAGCTGTAGGCGGAAACTTCGGACGTATCATGCGCTGGGCTGACCAGTTCCGTAAACTGCAGGTTCGTACAAATGCAGACACACCGGCTGATACAGAGAACGCTGTTAAACTGGGAGCAGAAGGTATCGGACTTTGCCGTACAGAGCATATGTTCTTCGATCCTGACCGTATTCCGAAGATCCGTAAAATGATTCTTTCTGATTCAGTAGAAGCCAGGGAGGCAGCATTAAATGAACTGATCCCGTTCCAGAAGGCAGACTTCAAGGCTATGTACAAAGCCCTCAGAGGACGTCCTATGACTGTACGTTATCTGGATCCGCCTCTTCATGAGTTTGTTCCTACAGATCCGGAAGATATCAAAGCTCTGGCTGAAGATATGGGACTTACCTACGAAGAAGTACAGGCTAAATGTGATGACCTTCACGAGTTCAACCCGATGATGGGACATCGTGGATGCCGTCTTGCTGTAACTTATCCTGAAATTGCCAAGATGCAGACAAGAGCTGTCATCGAAGCAGCTATCGAAGTTAAAGATGAGATGGGATACGATATCGTTCCTGAAATCATGATTCCGTTAGTAGGAGAGAAGAAAGAGCTGAAATTCGTTAAAGAAGTAGTTATCGCTACTGCAGAAGATGTAATGAGAGAAAAAGGTGAATATATCAACTACCATGTTGGTACAATGATCGAGATTCCTCGTGCAGCACTGACAGCAGATGAGATTGCTGAAGAAGCAGAATTCTTCTCATTCGGTACAAATGACCTGACACAGATGACATTCGGATTCTCCCGTGATGATGCCGGAAAATTCCTGAATTCTTACTATACTAACAAGATCTACGAATCTGATCCATTCGCAAAACTTGATCAGGATGGTGTTGGACAGTTAGTTAAGATGGCAGCTGAAAAAGGCCGCAAGACAAACCCGAACCTGAAGATGGGTATCTGTGGAGAGCACGGCGGAGATCCTTCATCCGTAGAATTCTGCCACAAGGTAGGATTAAACTACGTATCCTGCTCACCGTTCCGTGTGCCGATCGCAAGACTGGCAGCAGCTCAGGCAGCTTTGAATAATAAATAATTCTAAATAGGTAAAAAACTAATAGGCCTTGTACTTTTGTACAGGGCCTATTTTTAGGATTTATACAAGCCAAAGTCAAGCTTACATGACCCTGGCGGCTGTCGAGGGGATAAATGTCCTAAGTTCCTTTTGCTGCTATAATAGATCGTGCCATTCCCGGTGGTTATAAAGGATACGAAAAATATGAACTTCATGTGCGGCTTCATCCACCACAAAGAAAGCAATGTAGTTTTCTACAAACAATTTCCGGACACCAATCTGGGAATATGGCGGCTCTGCGATTAGAGGGCAGCGATAGGGCATGAGTTCCAGATTTAAGATTTCCTGTTTAATCTTATGATACAGGTTTCTGGCTGCATCTGGTGCCTTTAAGGTTTCTGTGATGTAGATAATGATATCTTCAAGGTCTCGGCCGGCTTTGGAATCTATGATTACGCTATACATCAGCAGAGAACTCCAATTTTTTTTCTAAATCAGAAAAAACCTCAGAGGCGGGTCTTCCATGTCCTGTATTTACAGTTGCCAAACCTTCATCCAGAAGCCGGTGCAGGTCGGATTTTCCGCATAACCGTTCATATAGTTCATTAGTCATGACAACCAAATCTCCGCTGCCGTTTTTGGTGATGAAAACAGGTTCCTGATATTGGTTGCAAAATTCAGAGATTTCATTGTATTTGTTCCGCAGATCGCTGCTTGGTCTGATCATTGGCATAAGTAACACCTCCTTAAAAGTTCTATCAATATTATATCGTTATTTTGAGAAAATATCAACTTAATATTGTTTCTGCGTGCCGCGGATCTTCCTGAAATTATAGTCCCTCACAGCCTGCTCTATCTGCAGCCGGTTCCTTATGCGGATTGAAAATTTATCACCATTTTCCAGGATGCAGCAGTTGTTTTCGACTTTGCTTATATAGTCGGCATTCAGAATGATTCCCTTGTTGACAGAGAGAAAACGTGAGTCGCAGCCTGTCAGCTCCAGAAAATCCCCTGTGGTCATGCGGCTCCTTAAAGATGTGCCGTCTGTCAGGCCGATTGCCAGATAATGGCCGTCACTTACGGCAGACATCACATCTGTCAGGAAAACAGGAATAGTTTTCCTTTCACTGACGATCTCAATAAATCTGGAAACAGGATGGATTACCTTTAATGCATCCTGGAGTACCTGAAAAACCCTTTCTTCAGTAAATGGTTTCGTTATATATTCAAAAGCATGGCAGGAAAATGCATCCGGCATGAAGTCCTGGCTGGAGGTCAGAAAAATCAGTATACATTCACTGTCTTTTTCACGGAGCCTGCGGGCCGTCTCAATCCCGCTCATGCCTGCCATATAGATATCCATGAAAACTAAGGAATAAGAGCCTTTCTCAAAATCTTTCAGAAAAGCTTCTCCATCTTTGAAGCCGGAGAGTTCAAAACAGAGATTGTTTTGTGTTCCAAATTTCCGGCAGTATTTTATTATCATATTCAGATATTCATCTTCGTCGTCTACTAAGGCAATATTCAAATTACTAACTCATCCCTTCTACTTAAATAAAGTAAATGTAAATGTTCCATTTTGTTTTTTCACCCTCTTAGTGCGCAGCATGCCCATCCGAAGGATCTAAGTTATGGGATGCACGGAGGGGGTAGTTTTTAGAGTTTGAGCATGATATCAATAAAGAAATTCCGTTCGTTGTTAGATATCTGTGCCATACCCTTGTGTTTTTCTGCGATTGTTTTTATGGAGAAAAGTCCGGTACCTTCACCGTTCCGCTTTGTGGACATAAAGGTTTCCTGATTTTTCTTGACCTTGCCGTCAAAGCTGTTGGTAGAAACTATATAGAGGCAGTCCATATTTTTAAGAAGGATGGAAAGGTTGAAAAAGCGCTGATCTTCCGGAACTGTCTTGCATCCGGCAATGGCATTTTCCAGGAGATTGCCCAGGAGGCTGCATAAATCCAGCTCAGAGACAGTCAGCGGTTCAGGAATATGGATCTTCCAGTCTGTTTTAATATTTTCTGAGGCCGCCATTTCCCTGTAATAATTAAAAAGGGCGTTCAGCGCTGCATTGTGGCAATAATTGACAGGAGTATTCAGGTCCAGTTCTTGTTCGTATTCATGCAGCTGTGCCCGAAGGCTTTCGAAATCACCGTTGTCGGCAAGGCCTGCCATACCGTGGACAAGGTGGCGGAAATCGTGGCGGAGCCGTTTAGTCTGCTGGATATGATTTTGCAGGGACTCATACTGACCGGCCTGTATTTCCAGAAACCTGACTTCTTCTTCCTGCCTGGCCTGTTTAAAAATTACAACAGACATATGGTAGAAAAGGACATACAGGAACAGCAGCAGGAGGAAAAGAATGATTTCCAGCCATGGAAGCATTACCATGATCCGCCCGGTATGCAGTGTCTGATAAGAGTAGGGAGTCATCATCAAGTTGAATAAAAGCAGCATTACCGGAAGAGCCGTGGTAGAGTACCAGACTTTCGGAAAGTTCAGGTGGTCCAGCATCCAGCTGAAATAGCGGTGCAGGGGGAAAGCCAGAGCAAGAACCAGCAGTACAGAGGCAATAAACTGAAATGCTCCTGCTTCAGGGGAAAAATAGGCAGAACCTGATGCGGGATGCAGGGCGGCATCAAAGATAAAGGCAGCCACAGCCGGGAAGGACATGACAGCACAGGCATTCAGAAACACCGCCAGTGTCCTGGCCAGATCTGTTTTTACAGTTTTGTAGTAAAGAAAGAAAAAAATTACGAGAGATGGCAGCAAAACCACATTAACATCCAGGTCCAGATACATGGCAAACCATGAGGCGGCAGGAGTATACAAAATAAATAAAACAGCACATATAAAAAATAAACGGCCCCGTGTATATTTTAGCTGGTTTTTCATAGGCAGGTAGCAGAATGCCGCTGCCGGGAATAAAACAAAAAACTGTATCATCATTAACAGCCATTTATGCAGATCCATAAAAATTCACCCCTTCAAAGCTGGAACTTATCTGTACAGGCTATGTATTTTGCAGAATGCTCCAAATCACAATTCTGTCTACGTACTTTATTATATCTTAAATAGACATTCCTGTCATGGAATCTGCATGACGTTTGTGCCAGAAAAATGACGTTCCTGCCAGAATCATTGATTTTTACTCATGGCGGAATTATAATTTTTACCTGCAGTAAAGGTGTTGTTTTGCCTGTTATAAACTGTACTGCGGATGGGAATGGAAAAAGGAGAGTAAGCTGCATGGAAGAGAAAAACAGATATATGAAAAATACTGGACTGATATTAGAAGGCGGGGCTAACAGGGGAGTATTTACCGCCGGGGTGCTGGACTGTATGCAGGATTATGGAGTCTATCTGCCTTATATAGCTGCAGTTTCCGCAGGTTCATTCAATGCAATGGATTATGCCGCAAGGCAGAGGGGAAGGTCACGTGACTGTATGATTCCCAATGGGCGGAACCGTCCTCCTATTCATTGGACCCATTTTTTCAGAAAAAGGGCAATGATTGATTTTGATCTGGCTTTCGACGAATATCCTAACAAACTGCTTCCTTTTGATTATAAAGCTTATGAGGAGTCGGGCGTAACCTGCGAATATGTAGCCACAGACTGCCGAACAGGGCAGGCTGCTTATCTGTCGGAGAAACATGACGGAAAACGGCTGATGCAGATCGCTAGGGCAAGCTGCAGCGTACCTTATGTATGTCCGATGACCAGGCTGGATGGACATTTATATCTGGATGGAGGCATTTCTGATTCTATTCCTGTCCGTCATGCTATGGAGCTTGGTTATGAGAAAAATATAGTAGTCCTGACGAGGGAGAAGGAATACAGAAAACCCACAGCTGGCCGGTCACGCTGGATCACATATATGATGTACCGGAATTATCCTATGCTGGCAGAGCAGCTTGAGAGCAGGAACAGGCGTTATAATGAGACGATAGAATATCTGGAGGAGCTGGAAGCAAAGCAGAGAATACTGATCATCCGGCCCTATAAAGTTCTTGTCAGCAGAGCGGATAATAACACAGAACGCCTGCAGGCTTTTTACAGGCAGGGGTATGAAACAGCAGAGCAGAGGATGAAGGAGATTCAGGACTTTGTGCTGGGATAAAGACACTAATAGGAAACGCCCACGGTTGATTTACCGTGGGTGTTTCCATGTCAGTACAGGTATTGTCACGAAATGCGGGACTCGGAATAGAATGTATTAATAATTTGAAAAAGGGCAGATATTGTGATTACAACTATTATTATAATTGCAGCTGCTGTTTTAATTTTGGCAGTGCTGATTTTTTTTATTGTTTGGAAAGTCCGGAGTCACCGCTTCCGTCCAAATCCCGATAAGTGCAGGCAAAAGGAAGAACTGGACGCTGACATTGAAGAGGCAGGATTTGCATATGAGATAAACGGGGACTACTTTTATTCTCTGATGAACTGCTGGCAGCGCCAGGTGGGATACTGCCGCCTCTATGATGAGGGAGCGCCATTGTTTAACATGATTTTTGACTGTGAACCTGTTACATTTTCTTATGCAGGCAAAAGGTGGCTGATCGAGCTGTGGAAGGGACAGTACGGCATTACAACAGGCGCAGAGATCGGTGTGTATAATACAGAACGCGAGGATATAGACACCGATAAATTTAAAGGAACCTTTTATGAGAATATCACCAATGATGAAATGCTTAAATTGTCATATATCCTGAGGAAAAACGGCAGGGTGATCCTGCGCCGCAAAGCTCTGCACTGGTGGCTTACAGGTTTTAAACTTGGAGAATTTTCAAAGCCTGAGTCACTTACTATGGATGCAAAGATCACCTTCCGGGACAGGGAGATGAGGGATGCATTTGTCAAAAGTCTGACGGATCTTGGCTATGTCAGAAAAGAATATTCTGTAAGGGGAAAGACTGTATCGGTTCATTTTACGACACCTCGTTCGCCGCAGACACTCTCAAGAAATAAAGTCCAGGAGACGCTTGTTCAGCAGACAAACAGCAATAACTGCAAGCTATACGAATTTGCGACCGGAAAATACAGCGATACACTTGATAAGCTGGAATACGCAAAGGCTATGGCACCGGAAATATATGACCTATTTACGAAGTCACTCTATGCCAAAGGTTTATATGGCGCATTCGAGTGGATAAAAGACTGGCTGGAAGGACGTCACCCAAATCCGGGGCCCGGCCCGAAACCGCCTAGGCCGCCAAAACCGCCATGCCATCCGGAACCGCCATGCCGCCCGGAACCGCCGTGTCATCCTGAGCCGCCATGCCGTCCGGAACCGCCGTGTCATCCTGAGCCGCCATGCCGCCCGGAACCGCCGTGTTGTTCTGAGCCGCCGTGTCATCCTGAGCGTCCGTGTTGTCCGTGTCCGCAGGAGCCGTCATGTGAGCCATGCCACCCGAACCAGACGTGTTCCCCATGCCATCCTGATGCAAGATGTCGTCCGAACACAGAATGCCGCCCGAATACAGAATGTCATACGAGTACGGGATGCCGCCCTGATTCAATGTGCCGTCCCTGTTCTCCCGGAGCATCACGGTCAGCATGTCAGCCAGGACAGTCATGCAATGGGTTCAGGCAAAATTCATCTGACTGCTGCGATCATGACAGGCAGGACGATATGCAGAGTAATTATTATGCAAGTGATAACTGGGAAGATGATTCAGATGGAAGGATCAGAAAACAGGATGACATGGACTTAGCTGATGAGCCAGGGGTTAAAAGCTGCCCGGCAAAAAAGGCAGAGACAAGTGAAGCGGAGAGGTAAGTTCCATGGAGATCGCATCAGTAAAGAAAAGGCTTGATGAGGTATATGAGAATGCACAGGTTATTCCATTTGATTCAGATTCCAGACTGGTCATCATGAGCGACTGCCACCGGGGACAGGGGAACGCAGGGGATAATTTTCTGGCTAACCAGACTGTTTGTTTTGGGGCGCTGGAATATTATTTTCAAAATGGATTCACTTATATCGAAGCAGGAGATGGTGATGAACTGTGGGAAAACAGACGGCTGAAGCCTATTGTAGAGGTTCACAGTGATATTTTCTGGATGCTGTCAAGGTTCTATAAACAGAAACGTCTTTATATGCTCTATGGGAACCATGACATTATAAAGCGCCGCAAGGATTATATGAGCCGTCACTGCGACACATACTACTGTGATTCTTCCCACTGCGATATACCTCTGCTGCCCGGTATTTCAGTAGCCGAAGGAATGATACTCAAAAACAGCGGGGCTTCAGAAGAGATATTTCTGGTACACGGGCATCAGGGAGATCTCTTAAATGATACACTCTGGCCCCTGGCCAGATTTTTGGTGAGGTATGTGTGGCGTCATCTGGAACTGCTGGGATTTCTGGATCCCACGGGAGCGGGGCGCCCAAGAAAAGCAAAAGAGCATATTGAGAAAAAACTGGCTTCCTATGCAAAGGAGAGGCAGCATGTATTGATTGCGGGACATACCCACAGGCCGGTATTTTCAGAGCCGGAAGAAGGGTGTTATTTCAATACAGGAAGCTGTGTCCATCCACGCTGTATCACATGTATAGAAATAGAGCGCAATAATATCATGCTTGTTAAGTGGTCGGTGCGGCCGAGAGAGGACAGAAGCCTTTTCGTAGAGCGTGAGGTTCTTGAGGGGCCTGTTTCCCTGTCAAAATATGCCTGCCGGAAAGATAATGACAATTAAATAAATAGAAAGCAGCAGCCATCAGGCATCATGATAAAGTCATGACAGCCTGATGGCTGCCGCAGAATGTGCGGTAAATGCACAGAGCTGATAAATAGTTATTGTTATTCTGCTTTTGCCGGTAAAACGGATGTATCTTTTGGCTCTTCAGTTTTATGCTGGGTTTTCTCCCAGGACTGATTTTCATCCTGCACGATTTTTTCTATATTCTGAACCAGGAGCCTGTCATTGTCCATATTTCCGAGGGGAACCCTCTCCCATTTCTTATATGGTTCCAGCCCTGCCAGATAAAGCATGGTCTCCCGCTTTAACTTTTCTGCGCTGCTTCTGTAGCGTACCCAGTTTTCCTGACTCCGGGACAGGGTAAGCCATGCAGAAATCAGGCACACCAGCCCTGACAAGACGGAGATACATACAGGCAGCCAGGAATATTTTTCCGGCCGTATGGCATTGATTGTATTTATCACTGTCACAATAAGCGGGATAGTAGTAGTGGCTATAGAGCAAACATAATAATTGCGTTTGGAGGCTGTAGCTTTTTTTACATACCACTCCATTAATACTTTAATACGCAGGTAAATAGGAGAGGTTTCACCAGAGCTGTCAGTACTGTTTTGATGAACATCTGCTTCAGCCAAGCCGCCTGATTCGGATTCTTTTTTCTGCCTCCGTACAGGATCATCATTCCACCTTTTATTTGTGTGGGCGCTCTGACGGTCGATCATCTCTACGATCTGGTCGATATAATCCATTTCCTGCTGCAGAAGAGTTCCTCCTGTTTTTTTCTTTGGTTCTTCCATACCCATTCCTCCCGTTCGTAAAAATTTATTATATGGTAAAAATTTCCTCTCTAACTTTACTTTACAATCTTAAAGATTCATTGTCAATAGTATGTTATCTGCAGCAACCTTAAGGAATTAATCAGGAATCTTTTAAGGAATTATTTATTTACAATAAAAGAAGATTCCATTATAATGGGAGAGTATGCAGAAGCAGACTATAATTAAGAATGAATGGAGAAATAGACGTGCTCACTAAATATCTGTATGTATTTTTAATCTCAATGATCCCCCTGATAGAGCTCAGGGGAGCGATACCTGTATCACAGGTCATGGGACTTCCGCTGGTGCAGTCCTACATAATTTCTATCATCGGAAATATGCTGCCTGTTCCGATCATCTTCTTTTTTGCCAGGAAGGTACTGGAGTGGGGAGCTGACAAGCCCGGGGTTGGAAAGTTTTTTACCTTCTGCCTTGAGAAAGGACATAAGGGCGGGCAGAAACTGAAAGAGAAAGCAGGAAAAGGTTTATTCTGGGCGCTTTTATTGTTTGTGGGAATCCCTCTGCCGGGAACAGGGGCATGGACGGGCACACTGGCTGCCAGCCTGCTGGATATGGATTTTAAGACAAGCGTGATTGCAGTCATGGGAGGCGTACTGCTGGCAGGCGTCATTATGGGAGCGGCCAGCGCCGGACTGTTTGGAGCTCTTGGAAGTATTTTTGCATAGATATAGAATTAAACGAGCGTCATACTGTCAGTTAAACAGTATGGCGCTCATTTGATTTTATAGGAAACTTAAGTTGTGAATAGTGACCTTAAGCCTGTTCACTGCGCAGTTTTTCCCTGTACTGAGTGATGGTGCAGTTATAATATTTTTTAAAACTGAGGCTGAAATACTGAGGATTCTTGTAGCCTGTGGCGGCCGCTATCTCATAGTTTTTCAGATCTGTATTCACGATCATTTCAGCAGCTTTTTCCATACGGATCTTGATCAGATAATCATAGAGATTTGTATCAAACTGCTTTTTAAAGATACTTGTGAGGTAACAGTGGTTAACATGAAAATGTGCAGCTATCTGCTGAAGAGACAGGTCACAGTCCCCGTAGTTCTGTTCTATATAATGGCGGACAGACAGGAGCAGATTGTTCAGGTTTGAGTTCATATCCTGAAGGGCGGCCTGGTAAGAGCCGTAAAGCCCATAAAAATTATTCATGATACTCCCATGGTAGAAGGCAGCCACCTCATATCCGAGGACACCCTGGATATAGGACGTGATTTCTGCTTCAAGCAGGGAAAGCTGGCTATAAAGGCTGGAGGGTTCCAGGGAATCATTGTTTGTATATATCATAAATATCTGCAGGTTGTCCATGCAGAAGAAAAAACTGCCTTTATACCGGGCGGTCAGCTGGGTGCAGTATGCTTCCAGACTGGCATGGATGGCGTCGTAAGAGGAGGGCTCACCATAGCGCATCTCAATAAAACATGCGATACCCAGGCCATTTGTCAGATTGATATCGAACGCTTTGAAAAAGGAATCATCCATCTGCTGAAATTGTTCCTGCATGAGCCTGGATATGTAGTTGCGTTTGATCTGCGGATATTTTTCATTGAGTATATAATTGACATTCTGTTCTTTTTTATAAAGCTCTTCCGCTTTTTTCAGGGCCGCTGTCAGCTGGTCATTATCAAACGGTTTAGTCAGATAATCCACTGCATTCAGTTTCAGGACCTGCTGGGCGTATTCAAAGTCCTTATAGCCTGAAAGAAAAACAAATTTCAGGTTCGGATAGTAATCCATGGCAATAGACGCCATCTCTATGCCTGTCATGCCCGGCATCTTAATATCAGTCAGAATGATATCAGGCTCATGATTCTTCAGATAATCCAGGGCTTCCATAGCATCCCTGGCTGTATACATGAGTTCCCAGCCATACGTCTCCCAGGGAATACGTCCCGGGAGTGTTCTGCGGATAATAGCGTCATCATCCACAAATAGTATTTTTGTCATTATCTCTTCCCTCCTCATAAGGAATCGTTATTGTAACAGAAGTCCCGCAGTCCGGCTCGGTTTCTACAGAGAGCCTGTAGTCTGTGCCATAGGCAAGCTGTATACGGTCCTGGATATTTTTTATGCCGTATACACCGAGAGATGCATCAGAATAGTCGCATATGGGGGCTTCTAAGGATCGTTCTATTTTTTCAAGCACATCTTCTGATATTCCGCAGCCATTATCTTTTACTGTGAGATGTATCACATTTCCATCTCTTTTTACATTCAGCCGGATAGTGCCATCGAGCCTGCAGGGGCGTATTCCGTGGTAAACAGCATTTTCTATGAGCGGCTGGAGTATCATGCGCAGCGTCAGGCAGTTTTCCAGTTCTTCGGGAAGACTGATCTCAAACTGGAAGTCTTCAAACCTGGTTTTTAATATGGCCAGATACATGGAACTGTGGAGAAGCTCATCTTTTAATGTAATAAATGATCTTCCCTTGCTCACTCCAATCCTGTAAAAGACAGCCAGCTGGTCCAGCATTTCCTCAGCCTTTTCATTTTCCCGGGCATGACAGAGCTCACGGATGCAGTCCAGGGTATTATACAGAAAATGTGGATTGATCTGGGCAAACAAGAACTGCAGCTGGGTCACCTGTTTTGCCTTCATTTCTTTTTCCATAGAAAGGGTCAGGGCACGGATACGGTTCAGCATGGCGTTGATCTCCTCGCCGATATATACGATCTCCCGGCTGCCATATGCTTTTATGGGAAGCTTAGTGTCAGCGCTTGTGATTTTCTTCATTTGCTCCACAAGGCTGACCACCGGGTGGGAGAATACTTTAGGCATAAAAAGATACAAAGCTATGAAGATGGAGACTGCGCCCAGCGCCAGGATCAGCAGCAGAGTGGAGAAATCTCTGTAATCTGTAAACATTTCATCCAGCGGGACGACAGCCAGCAGGCCTGTCCCTTCCAGGAGAAGAGGATTGTAAACTACATAATTGGAACTTGTCATAAAGGCCGTCAGACTGTCAGAGGAACGGTCAGATATTTTCTCTTTGATCTCATTTATTTCTGTATCCGGAAGTGCTGCAAGCGTGGGGCTGCCCAGGTCTTCCTCATCCGAGAAGAGCAGTCCGCTGTCCTTGCGCAGGATCGTCAGGCAGCTGTTTGGGGTAACCTTGAAATTGCGGATATGTTCCAGAAAGACCTGGTCATTCAGCCCAATAATGAAAAATCCATTTACTTTGCCATCGCCGGATCCCAGAGTCTGGAAGAGGCAGAAATCAGGGGCCCGTCCGGTCGTGATGGGATAAGGATACTGGTCTGCAGTAAACATCCAGCCCAGACTCTGGCCAAAACTGCTGTAGTCTGAAAAATGAAAATCAGGATACAGAACCTTGTTAGCTTCGGAAACAGAGTTGTAGTAGTGGATAGAATTGTCAGACAGATACAGGCCGATGGAATCCAGATACAGCTGATTCTGCAGAAGAAAATCTGAGAAGCCGTTGGACAGCTGTAAATATTCAGCGGGAGTGAGAGGATCCTCTCCATGTATTAAATTTTGGTTCATAGAGTAAAAACGGTAATCAGTGGTAAGTGAGAGTGACCGTTCATATATGTTGTGCAGGCTGCCGTCCAGAGAATTTTTTGTCTGCTGGACAAGGGTTTCTATATTTTTCTGGAGCAGTTCACTGTACTTTTTAGTCCCGGAATAATAGAAAAGGGAGCAGCTGACCAGGATCAGCGCCAGGAAAGGCAGAAGAAGCAGGGTCAGGGAAGTACGCAGTGAGAACCGGGAAAACCGGCTGTATGTCTGTTTCATTTTTAAAATATCTCCAATCGTATGTACAGATATGTGTGCATAAAGTCATATTGAATATAACAAAGGCGGCGAAATTTGTCAAAGATTTTATAATAAAGAGCCAAACTTATTAAATTTACTTCCATGCGCCCAGGTGGTTAAATGTTAGCAGTAAAAGATTGCGAGGGATATAATGATGGAACGATTAGAAGAAGTTTTAAAGAACCCTGCAGCCATGTACAGGATTAAACCTTTCTGGTTCTGGAACGGGGACATTACTGAAGAAGGGCTGGATTACCAGATAAGAGAAATGAAGGATAAAGGTCTGGGCGGATTTTTTATCTGCGCCAGACAGGGGCTGACGGTACCGTATCTGTCCGGCAGATGGTTCGAACTTGTTGAATTTGCGTGCAGAAGGGCAAAGGAGCTGGGAATGGAGGCCTGGCTGTATGATGAATATCCATACCCCAGCGGAATGAGCGGCGGAGAGGTGCTCAAACTCCATCCTGAAGCAGAGCATATGGTGCTTCATCATGAGAGAATCCATGCAGAGGAGGGCGGCCGCATCCGCCGTGAGTTAGGCTGGGGGGAGGTGCTGTACGCAGGCGCGTTTTTGCTCAGGGAGGACGGAAGCCGTATCTATGAGAAGAGGCTGGACCTTATGGAGGATATAGGCAGCCTGCAGACCTCTGAGATCTATCAGATCACAGGGCTGACCATGTATAATAATAAACGGTTTTTTTCCTATGGCCCCCAGGAGGTTCTGGAAACCTGCCTGCCGGAAGGCAGCTGGGATATAGATATATATATACAGAAACCACTGGGTGATTTTAAATTCTACGGAGGATTTTTTGACCCGTGCAGCAAAGAAGCAGTCAGAAGCTTTCTGGACACAACCCATGAGAAATACCGGAAAGCTCTGGGAAAAAATATGTCAGAGAGTGTAATGGGGATTTTCTCAGATGAGGTTGGGATGCTCAGCCCCATACCCTGGTCTAAAAAAGTGATCCAGGCATTCAGGGACAGAAAAGGCTACTCACTGACAGAGGTACTTCCGGCCCTCCACGATGAAAACTGGGAGGGAGCCTACCGTATCCGTTATGATCTGTATGATGTGATACATCAGATATTTGTGGAGAGCTATCATAAGCAGGTATCAGACTGGTGCGGTGAACACGGAATATCTTACTGTTCGGAGGTACCCTATATGCGTCTCTCCACCCAGCGTTACAGCCATATACCCGGAGGAGACACGGCCCATGAGAAGGCAGGCAGGGAACTGGAATGGATCTATGATAAATACCTCTGTGCATTCCGTTACAGTTCTAATGCGGCATCTTCACTGGCGAGGCAGCTGGGAAGAGAGCAGTGTCTGATCGAAAGCTTTCACAGTGTAGGATGGACTATGACCCTGCAGGATGCCAAATGGATGATAGACAGGCTCTGCAGCAGCGGCATCAACTTCTTTGTCTTCCATGCCTTCTACTATACGATAGATTCGATTACAAAGCATGATGCGCCCCCATCCCAGTTTTTCCAGAATCCATATTGGAGGCACTACCGCAGCCTTGCGGATTATGTGGGCAGGATAGGAGCTTATACTTCCAATACAAGGGATACATGCAGCACGGCAGTGCTGGATCCGGTACCTACTATGTGGGCGCTGTTAGGTGATCCCTTCCAGGGTTTTCCATACAGGGGGGAGTCTGAGCCGGAGAGAAAAAGATGTGATGAGATCAGGGATAACTGGGTCTATACCACAAAGACACTGCTGTTAAACCAGCTGCAGTACAATCATCTGGATTCGGAGATGCTTGCGGATTTTGAAGTAAAGGATGGCCGGATTTCCATGGGAAATGCGTCCTACAGCCTGATCGTTGTTCCTCCAGCTTATTTTTATGAGAGAAAAGCACTGCAGAAGCTCAGAGAATTTGCAGAGTCCGGCGGTTCTGTTATCTTTCTGGGGAATCTGCCGTATATGTCTATTGATGCAGGATATACAGATGAGGAGGCCAGACGGGAGTGGCAGGAGCTGCTGCTTCAGAATAAGGAAAGAGTGACATTGATTCCGGCCAAAGGCCTTTTGAGTGAAGCACAGATTGAAGAAAGATATATAAGCAGAGTCAGGGAGATACTGGATGAACCTGTAGAGGTCAGACTGGATAATGACACTATGCGCAGATCCTTTATAACATCTGTGCGCAGGGATATGGACGGCAAGCTCTGCGTGTCACTGATCAACCAGGGACGGAACAGGGCAGAGGGAGAGCTTGTCAACAGGACGGGGAACAACATGTCTGTTACAGCACTCTCCATGGAGACAGGGGATGCCAGGTATATGGGTGAGTGCCGGGAGACATACAGATTCAGCGTTCCCGGGCTTGCAAGCATCTATCTGCGTCTGGAAGAGTGTGAACAGCGGGATGTGCAGCAGGATGAGCAAGCCGTACTGACCTTGCCGTCAGAACAGGAATTTGAAATAAGTATAGAAGGAAAAAATGTATACAGGCTGGCAGAATTTCTTGTGACGGCAGATGGAAGGAACTGGTGGGAGACAGAGGCAAAGACACTTATAGAGCAGTGTGCATCGGCGCCGGTGCTGGATGGAAGCCGCTATTCATATGAGAGTACATTTGGCACGCCGAAGCAGATACATATTTCCTATCCTGTAGACCTGACATATAAGACAACATTTTATCTGGACGCTGATATCCGTGATATGGAACTTCTCTGGGACAGAAGGGCAGTTACGGGAGTATACAGAATTTTTGTGAATGGAAGTCCTCTGAGGGAGGAGGATTTTTATCACCGTTTCATCAATGACCAGAATAATCAGCTCTGTGATATATCACGTCTCATAAGATCAGGTGAGAATGAAATAAAGATAGAAGTAACAGCCATGTCAGAATCGGACGGGGTGCGTGACCCGCTCTGTCTGCTGGGAAGCTTCGGAGTGCAGGACCTGCGGCTGACATCAATGCCCCACACTGCCAGGTTTGAGCCTGAATATACAAAGGGATTCCCATATTACAGCGGACATCTGCATTTTAAGACAAAGGCAGAAATACAGAAAGAAAATCTTCCCGAGGTGTTTCAGCTGCGTTTCGATTTTGAGGACAGATGCCTGGATTGCCTAAGTGTGAAAATAAACGGACACGACCTGGGAATAAGGGCATTTACTCCGTATGTGTGGGAATGCAGGAAGGAGTGGATCCGGGAGGATGATAATGAGATAGAGCTGGTCAGGACAAATACTCTGGCTAATATGCTGGATGGCACTTATTTCGACTATGACAGCCACAGGCTGGTGAATATATAGAGATATGCACAGGCTTTGCACCTGTGCAGGGCTAAGGAGAAAGAAAAAGATGGACAGAAAAGAGTTTCTGAGCAGTGAATATGGAATTGACTGCAGCGGTACGGTTCTGGTGACAGAGAAACTGCAGGCGCTGATTGATGATGCGGCGGCAGCAGGCGGACGTGCGGTACTTAAAAGAGGAACGTACTTAACAGGGGCCCTGTTCCTTAAAAGCGGGCTGGAATTTACTATGGAGGAGGGCTGCATCCTGAAAGGAACTACGGATGAGAGCCAGTATCCCCTGATAGAAACACGCGTTGCAGGCATAGAAATGAAATGGCCTGCGGCAGTGCTAAACTGTAATCATCAGAGAGGAGTCTCTGTCACGGGAAAAGGAGTGATTAACGGACAGGGCCCGTACTGGTGGGAGAAATACTGGGGAAAAGACAGGAAAGGAGGAATGCGCGGAGAGTATGATGCAAAAGGACTGCGCTGGGCAGCTGATTATGACTGTACCAGGGTCAGAAATGTTGTCATATTTGACAGCAGTGAAGTATTGCTGAAGGATTTTACATCAGAACAGTCAGGCTTCTGGAATGTACACATCTGCTACTGCAGCCATGTCCATGTAGATGGGATACGTATAGCGGGCAATGCCGGCAGCCCGTCCACAGACGGGATAGATATTGATTCCTCCTCCCATGTCCTTGTGGAAAATTGTGAGACCTCCTGCGATGATGACAGTATCTGCATTAAATCAGGAAGAGACGCCGACGGGCTGCGGACAGCCAGACCCTCACATCATATCACGATCCGGAACTGCAGGATTCATGCAGGTTTTGGAGTGACTCTGGGCAGCGAGCTTTCAGGGGGAATAGAAGATGTCATTATCCGGGACCTTCAGTATGAGGGCACAGACTGCGGTTTCCGCATCAAGTCATCAAGGCCGAGGCGCGGATATATAAAAAATATTCTTGTGGAAAACCTGCAGATGAAGAATGTGAAGTATCCCTTCCATATCTGTCTGGACTGGAATCCGGCTTACTGTACATGTGAGCTTCCGGATGGTTATGAGGGTGAAGTGCCGGAAAGCTGGAGGAAGCTGCTGGAGCCGGTGCCGGAGGATGAGCCTCTTACACATGTATCGAATATTACGGTCAGAAATGTAAGGGCGGAAAATGATGCCGGTTACTCAGGGATCAGCCGGGCTTTTGATATTGAGGGATACAGGGAGCAGCCCATAGAGTCTGTTAAACTCTCTGACATCCATATGTCAGTCAGGGAATTCGGGCGGATCAGCTATGTAAAGGAGCTTCAGATGGACCATGTGACAATAGAAGTGGCAGGAGACAGGGATACAGCCAATGATACTTATGACAACAGATAAGGGGCAGGGCTTAAGAATATGCAAATGGTTTTGCAGAGGGCATTAAATATTTTATACATAATCTCTAAACTTATTGAATTTACTTTAAGGCCTTCCCATGATTAAATAAGAGACATGAAATACAAAACGTTTTGTGTCAGAAAGAGAAAAGAAAGGTGAAAAAAATGCAAAAGAAACAGAAGACCGTTTTAACCCCATATCTTCTGATTTTACCGGCAGTGCTGTTCATCGGGTGTGTCATGATCTACCCGCTGTGTAAGGTCTTTTACCTGGCCTTCCAGAATTATAATCCGACTATGCCGTTCCTGAATGGCTTCTGCGGGATTGACAATTTTGTCAAAATACTGACTACCGGTGAATTCTATTCCGCACTTCTCGTATCCCTGAAATGGGTTGTGTCAGAAGTCGGGCTTCAGCTGGTATTCGGAATGATAGTGGCCCTGATCCTGAATCAGAGCTTCAGAGGCAGAGGATTTTTCAGGGCAATGACCTTTGTGCCCTGGGCAATGTCAGGAGTGCTGACAGCAGTGCTCTTCAGCCTGATATTCAATGAGAATTTCGGAGTCCTCAATGATATCCTTAGAAAACTGGGAATCATAAAGGAAAATGTGGCATGGCTGGCAAATTCAAAGACAGTGCTGGGTTCAGTAGTAGTGGCAGAGCTGTGGAGAGGTATCCCCTTCTTTGCAATCAGTCTGCTGGCTGCCATGCAGGGACTCTCACAGGATATCTATGAAGCGGCAAAGGTGGACGGATGTACAAGGTTTCAGACCTTCCGCAAGATCACTCTTCCCCTGCTGAAAAACACAATAGTACTCACAACACTGCTCCGTACCATTTGGGAATTTAACAGTGTGGATCTGATCTACAGCCTGACAGGAGGCGGACCGGTGGGAAAGACAACAACCCTCAGCATGCTGATCGCCAACCAGGCGCTTACCACAAATAATTATGGTTACGGCTCCGCAATCTCAGTCATCAGTTTCTTTATCCTGGCAATTGTGGCAGTCATCTATATTAAGGCTTCAGGATTTGGAAAGGAGAGTGATGAGTGATGAAAGAAAAGAAAAGAGTGATTGTTTTTCTGCGCTGGCTCCCGCTTATAGCGATTAACATCTTTGTCCTGTTTCCAATCTACTGGGCGGTGAACACATCATTTAAGGGGGAAGGAGAGATCCTTGGCAAGCCAATTACTTATCTGCCAAAGGTCCCGATCATCTCCAACTTTGTAGAAGCCTGGAAGAATGTAGGGTTTGATAAATATTTCGTAAACAGCTTGAAAGTAAGCTTCATATCAGTTATCTTTATCGTAGTTGTTGCGATCATGGTTGGTTATGCCCTGACCCGCTACAAATTTAAAGGCAAAGGAGTTTTTATGGGTCTGCTTCTGGCAGTCCAGTTTATTCCGGCGGCAGTGCTGCTTGTACCGCTTTTTAACACCTTCAAGACAATGCATCTGGTGGGAAGCCACCTGGCTCTGATCGTGGTGAATGTCACATTCCAGCTTCCTTTCTGCTGTATCCTGATGAAGGGTTTTATAGAGGGCGTGCCCATAGCTCTGGAGGAGGCCGCCATGATCGACGGCTGCAGCAGGATGCAGGGGATTGTCCGTGTAGTGATCCCCATGCTGGTTCCGGGAATCATAACAGTGGCAGCTTTTGCACTGATAGGCTGCTGGAATGAGTTCCTGTTTGCAATGATGTTTTTAAATGACCCTGATATGTATACAGTCCCTATAGGACTGAAGATGATGCAGGGCGAGTACGGCGTACACTATGGAGCTATGGCTTCAGGGGCTATCATTGCCATGATCATTCCGGTCGCATTATTTGCCTACCTGCAGAAATACCTGGTGACAGGGCTGAGCGCAGGCGCTGTGAAGGGCTGATCATAGGACGGGATTAAAAGGATTTAGTATATTATAATCCAGTATATTGTTATCTGGTATATAAAGATTTAGAATATCAAAACTTAGGATATTAAAATAATAATGTTAAGATAAAGCGAGGTAAAATAATGAAAAAGAAATTTATATCAGCTATTCTCTGTGGAGTACTTGGGATTTCAATGATTTCCGGATGCGGCAGTTCAGAAGGTGATAAAGAGAGCCAGAGGCAGACAGCGTCCAAAAGCGCGGCAGACAGCGGTGATGTTGTGGAGATCACCTTCTGGGACAATTATGCGGATACAATACGTACAGAATTATATGGTAAGCTGATCAGCCAGTTTGAGGAAGAAAATCCTGGCATAAAGGTAAAATATGTGCCTCTTCCGGCAGATCAGGCGAAATCTAAATACGATGTGGCGATCCAATCTGAGACAACACCTGACTGCGGAGTTACATACCAGTACTGGCTGAACGATTTTATTGTGCAGGATGCCCTTCTTCCGCTGGATGACTACATGTCCTCCTGGGATAAAAAAGATGAGCTGCTGGAGACATTCCAGAACAGCATCAAGGAAATGTCCCCGGACGGAAAGACATACGGCCTTGCCCAGACTGTGACGATCCCTGCTGTCTGGTATAATACAGATATCTTTACAAAAGCTGATACAGAGATTCCCCAGTCCTGGGATGAAATACTCGCCGCAGTAGAAAAGACTACTGATAAGGAAAATGGAGTTTATGGTTTCTCCATCCGCGGGGGTGCAGGAAGTTCACAGCAGTTTGAACAGATGATGTACCAGTATTCAGGAATCACAGAAATGTTTGATGAAAACGGAAATTCCACCATCAATGATCCGGCTCATGTAGAATTCCTGGATAAGTTTGCAAAACTGTACAATGTATACACACCGGAAAGCGATATCACAAATGCATCAACTGAGATGATCTCAGCATTTGATTCAGGATCGGCCGCTATGATATTCCATAATATCGGTTCCTATGGACAGCACAGGGATACACTGGGAGAAGGAAAGTTCGGCGCTCTTGTAAACCTGAAATCTATCCAGGATACAAATGTCATTGTGTCAAATGGAGCTACTACCTTGTCTGTATTCAAAAATACAAAGCATCCGGAAGAGACTTTTAAGTTTGTAAGCTGGCTCACAGAGCACAGCGCTGACAGCCAGTTCAATGAGAAGATCGGTCAGGTTCCCTGTAATAAAGAGGCATTGAAGGATGAATGGGTACGGAAATCCCTGCCCATCAAAGAATCAGCGGACGCTCTTCTTGATGAAAATACGAAGATTGCAACTCTTCCAATCAACGTGACAGGTTATTTTGACCTCCACCAGAATACGCTTGCAAAAGAATTCCAGAATGTCCTGTTAGGAAATACAACAGCTCAGGAATATCTGGATAACTGGGCATCTGAGATGACCAGGCTGAAAAAGCAGTACGATGAAAAAGTAGTACAGAAATAATTTCATGTAACATAGTCCGGGCCGGCGCCTTTGTCACAGACAGTGACAAGGGGCGCCGGCTTTTGCATATTTTATAGAAAACTTTGTTCCTTGAAGCGGCAGTAATTCTATGTTAAACTGTAATAATTACGTTTGATCAATTGACAGGAGATGTATAATTATGAAAGAAAACGGACAAAAAGATCTAAAGAGCCAAAAAGGAAAACGGACGCGCATGCGCCGGGTGCTGACAGCGCTGGCTGTTGTGGCCCTGGTGCTGGTATGTACTGCCGGAGTCTGCTTTTTATATGTGAATGATTATTATCACAGAACAGGAGATGTGCCCGGATATCTGGAAGATACTGATCAGGTAAAGGTAAGTGAATTTGAGTACGGGCTGTTTTTCGATGGAAGCGGGGAGGATACAGCATTCATCTTTTACCCCGGAGCCAAGGTTGAATATACGGCATATGCACCTCTGATGCAGAAACTGGCCTGTCAGGGGATTGACTGTTTTCTTGTCCATATGCCCGGCAATCTGGCAGTGCTCGGACAGGACAGGGCAGACAGTATTCTGGATTCCTTTGATTATGAGCACTGGTATATTGGAGGTCATTCTCTGGGAGGAGCCATGGCAGCATCTTATGCAGCATCTAATCTTGATAAGTTTGACGGTGCAGTACTGCTTGGAGCATATCCCACTAAGAGCCTTAAATCAGAAGCCTTTGCTGTGTTATCTGTATATGGAAGTGAGGATACTGTTATAAACAGAGAAAAACTGGAAGCCGGCAGGGAGTATATGCCTCAGGATTATAATGAGGTTTGCATACAGGGTGGAAATCATGCCCAGTTTGGAAATTATGGGGAGCAGGATAAGGACGGAACTGCAGCAATCAGCAGGGAAGAACAGCAGGAGCAGACTGTCAGCGCAATAGCAGAGATGGTAAGAGGGCAGTGACAGTCTCTGCCGCCGGTTCTTTTTTGGGAAGCGGCTTCTTATACCTGATGTTTTACAGCAAAAAAAATCGAGAATCTTTAGGCGCTCAGGCTGTATTATGGATAGCATAAGGAGGCAGAGAAAATGAAGGAACAAATAGAAGCTGTTCAGCGGATGCAGGATTATATAGAAGAACATCTGGCGGAAAATATCACTTTTGCAGATCTGGCTAAAGTATCTCTTTTTTCCCCATGGTACTCTTACCGTCTGTTTACTCAATGGACGAATCAGACCCCGGCCGATTATATCAGAAGGCTCAGGCTTTCCAGGTCAGCTCTGAAGCTGAGGGATGAATCCTGCAAGATCATAGATGCAGCGTTTGAACTTGGCTTTGGCAGTGTAGACGGTTATCAACGGGCATTCTTCCGCGAATTCGGCTGCAATCCAAGGGAATATTCTTTAAACCCTGTTCCTCTGTATCTCTTTACCCCTTATGGAGTTAAATACCGGGTCAGCAGAGAGGAGAAGACGATGGAAAACGTAAGGAATGTATTTGTACAGGCAATTGAAAAACCAGAGAGGAAAGTGATCGTTAAACGGGGAGTAAAAGCCAAAGACTATTTCGCATATTGCGAAGAAGTAGGATGTGATGTGTGGGGACTTCTGACAAGCATCAGATCTATCAGCGGAGAACCAGTATGTATGTGGCTTCCTCAGGCGTATATCAGGCCGGGAACCTCCCAGTATGTACAGGGAGTGGAAGTTTCCATAGATTATGACGGGGTGATCCCGGAAGGTTTTGAGGTAATAGAGCTTCCGGCAGCCAGATATCTCATGTTTAAAGGCGAACCCTTCAAAGAAGAGGAATACTGCCAGGCAATAGAGGAGATCCAGAAGGCTGTGGAAAAATACGATCCCCAGGAGATAGGAGCCAGCTGGGATGAATCAAATCCCCGTATTCAGCTGGAGCCTGTGGGCTCAAGAGGGTATATAGAGCTTTGGCCGATTAAATAGCAGTTTCAAAAAAGAAAACATATCCGGACTAAATTATACCGAAAGTCCGGATATGTTTTCTTTTTTTGAAAATAATAAGATTATCCATTGACAAATAGGTAGATATAGACTATGATTTTTATATACCCATACGGGGTATGAGTAATTCCGCGGGCAGCGAGTTTAATAATAAATAATAACAGGAAGAGAGGTATTCTTATATGAAAACAGAGGTATATATGATCTCGGGCATGACATGCGCATCATGCAGCAGCGCTGTTGAACGGGTTACCAGAAAGATACCCGGCGTAGAACACAGCGAAGTGAATCTTGCCACAAATAAGCTGACAATTACGTATGATGAAGCGTCAGTGACTCCTGATATGATCATCTCCAAAGTTGACAGGGCCGGTTTTGGCGCTGAACAGTTTGTGGAGAAGCCCAGGGAGGAGATAGAGAAACAGGAGGAGGAAAAAGAAGAAGCCCTGCATGTTATGAAAAGGCGGCTTATCATAAGTATAGTTCTGGCGGTTCCTCTGCTGTATCTGTCCATGGGCCACATGCTTCCATTTCCTCTGCCCCTGCCGGGTTTTCTGGATATGCATAAAAGTCCTGTAAATTTTGCGCTGGCACAGCTTATTTTGACAACATTTGTGCTCATCTGCGGCAGAAAGTTTTATATAGTGGGATTTAAGACACTTTTTAAGGGACATCCGAATATGGATTCACTTGTGGCAATAGGGACAGGAAGTGCCTACATCTACAGTATCATAAATACGATCATGATCCCGAGATCACATATGTATGTAGAAAATCTTTATTACGAGTCAGCGGCTGTAGTTGTCACCCTGGTAATGCTGGGAAAATATATGGAGAGCAGAAGCAAGGGAAAGACCTCGGAGGCGATCCAGAAGCTTATGCAGCTGGCGCCTGACACGGCCATACTCCTGAAGGACGGACAGGAATCAGAAGTGCAGGCTTACATGGTGAAGAAGGGGGACATCCTTGTGGTGCGCCCCGGAAGCAGAGTGCCGCTTGACGGGATCGTCGTCAAAGGCGGCAGCAGCGTGGATGAATCTATGCTGACAGGTGAAAGTATTCCGGTAGAGAAGCAGCCCGGAGATGAAGTGATCGGCGGCAGCGTAAATTATAACGGCGCCATGCAGATAGAAGTAACACATGTGGGAGAAGACACTACACTCTCCAAGATCATCAGGCTCATGGAAGATGCCCAGGGCAGAAAAGCGCCGATCTCCAAGCTGGCTGACAGAGTGGCGGGATATTTTGTACCGGCTGTCATACTCATAGCAGTTATAGCGGCGGCAGGCTGGGCACTGGCGGGACATGATATTTCCTTTGTCCTAACGGTTTTTGTCTCTGTTCTTGTCATCGCCTGCCCTTGTGCGCTGGGACTTGCCACTCCTACAGCTATTATGGTAGGGACTGGCGTGGGAGCCAATAACGGTGTTCTGATCAAAAGCGGAGAAGCGCTGGAGATCACACATAAGATAGATACAGTAGTATTGGATAAGACAGGGACAGTTACAGAGGGAAAACCGCGGGTCATTGAAATAATTCCGGAAGGCATGACACAGCAGGAACTGCTGTCCGCAGCAGCTGCATGTGAGAATACATCAGAGCATCCTCTGGGGCGCGCCATAGTGGAGGAAGCCAGGGAAAGAAAGATACCGTTCCCGGAGCCTGAAGAATTTGAAAGCCTTACGGGAAAAGGGATACGTGCAGTGCTCCAGGGCAGGGAGGTCTATATAGGGAATGACAGGATGATGGAGGAATTATCTGTATCCACAGCAGGTATGGACAGTCTTGCTGAGAAAATTGCCGAAAAGGGTCAGACGCCTATGTTTGTTGTAATAGATAAGACTTTGGCAGGGATCATCAGCGTGGCGGATACTGTAAAACCAACGAGTGCAGAGGCAATAGACCAGATAAAAAAACAGGGTGTAGAGGTTTATATGCTTACAGGGGACAACAGGCGCACGGCAGATTACATTGGAAAACAGGTGCATGTAGATAAAGTAATCGCGGAGGTTCTGCCGGGAGACAAGGCATCAGTTGTAAATGAATTGCAAAAGCAGGGAAAAAGAGTTATGATGGTAGGTGATGGGATTAATGATGCACCAGCCCTGGCGCAGGCAGATATCGGCGCGGCCATAGGAAGCGGAAGCGATATCGCCATGGAATCCAGCGATATAGTCCTGATGAAATCAGATCTGAAGGATGTTTACAAGGCAATCAAACTGAGCAAGGCTACAATACGGAATATCAAGGAAAATCTGTTTTGGGCATTCTGCTTCAATACATGCGGTATTCCAGTGGCGGCAGGCGTGCTGTATATATTTGGAGGGCCGCTGCTTAACCCGATGATCGCAGGCCTGGCCATGTCATTTAGTTCAGTGTTTGTTGTCAGCAATGCGCTGAGGCTCAAAAGAGTAAAATTATAGGTAACTATAATGACGAACTGCCGCCGGCGGACGTCATAGAGGAGGTGGAGTATGACAGAAGAGAGCTGCTGCCATAAGCAGAAGCACAGAGATGATAAGGAATATAAGGATCTGGTGCACCGCCTGAACAGGATAGAAGGCCAGATCAGGGGGATCAGGAATATGGTTGATGAGGAACGTTACTGTGTTGATATCCTGACACAGGTGTCAGCGGTCCAGTCCGCCCTTAACAGCTTTAATAAAATCCTGCTTTCAGATCATATCAAGACATGTGTGGTGGAAGATATCAGAGGCGGCAATGAAGAAGTTGTTGATGAACTGTGCAAAACGATCCAAAAACTTATGAAATAGATCTGACACTAAAATAGTAAATGAAAAAAGGAGAATATATTATGACAACAGTATTAAATGTAGAAGAGATGCACTGTGAAAAATGCGTAGAAAGAATCACAAAAGCTATGACAGCGGCTGGCCTGGACTTTAAAGTGAGTCTTGCTGACAAGACAGTAACCATAGAAGGATGCGACCACTGTGTGGCAAAAGCTAAAGAAATACTTGACGATCTGGGCTTTTGATAGAAGATTATTAATTTTCACGAAATTAGATTTTTTTTATAGTAAATTTTCTCAAATGGTGATATACTAATCACAAGATACAAGTTCAGCTAGATATTATAAAAGAAAGGACGTGCGTGAAATGAATAAATTAGAAGATTTAATTGCAAGCTTACAGAAAAAAGAAGATGAGCAGCACAAAAATACAGTATTATGGATACTGGCAATTATTGGAGCCGTAGCTGCAGTGGCAGCTATTGCATATGCAGTATACCGTTACTTCACACCAGATTATCTGGAAGATTTTGAAGATGATTTCGATGACGATTTCGATGATTACTTCGATGATGCAGATGACAGTGAAGAAGAGGATCAGACAGAGGAATAAAGCTGGTATCAGATTTGAAGCCGGCAGGACTGAGGTAAGCTGCCGGTTGATAAGAGAGATTATTGCCTATAGTAAAGTAGGATGAAGGAGCTGCATGGTGCAGCTCCTTTTTCTTCTATAGGAAACTCCGTTTCCTATAGAAGAAACCACTCCGGGAGGATGCGCAGTCTGGCTCAACGTTTATACTTTTTCGCCACAATCAAACCTGCAGAGAGAATGACAATCGAAATGGCAAGCCATATCCATTCATTGGGGCCGGCTGAAGAAGTAACTGCACCTTTCATGTCAAAGGAAGGCTTACTGCCGGGTATTTCCGGATTACCGCCGGAGGGATCATTTGCATTTATATCTCCCGCTGAGTCTGAAGAATCGGATGGTGCGGGTATTGCTTTATTGCCGGAGGACTGCCCCATAAAATTATCAGAGAAATCATCCGGGAGATTTGAAGGATCGAATCCCTCGGGCATTTCTCCTGTAAAATTTTCGGGCATATTCTCGGGCATATTCTTGGGCATATTCTCGGACATATTCTCGGACATATTCTCGGACATATTCTCGGGTATATTTTCGGGCATATTTTCCGGCATATCTTTTGGCATATTTTCGGGCATATTTTCCGGCATATCTTTTGGCATATTTTCCGGCATATCCTCCGGCATATTCTCCGGAAAGCCTGGCATATCTCCCCCAAAACCACCCATGCCGCCTCCCATGGAACCCATGTCTGAGAGTGTAATAGCGGAAGCATCCACATAGCTCATGTTGTTGGTAGTTTCCGTGTTTTCAAGCTGCATGGAAATGCTTTCACTTCGCATTTCACAGAATTGACGGAGGGTTTGGACACCCAATTCAAATTCTTCGCAGGTATAAAACGCGGTGGGATCCTCTTCCACATAGGGTTTGATCAGATTATAAGTATTGTTGATAATGTCCGTAATATCCGTGGTTTCAATGAATTCGGAGAAATACTGATGATACAGCTGGGTGTATTCCTCGTTTTCAAAAATCCAATTCAGCATAGGCCTGTCGGAGGAACCTCCGGAAACCGGGGTGTCGATGGGGGTGTTGACTGTGGTGGTTGCGTCTCCGGCGCTGAATGTGCCAAACCCGAGGTTATAGTCCCACGGGATCATGGCCAGCCGGCTGTCTTCTTCATAAAGATAATAGTTGTGGACCATCATGCCGGTATAACTGTCATCGTTGCAGACGTAGTTATGAACTACAAAATAACGAATCACTTGATCAATGTCAATCACAGATTCAATGTCCTCACCGTTGGACAACTTTTTCAGAGCTTCAATCAGACGCCTTTGGTCGGCTTCGGTAATATCAGTTTTTGCATTGTTCCAGATATTAGAATAGCTGTCAAGCTGATCGTCAATATATTGCAGCTTCACATCGGAAGAACCCATTCCAAAGCCGCCTCCGAAACTGAAACCACCACTTCCTTCAGTGCCAAACATGGCAGACGGATCAAAATCCATACCGTTACCGCGTCCGCCGCCAAAATTCATGCTGTCCGGTTTATAGAGTTCTCCGTAGCCGGAGCCGTAATTGCGCTCTAAAAAGGCTTCCTCCACACCTTCAACGGCCAGATACAGTCCCCAATCTTCCCCATTGACCGTAATATAGATGAAACTGCACAAAGAGGAATTCACTCCAAATTTGCCCATCATAGTATAGGTTAAATAGTCCTTCATCATGGTAGAATCCTGGATCAAATTATTCAGACTCAGTTTGTCCAGACCGTGATAGGATTTAGTGCTGTCGTACTTGTCAAACTCAATCTTGAAGCTGTAGCGTTCACTGCCGAGGGTAGCTACCGTAGACAGGGAGGTGTTGCCTTTTGCGCGAATCCCTACATTTTTGCAGGCTTCCCCATCAATCACTACATTGGCTGCATAGTATTCCTCACTTGTGGCATTCGCAATGAATTCATCCCAGTTGTTCATGACAATATCAATGTTATGAACCCTTGTGTTGTCAAATAAGCGGTCTTCGTATCCCATGGTGTGCTCCATTGCTTCAATACCAAGTGACGCACCGTTCAAGAACAGAATTGTAACGGCCAGCGTCAGAACTGTGACGACCCATGCAATTCTTTCAAAATGTTTACTTCCTGACATAGTTTACCCCATATAATCACCGTTGTAAGAGACAATGGCTGCGCTGTTAACACCGGGCATCTCTGAGAGAATATTTATAAAATCGGTATCATCGTCCTTCAGGCGGACTTCAATGTTCAGTTCAACAGCGCCCTTTACAGCGGATTTGCTTTTAATTGTTGACCGGGTTACAGTTTTTGCGAGAAATTCTTTTATTTTTATCTCCGCATCGTGATTTGTACAGCGCAGAACCACAATATAAGGATGAGTATTGGATTTCTTGTTGACAAATACCAGCAGTATGATACCAATGCAGATGCTGCCGATAATAGCCAGAGGAATCATTCCGGCGGCTAAAATAATGCCTGCTCCGATAGACCAGAACAGGAATGCAATGTCCAGCGGGTCTTTAATGGCAGTGCGGAAACGGACGATAGACAGAGCGCCTACCATACCCAGGGACAGGACTACATTGGAGGTTACAGCAAGGATTACGATAGACGTAATCATAGTCAGAGCGATCAATGTTGTACCAAAGCCTGCGGAATACATTACGCCGCGGTAGGTTTTCTTATAGACAAGAAAAATAAACAGTCCAATGCCAAAGGATAGTATAATGGTCAGAATCATATCAAAGATACTGATTGAAGATATATTTTCCAGAAAACTTGATTTGAAAATATCACTAAAAGTCATAGTCGGGTTTCTCCTTTATGTTGTAAATTTTATTCATACATACGGCAGACCGCATATTTTGAAAATGCTGTACTGCGTCTGCCTTCGAGCTGTACAATATCACGAATAATATCGGGCAAAAAGCTGTCCCACTTCACTTCCAGGATACAGGGATCACCCTGTATGGGGATGGTCGTGCAATTGGGGGCTAAGAAGTCAGTACAGCGAAGTCCGGTTCGAATGTTGTAATCCAGAGTAACGCGGACATTGCCGGGATCAAACACAAATGGCTCACGGGTGTAGTCAACAATCACTTTTGCCGCCAGGCCTTCAGCACAGATCCGGGTATAAAACCTGAGTATTACTTCGTCAGTGCTCGCGGCCATCCAGCGGGTATCGCCATTTACGATTGCCTGTGCCTGCTCTGGGGTGAGTAAAGCGTAATCCTTACAGCCAAGCTCACCGTGTTTGAACTTTCGTTCCAAGTGAATGACAGAGGGGTCATTGTTGTAGAGACGAATCCGATATTTTTCACGGATGTTCACACCGTCCAATTTTTCCCGCAATACTTTATCATCCAGATTATCAAAGTACAGGCTGCGAATCTCATATTGCCCATTTCTGGCATGAATGTCCGGCATCATAACGACTTTCAGCTTTTGCCGTAAAATCAGCATATCCAGATTGCTGATCTCATGCTTTACTTCATGTCTGTATTGCATGTGGCATTCCTCCTTTCTATTCTCATTATAAAAGCCGAACCTATGAGCAACATTAGAAAAACCTTCCCACATGTGAATACTTGCGGAAAGGTTTGTGAACATTTTGTGAAATTGTATTAAAAGAAGGCAGTAAAGCGGATTTTCCCTGTTTCAGGATACTCTGCCGTCAGTTTTCCGCCGAAAGTCTCTGCAATGGCACGTGCGGCAGAAAGCCCAATCCCATATCCGGAGGAGGCACTGTTCTGTGTCCTGGCATCATCCCCGCGGTAGAACCGCTCAAAGAGCCGTTCGGGGTCAGTGCCGTGGGGATTCTCACAGGTGTTTTCTTCCAAAATTTTAATATGTACTCCTTCGGTACGCACGGAAAACAAAATCGTTCCGCCCTCCGGGGTATATTTTACGGCGTTGTCCAGCAGGATGGATATCATTTGCATAAAGGTCTCCATGTGTATCTGCATCAAAATATGGGGCTGAATTTTTGCGGACAGTGTAATTTGTTTTTCTGACGCGGAATCTTCATAGGCCGAAAATATCCCGCAGATCAGTTCGCTGATATCCACCGTTTCTGTGGGGAGCTTCACCTCTTCATCCAACTTGGCAAGGGTCAGGAGATTCGTCATAAGGACATTCAGCCGCTGGGTTTGAAGCCGGATATTCTTGCTGTACTTTGTTTCTCCATGAATCAGCGCAGAGGCATCATTGTTGGATTGGATGATCGCCAGGGGCGTTTTTAGCTCGTGTCCGGCGTTTGTTATAAACTGCTTTTGTTTTTCTATCCCTGCGATGATTGGACGAACAAACCGGCTGGAAAACATAACTACAAATAATAAAATCACAAGCCAGCATATCACTGCGATTACGGAGGATACGCTCAGTACCATAATAAAAATGCTGATCTGTGCTGAAATCTCCATGAAGAAAATCAACCGGTCTGTGCCCAGCTGCTTCACCTCATATTTGTATCCGTCAATTTTGCCTGAGGTACCGGTAATCTGCCCGGCATATTGTATTGCCTGTTCCGTGTCGACTGATGATATCTGGTCGATATTAACATCAAGAACATTGCCGTTAGTATCTGTATGAACTATGAAAAAGAGGGCTGATTTTACAGCATCCATATCCGGCGCCGGCATAAATGGCCATTGGTCAGGAAAATCCATCGGTAAGGGCATTCCGTCAGCATTAACTAAAGTGTGTAATATGGAATCCGATTGTCTGTCCAGAATAATCCAGCTAAATCCATTAATAGCCCCAATCAATACTATCAGAAGAATGGTAACTGCAGACATGGCAAAGAGAATAAATTTCTTTCGCAGTGTTTTCATCATATAGGAATCTCCAAACGGTAGCCGATATTTCGTTTTGACACGATCTCCACGCCGGAGTTCATAGCGGCAAGCCTTTTGCGAAGATAGGAGATATAGAGCCAAACGCTGTTGATATCGGCTTTTGCATTATAGCCCCAGGCTTTTACCAGCAAGTCCTCGGAGGAAAGAAAAATTTTGTGATTTGCCATCAGCTGTTCCATCAGACGGTATTCTTGCTTGGGCAGTATAAATTCCATATCCCCGCAGGACAGTGAACCGGACTGTATATTCAGGGTCAGGTCGCCAAAGGAAAGCAGATCGGGGTGGAATACTTCCCGCCGGCGCAGCATGGAACGGATACGGGCCAGTAATTCGCCCATATCAAAGGGTTTCGGTAAATAATCATCTGCTCCCATGTCCAGCCCCCGGATGCGGTCTTCAATCTGTGTCTTTGCTGTAAGAAGCAAAATTGGAGTTTTACACCCGTTTTTCCGCAGGGCAGAGACAACATCAATCCCGTCCCGCCTGGGCATCATGATATCCAGGATAATACCATCATAGCCGCCAGTCAGGGCGTAATCATATGCATCCTCGCCGTCGTACACGGCGTCAACAATATATTTATGATAAGTAAGGATGTCCACCACCGCTTCGGAAAGCGGCCGTTCATCCTCCGCGTAAAGCAATTTCATAGCATTCTCATCCTTTGTCTTATTAGATTTTATGCTGTGCGGCGTTAAGCCTGGACAATAAGCATACTGTCTCCACGTGTGCCGTACCAGGGAACATGTCCACAGCGACAGCTTTAACAGCCCGGTAACCTCTGCCCTGGAGTACTTCCAGGTCTCTTACAAGGCTTGTGGGTTTACAGGAGATATATACGATGCGGTCAACTCCAAAGTTGATTATCTTTTCGAGTGCCTTGGGATGGATGCCGTCTCTGGGCGGGTCCAGAACAATGAGATCAGGTTTATCTGTTACGTTGTCGATCACCTTCAGAACGTCTCCAGCAATAAATTCGCAGTTTTCCAGGCCATTGAGAGCTGCATTTTCCTTGGCGGCGGCTACAGCTTCCTCCACGATCTCCACGCCTACGACTTTTTTAGCCACAGGGGCCAGAATCTGAGCTATTGTTCCTGTTCCGCTGTACAGGTCAAATATTACCTTATCCTTAGTTTCCCCCACATAGGAGCGTGCTGTCTCATACAGAACTTCCGCACCAAGGGAATTCGTCTGAAAGAAGGAGAAGGGTGATATCTTGAAATTAAGCCCAAGCAGAGTTTCATAGAAATAATCTTTTCCGGTTAAAATTTCTGTTCTGTCATTCTGTACAACATCAGCCAGGCTGTCATTTTCAGTATGCAGGATGCCGACAATACAGCCCTCCAGTTTCAGCCTCAGAAGCTTCATGACAAGCATATCCAGATTATGCTCTTCCTGGGTAGTGGTGACAAGATCCACGAGGATCTCTCCTGTTCTGGCGCCCTTGCGCACCAGCAGATGCCTCAGGTAGCCTTTATGGGTGAGTTTGTGGTAAAAAGTCATGCTCTGTTCACTGCAGAAGCTTAAGACACATTTCAGTATTTTATTATAGTCCTTATCTACGATCTTACACTCGGGGACGCTTACTATGTCATAAAAACTGCCGCGTTTATGCATACCGAGAGCCAGCGGGCCGTCCTTTACTTCATCCCCAAAAGAAAACTCCATTTTATTGCGGTAGCTGTTCTGCTTTGGACTGGCCTTGATTCCCTCAAATTCCAGTTCACTGCACACTCCGTCCAGCAGCTCGCGCACCTGAGCCTCTTTGATCTCCAGCTGTTCCTTATAAGGCAGGTTCTGGTAAATGCATCCTCCGCATGTTCCAAAATGGATGCATGCAGGCGGGATCTCCAGCGGTGATGGCTCCAGGATCTCCAGAAGCCGTCCCTCGGCCTTCCCTTTCCTGATTTTATTGACAGAAAAACGTACCTTTTGTCCCGGAACGCCATTTTTTACGATGACCTCACGTCCATCTGCCTCAACGATACCTTTATTAGGAAATTTTACTTCTCTGATGGTTCCTTCTAAAATCTGTCCCTTTTTCACAATATCTCCTCACAGTACTTTCTTTTTGATTTTTTATTATCATAACACATTTTTCTTTTTACGACTATCCCCATTGTGAAACGCTACTGGTCAGGGAGTGAACACCCCGAATTAACTTTATCAATACGGGCTGCTGTGATATAATGAGCAAAAGGAAGGAGAGAGAAAATGAAGAGGAAAGTAGACAGAAATGTTATCATAAGGCTTTGCCTGCCGCAGTTTGCGGTGGGTCTTTTTACAGCTATGCTGAATAATTATTTAATTTATTTTTACCAGCCCACAAAAGAATCGGGGCTGCCCACACTGATCACCCAGGGCGTTGTTATTTTTGGCATTTTAACAGTGATTGGATTCATTAAGGCAGTGGGCCATATCATTGACGCCGTTACTGATCCCCTGATTGCCTCCCGAAGTGATAAGAGCCGGCACAAGGATGGGCGGCGTATTCCAATGATGAAAGCTGCCGCTGTGCCATTTGGCCTGTGTGCGCTTCTTATTTTCTGTGTGCCGTCTGATGGCCCGGGGATTGTGAATTCAGTCTGGATAGCTGTTTTTCTGTGGGGGTATTATCTGTTTTATACTTTATATATGATTCCGCACAATGCTTTGATCCCTGAGATGATCCAGGAGGGGGCCATGCGGGTGAATGCGTATACAGTCAGCTCCTTTTTCTTTGTGACCGGGAGCGCGGCAGGATATGTGACTCCGCTCATTGTAAATGGCTGGAAGAGTGCGGGGTTTGAACCCCTGGCTGCGTGGAGGATAACTTTTCTTATTTTTACGGTAATAGGAATTATACTGCTGCTGGTTCCTGTTTTTACTATACGTGAAAAAGAATATGTGCAGTCTGTGCGGCCAAATGTCACTCTCACAGAATCATTAAAACATGCTTTTTCCAGCAGGCATTTCAGGTGTGTTACCCTGGGGCAGCTGCTGGAGAATACAGGGATGGCTTTTTTTCAGGCGTGCATTATGTATTATGTGACTTCACTTATGGGACTGCCGGAGACATCATCCGTCCTCATACTGGCTATATCAATAGCAGGTTCGCTCCTTCTGTACCCCTTTATTAACAAATGGGCAAAACGGAGAGGCAAGCGGCTGCCGATTATTGCAGGCTGTATTGTATTTACTGTGGCTGAACTGGCGATCTGTGTCAGCGATTTTATGCCGGGCAATAAAATGGTTATGGCATGTATATTTGCATTGTTTGTTTCATTTCCATTTGCAGTGCTCAATGTACTTCCAGGTTCAATGATGGCAGATGTGATCCAGTATGACACAGTCACTACAGGCGTGAACCAGGAGGGGATTTTTGGAGCAGCCAGAAGCTTTGTAGTGAAAATGGGCAATTCTCTTGCAATCATGATAGTTCCTTCCCTTACAGTAATAGGGGCGGCGGCAGGTGAAAATGTAGGAAGGGCAGGGCTGAAATACACGGCCATAGCAGGCGGGATATTCAGTTTGCTGGCTGTGCTGGCCTTTTTAAGATATGAGGAAAAAGAAGTTTTAGAAACTATAAATGCAGACAGGAGCAAATCATGATAATGCAGCTCCTGAGGCTGAAAGGATACCGGGATGGCGATTTTTATCTTAATAACAATATTGTGTATATTAATTATTCTGCTGGCTGTTGTGACAATAAGAGCTGTTTTATGCAAAGTGTCGGCCAGAAGCCTGAAAGAGAAAGAAAAAAAGGGTACACCTGAGTCGGAAGAGTATTATTCAAAGCGGCTTGCCAGGCTTATCTCCTGCGAAACTGTTTCACATAAAGATTCGTATGATGATACAGAGTTTTCAAAGCTCAGGACAGTTATACAAGAACTTTTTCCAGTCATGTCACGCAGAGCCAGTCTCAGGATCTTTGGGGATGACTGTTATGTATACATGATACCGGGCAGGGATACTGCGCGCAATGTCATGGTTATGTCTCACCATGATGTGGCGCCTGTCAGCGGCGGGTGGAAATATCCCCCTTTTTCGGGGAAAGTGGCAGAAGGGTGCATATGGGGGCGTGGGACAGTAGATACGAAGACACCTCTCTTTGCAGAATTCTCTGCAATTGAGGAGCTCCTTAATGAAGGCTTTGAGCCAGCCTGCAACATCTATCTGGCTTCTTCACATAATGAAGAGATCGCAGGTGACGGAATCCCTCTGGCAGTTTCATACTTTAGGAAAGAAGGGATCAGGTTTGAATGGATACTGGATGAAGGCGGTGCAGTTATAGATGCGCCTATGAGCGGAATTTCATGTAAATGCGCCATGCTTGCTGTACATGAAAAGGGCAGGCATACTATAAACCTGACTGCGGGAAAGAGCAGCGGACATGAAGGCCTTATGGCAAAAACAGATACTCCGGAGGTGCGTATGGCCTCTTTCATAAGCAGGGTCCACAGCCATCCGCCGTTTATCCGCAGGATCTCCCCGCAGCTGAGAGCTATGTTCGACGGGCTGGCTCCTTATATGTCATTTCCCATGCGGATCATTTTTGCTAATATGTGGCTTTTTGGAGGGCTTCTAAAAAGGATCATTCCGGCGATGAATGAACAGGCGGGTGCCATGCTTGGCACAAGCGGCACGTTCAAAAATATAAATACTGTAGAGGACGGCAGCTGCCGGGCAGAGCTTTTCCTCCGCTGTGTCAATGAAGACGATCTGTCAGCAGAGATAGAAATACTTCAGAAAACAGCAGCTGACTATGGAATCGTAATGAGTGACGCGAAGGAAGGCAATGAGTATTATCCTCCGGCCAGCCTGGAGAGTACAGGTTACAAATATATAAAATCATGTGTTGAGAAATATTTTGATTATGCGGCATGCGCTCCCTTTATTTTACCGGCAGGAACAGATGCCAGGCATTTTGGCAGGCTGTGCGATGCGGTCATCCGCTTTGCACCTATCGATATTAATAACCAGCAGTTTAAATCCGTGCACGGCATAGATGAGAACATATCAACGGAGTCTGTTGTGCAGGCTGTGGGTTTTTATAAGGAACTTATAAAGGGAATCTGAAAAATTGAATGAAATATTTAGGAGGCAGATATGGGACAGGTAGCAAATCAGATGCTTATTGAGATGATAGCCAGGTTAAGAGATAAATACAGAGAAAAGCGGGCGGCCCAAAAAGAAAAAGCCCGGAAAAAGGATAACAAGAATAACTGAACAGGGACGGATATTGACGGAAGCGTAAATAAAAATACATATTGCTGATAATAGAAGTTGCCATACCATTTCATTAGTGCTAAGATAAAATTAAGGTTTTTATAAGAAATATCTGCACCATATGGGATATGGAGCCATAACTGCAGCACAGGGGGATATGTATGGGAAAAATGAAAAGATTTTTATCAGTGATTCTGGCAGTATGCCTGCTCGTCAGTGCGCTGCCCGGGCTTTATTCAGAGGCGGCGGCTGTACCGGGAGGTGTGCAGGAATTCGCCAATGTGGTGGTATTTGTGCAGTTTGTGCCCCTGTCAAAAAAGAATTTTGTACAGGGCAGAGAGAATGAGATTATGGAAATGTGGAATGGTTCTTCAGCGGCGTCTTCTTTTGCAGGTTATCTGAATGCCATTTCCTATGGAAGATTTCAGGTTCATAATATTTTTCCGCAGTATGACCCGGCAGGTAAAACATTCACGCCATATGTGGTGCCGGATGCCCCGGGGGATAATGATGTGACTGTCATACAGTCAGTTATCAGGCAGCTTAATGAAAATGACGGCCTTGGAAATTCGCAGTTAGATTATAATGGTGACGGTTCAATAGATAATCTTGTTGTAGTAGTAGATAAACCATATGTGGAAGATAGTGAAAACTCCTATTATTCTCATAAGTCAGATTATCCCGGGACAGAGACGGTCAGGGGAAAGTATGTGGGGACTTACAATATATTAAATGGTTATGGGGTGTTTGACAGCATCTTAAGCAAACAGGGAGTTATCAGCCATGAGTTCCTTCATTCAATCGGCTATCCGGATCTGTACAGAAATGGGGGAGATGACAGTCCTGTGGGAAGCTGGGACATCATGTCATCGGAATCTATCTATATGCAGTATCCGCTGGCGTATCTGAGGCAGGCTGTATCAGGATGGGTGAACCTCAGTACAGTCACGGAATCAACAAAAGGCCTTGTCCTTAACTCACAGGAGCTGGCATCAGGAAACCATGGGATAATATTGAAATCACCTCTGTCGTCATCTGAGTTTTTTGTCGTTGAGTACAGAAAACGGGGGAATGCACTGCCTCCCGGCGAAATCACTCTTGATGCAAAGATTGACGGGAGCGGACTTATCATATACAGGATAAATACAAGAGCAGCCAATCTCAGCAATCACTACGGAGGTCCAGACGGAGTGTATGTATTCCGTCCCGGTGTGACGGATGAAAAATACTGCGGCAGCAAAAGTTCTGACGGAATAAAGAATTCTTATCTGTCATCTTCCACAGGCAGGACATCTTACGGTTCTACAGACTTTAAAAAGACAATCAGGGATAACACGTCATCTGAAAACATTATCAATTTCTCAGACGGAAGTAATTCTGGCATAAGAATTGAAAATGTAGGCGCCGGCGGAGGAGATTCCATCACATTTGATGTTGTATTTGGCGATTCTTCTAAACTGGATATATGGGAAGTAAGCGGCGGAGGAGTAGTGTCCGGTTCATCAGGGCAGATAGTTATGGCTTCAGATGAAAATCAGAATATATATGTGGCATATGATGATAATCAATATGGAAATGCATCCCTCTATCTGGCGGGCTTAGGAGGCAGTACATGGCAGAGCGCAGCACCGGCGATCAGCGGGGCATATTCAGGAGATAAAAATCTGATTATTTTCAGAGGCAGGCCATGCATGTTTTATACAAAAGCGGCCGGACAGAACAGCAGCCTGTATATGTCGGTGCTGTCAGGCGGAACGTGGAGTGAGAGGAAAGTCCTGGATAATGTATACTCAGGAGGCTTCAGAGCAGAGGCTGCCAGTGACGGGCTTTATATCACATATATTACTTATACGCCGGATGCTGTAATGGGGACAATGAGAGCAGCATATCTGCAGGATACAGGGAGTGAACCCAGGATTTCCAATATTGGGGCCCTGTATTCCCCATCGATGACATCAGATGGGACAGGGACTTATGTGGCGGCACGTTACGCCAGCGGTCAGGATATTGTGGTTAAAAAGATCTCAGGGGCCCAGATGTCAGATCTTGGCGTATGCCATGTAGGCAGTAATGTGAATGGAGTAACTATTAAAAAAGGAAGTGACGGGAATCTGTACCTTGCAGCGATTTCAGGTGAAGGCATAAAGAACTTGGCAGATATCTACAGGTATGAAGGAAACGGCTGGAAGAAGCTGGGCGGACATGTAACATCAGCTCACACAACAGGCTGCAGCATCGATGTCTGGAACGGCGTTCCTTATGTGGCCGCCATGGAGAGCGCCGGGGATGCAAATATACTTTCAGTGTATCAGTATAAAAATGGGAGTTGGAGCAAAACCGGGGAGTCAGTAGACCGTTCAGTGGATGCCAATTCAAACAGTGACATTACACTCAAGATAGCAAGCGGGACGGCGTATATTGCATACACGAATGGAAGCAGCGCCTATGTAAAATGCAGGCAGCTGTCAGAATCAGGCAGTGTGCCTGAAGAGAGAAAGGTTACAGGAATTTCCTGTAAAGGACCGTCTAAGATAAAGTATATAAAAGGTGAAAGCCTTCAGACAGCCGGACTGAGTGTCTCCGCTGTATGGAGTGACGGAAGCATGTCAAACCTGTCTGCCGGTGAGTACCAGATTTCCGGGTTCGACATTAATAAGACGGGGACACAGAATGTTAAGATCAGTTATGCTATAGACAGCAATATCAGCTGTTATTTTACGGTCACAGTAGAAGAAAAAGTGTCTGCGCCAGAGACAGAGAAGCCGCAGACAAAACCGACCGAAGCGCCGCAGACAAAACCAACAGAGAAACCACAGACGAAACCAACGGAAGCGCCGCAGACGGAGAAGCCGCAGACAAAACCAACGGAAGCGCCGCAAACGGAAAAGCCGCAGACAAAACCAACGGAAGCGCCGCAGACGGAAAAGCCGCAGACAAAACCAACGGAAGTGCCGCAGACGGAGAAGCCACAGACGAAACCGACGGAAGCGCCGCAGACAGAGCAGCCTCAGACAAATCCGGCGGAGACACCTCAGACAGAAATACCTCAGACAGAGGCGCCGGCAATAAATCCTCCCGCACAGGGTGGGGCAGTAAATCCTCCTGTGAATAACAGTCAGACAGAAGAAAGTGTCAACAGCGGAGCTGCGGCCCATCCGGAGGCTGTCACCAGAAATGGAAAGTGGAAAAAGAACACTAAGGGGTGGTGGTATGAATATGAGGATAAGGGCTACCCTGCCAATCAGTGGGCTCTGATAAATGGTAAATATTATCATTTTAATAACAGAGGCTATATGCAGACCGGCTGGCTGAAGCTGGGGAAGGATTGGTATTATCTTCAGAACAGCGGAGCCATGGCTACAGGATGGGTGAAGGTAAAAGGTATCTGGTACTATCTGAAAAATGACGGACGAATGGCCACAGGCTGGCAGCAGGTGGGGAATACCTGGTATTATCTGAAAGGAAACGGAGCAATGGCCACAGGCTGGCTGAGACTAGGCAGTAACTGGTACTATTTAAAGAGCAGCGGGGCCATGGCTGTTGGCTGGGTGAAACTGAAGGGGGTGTGGTATTACCTGAAACCTGACGGTGTCATGGCAACTGGCTGGCAGAGAATCAACAATACCTGGTACTACTTAAAGAACAGCGGAGCCATGGCGACCGGCTGGCAGAGAGTGGGCGGAAGCTGGTACTATTTAAAGAGCAGCGGGGCGATGGCTACAGGATGGATAAGGACAGGCGGTAAGTGGTATTATCTGAAACAAAACGGAGCCATGGCAACGGGCTGGATAGACGTAGACGGAAAGAAATATTTCCTTGACAGGAGCGGAGCATGGGTAAAATAATTTTTCATGTTCAGTTATAAACAAAAGCTTTAGATTATTATTAACAGGCAGGTACCGGAAAGAGACAGAGATTGCTGCTGTTTCTGAAAGGGACCTGCCTTTTCTAAATAGGTTACAATTAAGCCGTCTGCTGTTTGGCAGCCCTCTGACCTATAACAGCGCTTCGTGGGATAGTGGAAGAACTGTTGTTACTGTTCACACGTCACCATACCGCGAGGTGTTTTCGTGCGTATTTGCACGAAAATCCCGAGGGTTGCAGCGCGAAACGGCGGTTTTGCCGTTTCTGTGCATCGCGGAGCGTGTTACTGGTCACGGAGTGAACAGTAACGAACTGTTACCTGATTATATCCGGAAATAAAATTATTTATAGATTATTTAGATGAACCATAGTATACTATCGGTAAGAAGCTGCTAAAATCCGGGAGATGGAGATAAGCAGCATTATTAAAAAGATGGTAAGGAGGATTGTTGTGCGTTTAGTATTCTATCTGCTTCCGGCTGTCATTTTAGTACCTGCCGGAATCTATTTTTATTTTTTCTTTAGGCGGTTTTTATCCCTGTTCAAGCTGGAAAAGGGAAGGTGGTATACGAGGATACTTTGCCTGATATTTAGTGTTGGCTGTGCAGCTATTGGATGGTGGGTATTTGGGCTTGGCGCAGTCGTTGTTTATCATTTTCTGGCAGTTTGCCTTATCATGGAGATACTGAATCTGATTTTAAATAAAGTATGGTTTCACGGAAAAAACAGGGTGTGGGACTTTTTGTATAAAAGCGGTGTCATAGGAGCTGCTGCTGTGGCGTTTGTCTTTATCTACGGATTCTGGAATATGCATCAGATACATGTGACGGAATATGATATTACATCTGCCAAGCTGGAGGAAGGAGAGAGTCTGGACATCGCTGTAATATCAGATCTGCATCTTGGCACGTCTATGGATGCCGGGGGATTGTTAAAGTGGTGCGGGGAGATTGGAGGACAGTCGCCGGATATGCTTCTGCTGGCAGGAGATATTTTTGACGAACACACTAAAAAAGAAGAAATGGAACAGGCAGCGGAAATACTTGGGGATGTACAGAGCACTTACGGAACATATTACGTATTTGGAAATCACGACCCTAACCACTATCGGACAGACTCTGAATATACTGCTGAGGAGCTTCGTCTCACATTAGAAGAAGCAGGAGTGAAGGTTCTGGAAGATGAAGCCGTCCTGCTGACTCCCGGTGTATGTCTGATCGGACGGAAGGATGCATCCACAAATGGGAGAGGGTCAGCAGAGGTTTTAACGGAAGGACTGGATGAGGATGTATTCAAGATTCTTCTGGACCATCAGCCGGGAAAACTAAAGGAGAACGAGGAGGCAGGGTTTGACCTGCAGATTTCAGGACATACACATGCAGGGCAGATATGGCCTACAGGGCCGCTCATGGAACTGATGGGGATAAATGAGATTAATTATGGACACCGCAGGCTGAACACTCTGGATGTTATCGTGAGTTCGGGTATAGCCGGGTGGGGATATCCGGTCAGGACAGGCGGACATAGTGAATACGTAATGATACATTTGTCGCATTAGGATATATTGTGCAGAAAAGGGCGGGGAAAATATATGAAGTTAACTATGCTGGGAACAGGACATGCGGCGGCGGTTGAGTGCTATAATACTTGTTTTGTCCTGTCAGAAAAGGATAAGTATTTTCTTATTGATGCAGGTGGAGGCAACCAGATACTGATGCAGCTGAAGAAGGCAGGAATTCCTGTTGAGCAGATACATGATATTTTTGTTACACATGAGCATATTGACCACCTGCTGGGCGTTTTCTGGATGATCCGGATTATCGGACAGAAGATAAACCAGAAAAAATATGAGGGTGATCTGAACATATACTGCCACAGCGAACTGGCCGGGAAAATCGAATCGATTGCGCGGCTGACCATTATGCCGAAAATTATCAGGCTTCTGGGAGGGCGTATCAGGATCGTTGCTGTTGAAGACGGTGAAAAAAGGAAAATCATAGATCATAAGGTGAAATTTTTTGATATCGGTTCAAGGAAAGCGAAGCAGTATGGATTTACACTAAAGCTGGATAATGAGAGGAAATTTACATGTCTGGGCGATGAACCATATAATCCGGAAAACTATGAAGAGGTCAGGAAAAGTGAATGGCTGATGCATGAAGCCTTCTGCCTCTATAGTCAGAATGAAAGGTTCAAGCCTTATGAGAAGAGCCACAGTACAGTAAAAGATGCCTGTCAGGCAGCAGCTGAATTGAAAGTTCCGAATCTAATTTTATATCACACAGAAGATGAGAACCTGCCCCGCAGAAAACATATGTACACAGAAGAAGGACGCCAGTACTACAGAGGAAATCTGTTTGTGCCGGATGATCTGGAGGTAATAAAATTATAAACTGGATAAGGTTTAGTTTTAATATAATAACCATATTGCAGCCGGGCGCCCAGATCTGCGGGCATCCGGCTGTATTTTTGGGAAGTATCACACGCCTAAAATTTTCAATATCTCTAAATGAGGATGTCCTGCATCAGACTGAAATACATCCACATAATTCTGCTCAGCACTTCTGTCGGCAAAAGCCGGGAAAATAAATCCACACTCTGGTTTGCCTGGTTCATATTCACCTGACAGCGGACAGATGGCGCATATGATATATTCATATACTTCTTCAGATTCACCCAGTCTCTCATGATCAGCCCCTTTAACCGGAACATCATAACGATCATGAAACACAAAAACCGCATAGTCGTGCTTAACCTGATATAATTCAGATACCAGTTCATAGAATGTGTCCATCAATGCATCATTCTTCAGTCCGCAAGATTTCATGCACATCAAAAGATGCCACATGCTTCCCTGCTTCATTGAATCTTTGGGAAATTTATATCTTTTCAGATTTTCATTGGTACCGGAAAAAGGAATTGCTTTAGCAACAGCAAGTTTTTTACTTTTCTCTGCGGCTGAAAGCTTCAAGAAATTTGTGTTAAAGGTCCCGTCTATTTCGCCGTCAGCATCCATATAACTTCCGGCAATCCTGGTCATGGAAGTCCGTGCTGGAGTCATGCGTCTGGTTAATTCCATCATATCTTCTCTGTTTATCATTTTATTCTCCGATCAGTCCACAAGCCTGTGTTGCTTTCTCAAATTTAAATACATAAAAAATCTCAGGTATCCAACAATTTGGCAACCTGAGATTTTAATTAGCAGTTCGTAGGGGAATCGAACCCCTGTTTCCGCCGTGAGAGGGCGGCGTCTTAACCGCTTGACCAACGAACCTTACAGACATTATAATATACCATCTTTCCAAAAAAAGCAAGTACTTTTTTCAAATTTTTTCAAAAAATTTTTTAATATGCAAAATTCAACCAATTTCTGCGCTAAACGGTCTGTGCAGCCCTTATAATTCCTGGGAAAAATATCGTTTACAGTTTCTTCCGACTGAAGTAGCACAAAAATTAATAAAAGGAAAGGACACTGCATACACAGCATCCTTTCCTTTCATTAGCTCCGATATTCATTAAACCTTCAGCCTGATTCTGGCTTTGGAGGTTTTCCCCATTGTCTGTGCCCTCTCTGAAATCTCTTTTTTACTGTATCTCCTTGCATATCTGGAACCGGGGGTCTCCATATCCAGATGATATCCCATAAAGATTTCCTTCATCCTTATAATGAAGTAATCCTTCCACTCTGACGCTACAGCAAAGATGTCTCCAACAGCATAAAACATCTTTTCAAACAAAGTCAAACTGGAACCGGGCATTTCATCCAACCTCTTTTTGGAATACCACCATGCCTCCAGAAGCAATACACAAGTTCCTACCAGAACTAAAAGCAAAAGAAATGCACTTACAACTTTAACTACCATTTCTAACATACAGACCGCCTCCTTTTTGACAGACACATACATTTCATGTTCCAGCATTTAACTTGTCTCTTCAATATTAAAATTTGATATGTTTTTAATATTGTTGTTTTTTTACTTCTTTATTACCTTTATAATATTCCACTTTAAATGCATAGTCAATATATTTAGATGGATAATTTATTATATTTCTATAAAATATCTGCTTATTTTATTCGCCAGTGATATTCGTTTATAGCTTTTACCGGTGCTGAGAGGGCAGCTTATGGATCAGAATTCTGAATCTCAGATGTGGACAGATAATTACAGATAAATACTTGTATAAAATTAAATATTAAAAATAATCAAGGTAAAATGTCTGTATACAAAAAATAAACTAATTATATCTGCTATTTACAAATAAATATAAATGCGGTAACATAAATATATACACAATGGTGCTGGGGGAAAGGAGGAGAGATATGAAGAAAATTATTTTGTGCTTTAGTATGTTTTTATGCCTGATACTTTTAGGATTTACAGGGAAAGAAGTTACCATACAATTAAAAGACATTGAAGAGGTATCAGAAATTCAGTTGAATACAGCAAAGATAAGTATACAACATTTTGGTAAGGAAAGAGCAATAAAGCTTATGGATGAAATCAGGGAGGCGCCACTCTTAGATGAAGGTGATAGGGAAACGATCCAGAATAATGGATACTATCATACGGTTTCTATAATATATAATGACGGCTCCAAAGACATGTTCCTTTTCTTCAAAGTTGACGATAAGTGGTATATGGAGACAACGGGAGGAACGATATATAAAGATGCTGAGTTTATTACATCATATATTGATTGGCAGGAAATTAATATGGAACCTTACCTGGGCGTACCATCTGAATGGGAGTTAAAACTTAACAAACAATTTAGCATATTGGATTTACGGTATTTTTTCATAGAAGAAGTTAAGCAGAAGATGGAATATGGAAGTTCTGAGGAAGATGCGGTTTTATATGCAAAAGAAAGAATAAACAGGTCTATGACGATATACCAATATGCATTAGAAGAGGGGTATGAACTGCCGGAAACCGAATATGATAAACTAATGGAGAAGCATATAGAAGAAGTGGAAAGTGCAGTAAATTATGAAGAAATTGAAGAATACTACGAAGAGTTTGATACTACCTTGAAAGATTATATTCTAAAACTTAAAGAATATTATAGAGTCATGGATACTATAGACAAATTATATAAAATCAAATACGAAGAATTTAAAAATGGGAAAGATAAGATTAACGGTAAAGTTTGTGATGATGTTGAGGAATATTGGTATAGATTTGTTTCAGAAGTAATTTATGAAAAGGCTGAAAAATATGATATGAGTAATTTTTTAAATGAATTAAAGGACGCGGAGGAGTATTATTACAGGCATTATAGTCAAATGAATTAAAATATTTATACCATATCAAATCAATATGCAGTGCAGCAGCGTTGATTTCAGCATGCAGGACATTTTTTTAAGGACAGGGGGGTAAGTGAATGGAAAAAGGGCACCCGGAAAGGGGAAAGAAAATTTTACATATATTTTTTGTTACATTAACTGTTGTTATTATACTATCCTGCATAATGGATTTTGCCGAACAGGGATTCCCGTCTGCTATAATTTCAGTGGTATCAGGTATTCTTCAAATTTATATTGCGTATTTATTGAAAACAAGACATAATTGGGCCATATGGGTATTTATGATCCTGGGTGTTTCCCATCTGATCTTTTTATTTATAAGGATGATAGGAAGACCGTTATATATTTATCTGATCATAGTTGATATATTCTATGTGGTATCTGCAATAGTTTTAAATATTTTTATCAAAGATATCAGATGTTATTTAAGCGGAGAAGAATAGAATACATTATCGTGCGCAGCACGCCCATCCGAAGGAAGGGTACAAAAAAGGAGACTGGGTGTAAATAAAATCAGTCTCCTTTTTTTTTCAGCAGTGTGTAAGAGAGCTTAACGCCCGGCAGGGACTTCCCCAGCCTTGAATATGCGCCTCAGCATCACAACAGCTGCAATTGACAATACAAATTCTGCAACAAACTGTGCATACGGAAGTCCGTACAGAGGGAACAGGATATTCAGCACATACAGCGCCGGAATCTCCAGCAGAATTTTCCTCAGGATCGCAAACGCCAGCGCTGAGCGGCCATGCCCCACTGCCTGAAAGACACCTACTGCAATAAAGTCCATGCAGAGAAACGGCAGACAGAGGCAGAAACCCCGCAGGAAGCTTGTCCCGTAAGAAATAATACTCTCATTTTTCATAAAAGCATTTATAATAGGCCCTGCGCCAACACTGAACGAGATTAACACCACAACCATCAGCGGAACGACCGTCTTGATCGTAAACATAATGGATTCTTTCATACGTTTCCTGTTATTGCTGGCGTAGTTATAGCTGATCAGCGGCATGACGCCCTGAGAAAATCCCATTGCCACCTGCAGCGGCACCATATTTACCTTCTGGGCGATCCCCATGGCAGCCACTGCATGGGCGCCAAAGGGAGATGTAAAGTTGTTTAAGATGGTCATGCCGGTGACATTGAGCAGATTCTGGATTGCTGCTGGAATCCCAACTCCGAAGATCCCAAGTACAATATCCTTCTGAAAGCCGAACTTTTTTGGGGAAATACATACCACGGTGCTTTTTCTGCGCACATACAGCAGCACAAAGAAATAACAGCATGCCACACAGTTTGACAGAAAAGTGGCAAGACCGGCCCCGGCCGCGCCCATATTCAGCCCCCAGGGCAGAATAAAAATCGGGTCCAGTATAATATTTAAAAGACACCCGCTCATGGTACCGATGCTCGCATGCAGAGACGCGCCCTCCGCCCTCACCATATAAGCCATTACCACATTCAGAATCGCCGGGGCCGCGCCGCATAATACCGTCCAGCGCAGGTATCCCCGTGTCGCTTCTATTGTATTGGCATCTGCTCCAAGCACAGTAAGCAATGGATTCTGGAAAGAAAAACACAAAAGTGAGAATAACAGGCCGGAAATCAGCGAACAGTAAAATCCGAATGATGAACTCCGCCTGACTGTATCATATTTCTTGCTCCCCAGCGCACGGCTCATCATACTTGAACTTCCAACGCCGAACAGATTGTTGACTGCGTTGAACGCCAGGAGTACCGGCGCTGCCAATGTTACAGCAGCATTCTGCACCGGGTCATTTAACATTCCTACAAAATAAGTGTCTGCCAGGTTATAAATCACCATGACCAGCGAGCTGACTACTGTGGGAATTGAAAGCTGCATTACGGCTTTAGGTATTGGCATCTTCTCAAATAACAATATTTTCTGGTCATCTGCCATCTTTTGTTTCCTCCTTTATAAAAGTGCGGCATCCTCACAGATGTCCGCACATGTACTTTTATTGTAGCATAAGAAAGTAGTTAAAACAAGCCGTGTCTAAAATCGGAACCAACCGGAAATAATATGCGGTTTTTTGGGGGAGGCTTTGCCCTTGACAACGCAGTATTATTTTGATATATTTAGTTCGAACAAAAGTTCCGAATAAGTGTTTGACAAGGGAAGATGCAAGTCTTTTCTGTGTATCACGGAGTGTGTTGCTGATCACGGAGAGAACAGTGACCATTTACTTATTTGGCAAAGCGGCGGCGGATAATTATGCTTGATTATTTTTTTTAAACTATTTATAATTGAATCTGAGTATAAAGCTGGCTTAACGTCAGCGGAAGTAGGCTCTGGGTGACCAGGGCTTATTTTGGGAATAGAAAGGAATATGGGATATGGCAAAGAAAAACATTTATGACGCCAGCAGCATTTCGGTGCTGGAAGGTCTGGAAGCTGTTCGGAAGAGGCCCGGGATGTATATCGGCAGCGTGTCAAGAAAAGGGCTTAACCACTTGATCTATGAAATCGTAGATAATGCGGTGGATGAACATCTGGCAGGTTTCTGTGACCTTATAGAGGTTACTCTTGAAAAGGATGGTTCGGCAACTGTCAACGACAATGGCCGTGGTATTCCTGTAGGAATGCATGAGAAAGGGGTTCCGGCTGAACGTCTTGTGTTTACAACGCTTCATGCGGGAGGAAAATTTGATAATACGGTATACAAGACAAGCGGCGGTCTGCATGGAGTTGGATCCTCTGTTGTAAATGCTCTTTCTACATATCTGGATATTGAAATCAGTGTGGATGGGTTTATCCACCATGACAGATATGAGCGGGGGATTCCGGTACAGGAGCTTGTAGACGGACTTTTACCTGTCATAGGAAAGACGCGGAAGACAGGGACAAAGGTTAATTTCCTGCCTGATCCGGAAATATTTGAAAAGACCAGGTTTAAAGCCGATGAGGTGAAAAGCCGTCTCCATGAGACAGCGTATTTGAATCCTGCCCTGAAGATCATATTCGAGGACAGGCGCGGAGAGGTAAAGGAACATATAGAGTTCCACGAGCCGGATGGGATCATTGGGTTTGTGAAGGATTTAAATAAAAATGAAGAGGTTGTCCATGAGCCTGTCTATTTTAAAGGGGAATCAGAGGGCATTACAGTTGAGTGTGCTTTTCAGTATATTAATGCTTTTCATGAGAATGTGCTTGGATTTTGCAATAATATCTACAATGCAGAGGGCGGAACACATTTGACAGGATTTAAGACGACATTTACGGCGGTCATGAACAACTATGCACGCCAAATTGGAGTATTAAAAGAGAAAGATGCTAACTTTACCGGGGCTGACATCCGAAATGGAATGACGGCGGTCATTTCAATAAAGCATCCCCAGCCCAGATTCGAAGGTCAGACAAAGACAAAGCTGGATAACCAGGATGCAGCCAAGGCAGCCGGTAAAGTTACCGGAGAGGAGGTTGTCCTTTACTTTGACAGAAATTTGGAGACACTGAAAAATGTCCTGTCCTGTGCGGAAAAGGCAGCTAAAATCAGAAAGTCTGAAGAAAAAGCAAAGACAAATATGTTGACAAAGCAGAAGTATTCTTTTGATTCTAACGGTAAGCTGGCCAATTGTGTGAGCAGAGATGCAGGAAAGTGTGAAATATTCATAGTGGAGGGTGATTCAGCCGGAGGCTCCGCCAAGACGGCGAGAGACAGGAATTATCAGGCTATCCTGCCCATAAGAGGAAAAATCCTGAATGTTGAAAAAGCCAGCATAGATAAGGTACTTGCAAATGCTGAGATCAAAACTATGATAAATGCATTCGGATGCGGGTTTTCAGAAGGCTATGGAAATGATTTTGATATTACAAAGCTCAGGTATGATAAGATAATTATTATGGCTGATGCCGATGTGGACGGCTCTCATATCTGTACGCTGCTTCTTACGTTATTTTACAGGTTTATGCCGGAACTTATATATGAAGGACATGTTTACATCGCAATGCCGCCTCTTTATAAAGCAATGCCCTCAAGGGGTGAAGAAGAGTACCTTTATGATGAAAAGGCACTGGAACGGTACAGAAAGACCCACAAAGGGACCTTTACACTTCAGCGGTATAAGGGCCTTGGAGAGATGGATGCACAGCAGCTTTGGGAGACTACACTTGACCCGGCAACCAGAAAGCTGAAAAGAGTGGAAATTGAGGATGCCCGCATGGCCTCTGATGTGACTGAGATGCTTATGGGGACAGAAGTATCACCCCGGAAAGCGTTTATTTACGAACATGCCCAGGACGCACAGGTGGATATTTAGGAAGGGAGAAGGCGAGAGATGGAAAAAATGATAGAAGAGCAGATCATCCGGACAGAATATTCTGAGCTCATGCAGAAATCTTATATTGATTATGCCATGAGCGTTATAATAGCGAGAGCGCTGCCTGATGTGCGGGACGGACTGAAGCCGGTACAGAGGAGGACTCTGTACGATATGTATGAACTGGGGATCAAATATGACAGACCCTACAGGAAATGTGCACGTATAGTAGGAGATACCATGGGTAAATACCATCCCCATGGCGACAGCTCCATATACGAGGCGCTTGTAGTTATGGCACAGGAATTTAAAAAAGGCCTGCCGCTGGTGGACGGGCATGGAAATTTCGGCTCTATTGAGGGAGATGGGGCAGCAGCCATGCGTTATACAGAAGCCAGGCTTCAGAAGATAACACAGGAATCTTTTCTGGCTGACCTGGACAAAAATGTGGTTGATTTTGTATCCAACTTTGATGAGACGGAAAAAGAGCCTGAAGTGTTGCCGGTACGCATCCCTAATCTGCTGATAAATGGGGCGGACGGCATTGCCGTGGGTATGGTGACCAGTATTCCGCCGCACAATCTGGCGGAAGTTATAGATGCTGAAGTAGCAATGATAAAGAATCCTAAGCTAACCACAGAGCAGCTCATGGAATTTATCCAGGGGCCGGACTTTCCCACAGGAGGCATCGTAGTTAATAAAGATGAGCTCATCAATATCTACAAGACCGGTACAGGAAAAATAAAACTACGGGGCAAAGTGGAGATAGAGAAGGATAAAGGCGGGAAGAGCAGGATCGTTATTACAGAGATCCCTTACACCATGATGGGAGCCAATATTGGAAAATTCTTGAATGATGTAGCAGGATTGATCGAGACAAAAAAGACGAATGACATAGTTGATATTGCCAACCACTCGTCCAAGGAAGGAATCAGGATCGTTCTGGAACTGAAAAAGAATGCAGATGCAGAAAACCTGATCAACATGCTCTATAAAAAGACAAGGCTTGAGGATACCTTTGGTGTCAACATGTTGTCTGTTTCTGATGGAAAGCCCGAAACATTAGGGGTAAGAGCTATTCTGGAACATCATATTGATTTCCAGTTTGAGCTGTCAACAAGGAAATATAAAACGCTTCTTAAAAAGGAACTGGAGAAAAAAGAGATACAGGAAGGACTGATTAAAGCCTGTGATGTCATAGATCTGATTATAGAGATCCTCCGGGGAAGCAAGAATCAGAAGCAGGTAAAGGAATGTCTGATCCATGGGGTGACAGAAGGCATAAAATTTAAATCAGCGGCATCGAAAAAAGCGGCAGCAAAATTAAATTTTACTGAGGCACAGGCCACAGCTATTCTGGAAATGAGGCTTTATAAATTAATAGGGCTGGAGATAGAGGCCCTGATGAAGGAGCACGAGGCTACACTGAAGAATATTGCATCCTACGAGGATATTCTGAATAATTATAACTCCATGGCGAGAGTCATCATAAAAGAGCTGGAAGGTATAAAAAAAGAATACAGTATACCAAGAAGGACAGTGATAGAGAATGCTGAAGAAGCTGTCTATGAGGAGAAGAAGATCGAAGAGACAGAAGTAGTCTTTATGATGGACAAATTCGGTTATGCAAAAATAGTGGATGTGGCCGCATATGAGAGAAACAGGGAAGCGGCAGATGCAGAAAATAAGTACGTACTGACCTGCATGAATACAGATAAAATATGTATCTTCACAGATTCAGGTAAGCAGCATCTGCTGAAAGTGCTGGATATCCCGGGCAGAAAATTCAGAGATAAAGGAACACCAATCGATAATCTCTGTAATTACAGCAGCGGAGAAGAAAGGATCATCTTTGTGGAATGTCTTCAGAAAATTAAGTCATCTGTCCTGCTGTTTGCCACTAAGATGGGAATGATCAAGCAAGTTGAAGGAGCCGAATTTGATGTGTCAAAGCGTACAATAGCAGCTACAAAGCTTCAGGAGGAAGATGAACTGGTCTTTGTATCATGTATGCCGGATGCAGAGCAGATAGTCCTGCAGACTGCAGATGGAGTATTCTTAAGATTCCTTCTTTCGGAGATTCCCCAAAAGAAAAAAGGAGCTGTGGGAGTACGTGGCATCAGGTTAACTGAAGGAGACAGCCTGGAAACTGTCCATTATTTGGACGGACAGGGGGAGCAGACAGTAAAATATAAGGAAAAGGATGTCTATCTGAATAAATTACGTATAGGAAAGAGAGATACAAAAGGTTCAAAAGCCAGGATATAGGGCACAGATGTGCTTCTAATAATCCAGGGCGGAATTTTCTTGCGGTACAGCCTGAGGGGCAGGTCTGTGCATTTACTGCACAGACCGTGAGAAAATGATTTTGGTGTGCAAAAAACACATTGCCGAAGGTGATTTTAAATGGATTTTTTGCAGACAACTGTGAAAGTACTGGACAGTTACCATAAATATTTAGTTAGGAGGAGACATGATGCTGAACAGCATAGATGTACATTGCCATATCCTGCCTGGAGTGGATGATGGCTCAGAGAGTATGGATGAAACCATGAGTATGATAAAAATGGCTTACAGTGAAGGAATACGCGGCATGATCGCAACCCCTCATTACCATTACGGATATGCGGCTCAAGATTGGGAAAAGGTTTACCATGTGTGGGAACAGGTGAGAGAGAAGGTGTCAGCAGAACTGCCGGAGATGGAAATCTATCTGGGAAGGGAGATATATTCGGACAGCAGAAGTATGGACATGCTGGCTGCTGATGCAGGATCCGGCAGAAATACAATGGGCAGTTCCCGTTATGTGCTGATTGAGTTCACACCAGGGGCACAATACAGAGAGATCAAGAACAGCCTTTCCAACATCCTGAGTCTGGGTTACCAGACTATTTTGGCACATGCAGAGCGGTGTATGAGTATTAGGAAGAAACCTGAACTGGCCGAAGAACTTGTACAGATGGGAAATTACATCCAGCTTAATGCAGGCAGTATAGCAGGATCTTTCTCAGACCGGCGTTTCTGTAAAAAACTGATGAGCATGGACTGCGTACATTTTGTTGGTACAGATTGTCATGGAAGCACAAAAAGAACGCCTCAGATAGAAAAAAGCATCGAATACGTCATAAAGCATTTTGGAGAAGAATATGCTCAGCAATTGTATTGGGAAAATCCGAAAAAAATGCTTGGAAATGAATATTTGTAGTATGTTTTTTTAGAAAACTTTATAGAATATTGTATGAAATGATGAGATATTTGAAGAAAAATTATCGCAAATCATAAGATTTTGCGATAAAGTAAATCTCTTTGGTGTTACTAAATATAGTAGCATCTTTTTTTTATATCCACAATACTCAGGTTATATATTAATACTTCCATAAGATTATGTCAATAAACATTTTAGCATTTTAGAAAAATATCCCAAATATTATAGGAATTAATAGAAGATAGTGTCATATTCAGGGTCGCATTTATGGTCAAACTTCTATTTTACTTGCAGCATCATTCCGTTTTATATTATTATAAATTTGTAAAACTAAATACGGAATGAAAGGAAGTGCGTGATATGCCCAGAAGAGGGGAAAATATCAGAAAACGAAAGGATGGGAGGTGGGAAGCACGCTACATTGCTGGTAAAGATGAAAATGGAAAATCTGTATACGCCTCTGTATATGCTTCAAAATATCAATTAGTGAAACAGAAGCGTGATGAGGCAGTCAGACTCTTAGAACTGGAAAATATTACCATATCTCAAGATATATCATTCGAACAATTATGCCATTCTTGGTTAAAAAGCATTAAGCACAGTATAAAAGAAAGTACATATGCTGTCTATCTAAATTCAATTTCTAATCATTTAATCCCATATTTTAAAAATATAAATTTGAAAGAACTGAAAAGCGAGGACTTAGATAAATTTATCGGCGTAAAAGCTGAAGAGGGGCTCGCCGCGTCAACATTGAAAATGATTTTTATTCTTATGAAAAGAATTATTCAATATGCCAATAAGTCCGGATACTGCAGTCTGGAAGGAATAACCTTTCCGTCAATCCGCAAAGACAGCAAAGTCTCAAGAATTATGTCTTCGTATGAAAGAACTATATTCGAAAGGTATCTGGGTACTTTGAACAGTTCTTTTGGTGCCGGAATAAAACTCTGTATGTATACAGGACTGAGGATTGGTGAAATAAGCGGATTAAGATGGGAAGATCTTGACTTTGAGAGCGAAATAATGCATGTAGCCAGAACTGTAATAAGGATTAAAAACGTTCAGCATAATAAAAATGATATGGAGGCTAAAACAAAATTAGTGGTAGTATCTCCAAAGACAGCTGATTCCGACAGGTGGATTCCTATTCCCAGCTTCTTGACTGAAGAACTACAGAAGTGGAAAGGTGATGATAATTGTTATGTCCTGAATGGAAAAGAGGCTCCAATGGAACCAAGAATTATCCAATACCATTTTCATAAATGTCTGGAAAAATGCAATATGGATCAATTTAATTTTCATTCAATAAGACACGGTTTCGCAACTATGTGCATTGAGAAGGGTTTTGATATGAAATCTCTTTCAGAAATCTTGGGGCATTCAACGGTGAGCACTACAATGAACATTTATGTCCACAGCAGTATGCAGCAGAAAAAACTGCAGATGGACAGACTGGGAGTATAGCTTGAGTTAATGAGACATTTATGGTCAAAAGTGTGGTAGGCAGCCGCTGTCCCCTCTAATAATAAGGGGGAGCGGTCCTTATCCTATAATCTTATGATTTAGGAAATCCAACCCTGGTCTACGGATTATATGATATGAATGAAAACAGGAGTGAGAGATGGAAAACAATTATCAGAAAGAAGAAATAGAAATTGATTTGGGGCAGCTTTTTATCAGCTTGCTGTCTAAATGGTATTTGATCGTACTGGCAGGAGTTTCCTGTGCATTGATCGCCTTAGTTATCACAAAATTTTTGATGACGCCCATGTATACTTCTACTACAAGTGTATATGTTCTGAATAAACAGGACAGCCAGTCCGTAACATATTCGGATCTGCAGACAGGAACACAGCTGACAAAAGACTATGCCCAGCTGATTCAGAGCAGAACAGTAACAGAGCAGGTTATTGCGAATCTGGGCCTTCCCCTTACAAGTGAACAGCTGTCAAAACGAATTGAAGTCACATCCCCGACGGATACACGAATACTGGAGATTTCTGTTGAAAATGAGAATCCGGAAATGGCCATGAAAATAGCTAATCAGGTACGGGAAGTGGCAGCAGTACATATTAAAGATGTAATGGACATACAGGCAGTAAATATTGTGGATGAAGCAAATGTCCCATTAGTAAAATCAAGTCCCAGTACTACGAAGAATGTTCTTTTAGGAGGGATACTTGGAGGATTTGTTTCAGTCCTCATAATAGTAATAAAAGTGATTTTGGATGATACGATTAAAACTCCTGATGATATAGAAAGTTATCTGGGAATCAGCTGTATTGGCACCATACCGTATACGTCTGGGAGCAGTAAAAAAAATAGTAAGAAGGGCAGGAAGGCAGTGAGATGAAAAGTGTAGTTTTAGAAAAGGTTACAAGCTTAAATCACCAGGCCAGTGAAGCATATAAATCCCTTCGTTCAAATATTGAGTTTTGCGGTGATGATGTGCGGGTAATTGCAGTTACCAGTTGTCTGCCGAATGATGGAAAATCAAGCACAGCTTTTAATCTTGCTAAATCCATGGCCGAGAATGGGGACAAGGTACTTTTTATCGACGCAGACTTAAGAAAGTCGGTCATGGTAGGAAGATATAAGGCTACAGGACAGATTACAGGACTGTCCAGTTTCCTTTCAGGAAGATGTTCTGCTGATGAAGTACTGTACAGTACAAATATCCAAAATCTCCATATGATATTTGCCGGGCATGTTCCTCCTAATCCGGCGGAGCTGCTGGGAAACAAATTTTTCAGGGTGCTGATTGATTCAGGAAGAAAGTATTATGACTATGTGATAATAGATACCCCGCCTTTGGGAGCTGTTATAGACAGTGCGATTGTAGCGAAAGAATGTGACGGGGTGATGCTGGTAGTTTCACAGGGAAATATAAGGCGCAGATTTGCTATTGATATTTTGTCTCAGCTGAAAAAGGCGAACGTGAGAGTTCTGGGAGCTGTACTAAATAAAGTGGATATGGAATCTGACAGCTATTATGGACGGTATTATGGTAAATACTATGGTAAATATTATGGTCAGTACTACGGAAAAAGTGAGGGAGAGAAATGAGTAGAAAGATTATAGTGTCAGTTCTTCTCTTACTGTCAGCAGGAATGCTCGGACTCACTATATTATTTTACTCAAGAAGTGACAGAATTGCACCTCAGATTCAATTTAATTCAGAAGAAATCAGTTACTCACCTGGAGATGATGAATCAAAACTTCTGGAGGGCGTCACTGCCATTGATAATAAAGACGGCGATTTGAGTGACAAGGTCTTTATTGAAAAAATAGTACCTGCCATTGACGGGACAACGGCTACTGTTACTTATGTAGTAGTCGATAGCAGCAATAATGTCGCAAAAGTAGCCAGAATTATCAATTACAGCAGTAATGACAGCAAAGAGAATAACGAAGATGGAGCTGTCCCGGTTTCAGGCGGAGCAGCGGCTGGTCAAACAGACAACCCTGGACAGGGTGAGGAGAAGACCACAGAAAACGATGATTCAAATAAGCCTGGCGATGAAACCGAAACAAATAATTCAGAAGAAGAGTCAGAAGATAAATCAGAATCGGAAGATGAATCTGAGTCAGAAGACAGAACACCAAGAGAAGACGGAAGACCGGCCATATTTTTGAATACAAAGAAAGCAACAGTTGAATATGGGACGGAAATTGATTATATGAGTTATATTGACGACATTGTGGATGACAAAGATGGACTGGAGATATGGAGAAGCATATCGATAGACGGAAGAGAAGACGCTGCAGAACGTGGAACACATACATTATCCTATTATGTGACAGATTCAGACGGCAACATGTCAGACATAGTTAAGCTGGAACTGACTGTAAAATAGCAGGTGTGTGAAAAAGCAGAAAGAACTGGCAGGGGAGAGAGCAGGATGCGTTATGAAAAGAAGAGCAGCTGGGCTAAGCATTTCGATTTTATTTTACTGGATCTTATATGCGCCGAAATAGTTATCTTCCTGTGTTATGCATTTCGGAATGGTTTAGAAGGAACTATTGTTTCAAAGAATTATGGCAGGCTGGCATTGTTAGTAGGTGTTTTGTTTATATGCATTGTATTTTTTAATGAGCCATATTCAGGAATCCTGCGGCGCGGATATCTGAAAGAGTTATGGGCAGTACTGTCATTTAACGCCATTCTTCTGGCAGCGGTTTTCACATTTTTATTTGCCATGAAGATGTCGGCTGACTATTCCAGAATAATGCTGTTTACATTTTTTATAATAAACAGTGTAATGACATGGTTTCTTCATGTCATGTGGAAACGGGAAATCAGAAAGCGTACCTACCATGACGGGAAACTAAACAGGATGCTTCTTATAACTAAAAGAGAATATGTGCATCAATGCGTAGACCGGCTTATGAAAAATCCATATGGGTCTATGAGGCTTGTGGGTATAGTCCTAATGGAAAACGGAGAACGTGAGACAGAAGAGGATTCTATTGAAGGTGTTCCGATCGTAGCAAAGTGGTCTGATTACATAGAGTATTGTAAAAATAATGTTATAGATGACGTTTTGTTTTATCTGGAAAATGAAAAGCTTTCAGATGAAATAGAAGAATTAGTGGATATGGGAATAGTAGTCCACGTAAATCTGGTCCAGCTAAAAGAAAATTATCTGGCCTACAGGGTAGAGACGATCAACGGAATCATGACACTCACCACAGGAATTAACAATGTAACCCAGTGGCAGCTGGCGTTAAAGCGGCTTATGGATATTTGCGGAGGTATAGTGGGGATCATTCTTACCGGTGTTATCGCACTTATCATAACACCGGTAATAAAAGTCCAGTCTCCCGGCCCCATATTCTTTACTCAGACCAGGGTGGGGCGAAATGGAAGGCAGTTCAAGATTTATAAGTTCCGTTCTATGTATATGGATGCTGAACAGAGAAAGAAAGAACTGATGGCCAGCAATAAAATGAATGGCCTGATGTTTAAGATGGATAATGATCCCCGGATTTATCCCTTTGGTCATTTCATCAGGAAGACAAGCCTGGATGAATTTCCTCAGTTTCTGAATGTGTTAAAAGGGGAAATGTCCCTTGTGGGGACAAGACCTCCGACCCTGGACGAGTATAAACAGTATGAACCTCATCATAAGAGCCGCCTGGCAATGAAACCAGGAGTAACAGGGCTTTGGCAGGTAAGCGGCAGGAGTGATATCACAGACTTCGAGGAAGTGGTTCGGTTAGATAACGAATATATACGGAATTGGAGTTTGAGTTTGGATATAAAGATTTTGTTCAGGACTTTGCTTGTTGTGGTGGGGAAGAAAGGGTCGGTTTAGAGATGGGAGAGTCGTGGAAGAGTGGTGGGGATGCGGTGTTGTAGGTCCAAATAATAACAATTATTTAGAGGATATAAAAGAAAATCATAGATTTCTCTTATTTGCCGATTACGTGCTACCGACTCTACCAGAATTATTTAAAGTTAGATTAGAGGGTAATATACTACAATAATAGTTTCTATGATTTTAATGTAGTATATAAACTATTTACTATAAATGTAAGACAAATGTATATGAATTGAAAATTCGATGTAGTTATTTAGTTATTACGTGACTGTATCTGAATGCTTAAGAGTTTATAAACCGATAAATCCGAACATAATTAGGAAGGCTACCGAAATACATGATGGCTTAAAAATGTATAGATGAAGATATAAAATGGAGGAAAAGAGAATGTCCCTGTATCAAAACCTAAAAAATGGTGAAGAAAAACTTGCTTTGGTAGGACTCGGCTACGTTGGTTTGCCAATTGCTATAGCTTTTGCTAAAAAGGGCTTAAAGGTAGTTGGATTTGATCTTAATAAAACAAAAATTAATATTTATAAATCTGGAATTGACCCAACAAAAGAGGTTGGTAATGAGGCAATCAGAAACGCTACTGTAGATTTTACGTCGGATGAAAAAAAATTGAAAGAAGCGAAATTCCTGATTGTAGCGGTTCCTACACCTGTAAATACAGACCATACACCTGATTTCTCACCTATTATTGGAGCATCTGAGATTGTCGGCCGTAACCTTACTAGGGGGGCAATAGTAGTGTATGAATCTACAGTTTATCCAGGTTGCACAGAAACTGTCTGCATTCCTATTCTTGAAAAGGAATCTGGTCTCAAATGTGGTGAAGACTTTAAAATTGGTTATAGTCCGGAACGTATCAATCCTGGTGATAAAGTACATCGGTTGGAAAATATTCAAAAAATTGTATCTGGTTGCGATGATGAATCTCTTGAGGAAATCAAAAATGTGTATGATATCGTTATTGAGGTTGGAACTCATCCTGTTTCTAATATGAGAACAGCAGAAGCAATAAAAGTAGTTGAAAATAGTCAGCGCGATATCAATATAGCATTCATGAATGAACTTGCGATGGTTTTTGACCGAATGGATATTGATACAAATGAAGTTGTTGATGGTATGAACACCAAGTGGAATGCACTTGGGTTTCGTCCTGGTTTGGTTGGGGGGCATTGCATTGGTGTAGATCCATATTACTTTACATATGAGGCTGAAAAGTTGGGTTATCACAGCCAGATTATCCTGAATGGTCGCATTGTTAACGATAGTATGGGAAGTTATGTTGCTGATTCTGCAGTCAAACAGATGATTGCAGTGGGTCAGGCACCCAAAAAATCAAAGGTTGTAATTCTAGGCTTAACCTTTAAAGAGAACTGTCCGGATATAAGGAATAGCAAGGTGTACGATATTATAAAGCAGTTGAATACATATGGTGTTAAGCCTGTGGTCGTTGATCCTTGGGCAAGTGAACGAGAAGCAAGGGAAGAGTATGGCGTAACCCTTACCAAACTGGAAGAAGTTAGTGAGGCGGATTGCGTAATCATTGCAGTTGCACATAATGAATTCAGGGCATTAAGTTTAGTGGACATTAAGAAATTATTTGAGTGTCGTGAGGATAATGAAATGGTACTGATAGACGTTAAAGGACTCTACAAAGTTGTCGACTTGAAAGCATCTGGTATGTGTTTTTGGAGGCTGTAAGATGGGTGAAAGGAAGAAAGAGGTTAAAATCTGTTTGGTATCATCATCGGGGGGACATTTTGAACAGTTGTTGATGCTTAAACCACTCATAGAAAAATATGATGGCTATATAGTTACAGAAAAAATGAGGTATGACGTGAGGGTTGGAAAAATTCCTGTTAGGTATGTAATGCCCATCAACAGAACAGATAAAACCTTTTTTTTAAAATTTTTTTTAAACATTGCAAAATCTCTTTTTATCATTATCACTGACAGGCCGGATTATACAATATCTACAGGTGCTTTAGCAACAATTCCTTTCATGTTGTTTTCAAAGTTATTTGGGGGGAAAGTTATATATATTGAGTCGTTTGCTAAAATAAACTCTCCCAATATAACAGGAAAAATTGCATATAAGTTTGCAGATCAATTCTATGTACAGTGGAAGAGCATGAAAAAATTTTATCCCAATGCCATTTTTAAAGGAGGGATCTATTAATGATATTTATTACTGTGGGGTCACGGAGCTTTCAATTTAATAGATTGCTAAAGGCAGTAGATTCTGCTATAGAAAATGGTGAGATTATAGATAATATATTTGCACAAATAGGTTCCAGCACATATAAAGTTAAGCATTATAAAACGGTTGATTTTCTTAATCGTGAAGAATTCAATAAAAAGCTAAAAGAATGTGATATTGTTTTAACTCATGGTGGAACTGGTGTCATCGTAAATGCTGCCAAAATGGGAAAGCGGATAGTTGCTATTCCGAGATTGGAAAAGTATGATGAGGCTGTAGATAATCATCAACTACAGCTTATTGAGGCATTTGAAAAGCTAGGTATAGTTACGGGGTGTTATGACTGCAGCAAGATTGGAGAAGCAATTACAGCTGAAAAGAAAAAAATTATTAAGCCATATGTCTCTAATACGAATATAATTTTAGATTCCATAGATGAAATGATAGTATCTGGATGTTGCAATAGTATAAAGGAAAATAGCGGGAAACTAAGAATTTTAATGTGTGGCTCAGATAGAAGAGAAAAGGGAGGTATGAATAGCGTTATTGACCAGCTATTAAATCACAGTTGGGGACATAGATATCAGTTTTCATACTTAGCAACCCATGTTTCAGGGAGTCCTGTTAAGAAGATAGTATTTTTTGCTAAAGCATATTTAAAACTGCACGAGCTTATTCACAAAGATACTTTTGATATAATTCATATTCATATGTCATATAAGGGAAGTTTTTATCGAAAGTTTTACGTGACAAAACTCTGTAAAAAATATAACAAGAAAGTTATCATTCATCTTCATGGATCTGAATTTATCGATTTTTTTAATAGTAGCGGAATGAAAAGAAAAGCTCAGATAAAGGAGTTGTTTACAATTGCTGATTCGATAATTGTATTGGGTGAAGATTGGAAAAAATTTATTTGTTCACTCGCGCCGAAAGCAAACGTGGAGGTAATCAATAATGCGATTGCTTTACCTGATATTGCTGAAAAAACAATAGGAAAACGTAGAACCTTACTATTTTTGGGTGCGTTAATTAAGCGTAAGGGAGTTTGTGATTTGCTCAAAGCAATAAAAAACATTACTGAAGAAGGAATTATTAATTTTCAACTTTTGATTGCCGGTGCTGGCGAAGAGGAAACTAAACTAAAGGATTTTGTACGAATTAATAAACTAGAAGACCAAGTAAAATTCCTTGGATGGATTACGAAAGCACAAAAGCCTGAAATCTTAAAGAGTTCTGATGTACTGGTACTTCCTTCCTATAATGAAGGCCTTCCAATTGCCATATTGGAGGCTATGTCTTATGGCCTTCCAATAATAAGCACAAAAGTGGGCTGCATAGCTGAAGCAGTGATTGATAATGGCTTTTTGATCGATCCGGGAAATGTTGAATTGCTAACAGATTATTTGAAACTGCTTATTGCAGACGATAACCTATTGCTTGAAATGTCCTATTGTTCACGTTATCTAGCAGAAACTAAGTTCTCAGAAAAAATATTCTATGAAAAAATCGAAAGATTATACCGTAAATTGGGAGAGTAAATATATACTGTAAAAGAATAAAATAAAAAGGCTTTTTAGGGGGGGATAACGATAGATAAATTCTAAAAGTATGGTTCACCGATAGAGAATATCGAGATTTGAAAAGATAAAATAGATAAAGAGTATGCAATTTTACTAAAAAAGGAAATAGAGTCACAATTAGTGGTGTGAGAATACTATTACATAATACCAGTACGAAGTAGTAACTTGGATATAGTAGAGTCGAAAAAGTTTTATTAGGTAATGATGTTTTCATTGGAGAGGATTCAATTATTTTTTCTGGAATTGTAATAGTTATAATATTGTAGCAGGTGTTCCGACAAAACAATTGGTATCTGCTAAGAGTCTGTCAGAAAAAATTAAGTACTATTAAAAGAATCTCTAAAATATTTTACTCATTAGGCTAAGAAAGAACTTAAGTAAAAAGATAAAATGAACAAAAATTAGTCGGGTGTATTGGCTTTGAACGATAAATTGTTACTTTGAGGTTTGAGGAAGAGATAATAATGAATAATAAATTGGTATCTGTTATAATAACAACTTACAAAAGACCTATCTCTGTGTTAAGAAGAGCAGTTGAAAGTGTTGTTAACCAGACATATAAAAATATTGAAATAATCGTTGTAAATGATTATCCCGAAGATAAAAAGAATGCAGAAAAAATCAAGGAGTTATTGTCAAAATACCACAAGAGATTAATATTATATTTAGAGCCAGACCATAATTCTGGAGCCTGTGCAGCTAGAAACCTAGGCCTCTCAAGGGCGAAGGGCACATATATCTCGTTTCTTGATGACGATGACTATTGGCTAGAAAGAAAGATAGAGGTTCAATTAACAGGATTTGAATCAGAGAACATTGGTGTTGTTTATACTCCATTTTATTTAAAATATAAAAATAAACAAAAGATTGTTAAGACTGATGCGATTGACGGCAGGCTCACAGAGTCTCTTCTGTATAGAAACACAATGTGTATATTTCCGCTTATGAGGACAGATCTTGTCCGTCAGGTAGGTGGATTTGACGTGAAGCTAACAGCAAGCCAGGAACATGATTTATTGTTACGATTATCTGAAAATAGCGATTTTAAATTTATTGACGAGCTAGTTGCTGTGTACGATATTTCAGACATTTCAATTTCTATGAATATCCCCAAAAAAATTGAAGCATTTGAAATGTTTCTGCTAAAACATAAAAAATTGTACGATATGTACCCTGATGCAGCCCATTATCAATTAATTAGGATGGTCAACAATATGAATAATGCGGGGCTATACAAATACGCTTTTTCAATTTGGAAAAAGGCTCTTCAAATAAAGCCTTTTGCAGTCCAAAATATTACACAACCATTAAAAGGGATTTTAAAAAGAATAACAGGAAGGAGAGCTTTTCACTGAAGACATGAGATGCGACAGCTAAAGCTTATATGTTTAAAATGAAAAAAAAAATTGCTTTTTTCACACCTACGGTTTATGCAATAGGTGGTGAGTCACGGGTTGTTACAATAATAGCTAATGAATTGCATAAATACTATGATATAACGATTTTTACACGGGAGAAGAAAATTTTAAATAGCATATATGGACTAAATGATGACATTAAAGTAGTATCTTATTACCCTTACTCTAAGTTACCAATCGCATCTTCTATACGATATATATATAGAAAAACAAAATTGACTTTTTTAGAGGATAATATATGGTTATTGAATTATGCTTATTACTCAAAGACCGCCGTTAGGAAAATGAAAAAGCTTGTTATAGGTTCATTCAATGCTATTATTGCAGTTTCAGGTGATATGTCTATTTTGCTTGGAAAATGCAAGTTGAAAGAATTAATTACAATTGGTTGGGAACATAGTTCGTATGAGGCTTATTTCCAGACTCCTCATAGATACCTTTGGAAAAGGGAAGCTATCTTTCGCAAAGCAATGGAAGGTTTATCACATTGTATTGTGCTAAATGAAGACATCGCCGAAAAGTACAAAAAGAATATTGGTGTTACAAGTGACTATATCTATAACCCGAGAAGTTTTGTTAGTTATGAAAAATCAAAACTGATAAACAAACAATTTGTTGCATTTGGAAACTTTGTCGAAGCAAAAGGATTTGATTTGCTTATAGAATCGTTTAATATCTTTTCAAAAATTAATCAAGAATGGAGATTAGTAATTGCAGGCGATGGCCCAGATTTTTTGAAAATTAAAGAAAAAGTTACTGGTTACAATCTCCAAGATAGAATTGTTTTTCCAGGATATTTGCAAGATGTGCAATCTCTGTTAATAGAATCATCTGTTTACCTGCTTTCTTCAAGATGGGAAGGTTTTCCTATGTGCGTAACAGAGGCTTATGAAGTGGGATTACCGATTATCTGTTATGATATTCCAGCAATTATACCTTTAACTCGAAATCATGAGGGAATTATTATAGAAAAATTTAATACGGAACATTTTGCTTTTGCAATGCTCATGCTGGCAGAAGATTTTAAAATGAGGGCTGAAATGGCTGAAAATGCTAAAAAAATGGCAGAATCTATTTCTATTGAGAACATCATATCGAGATGGTTGGAATTAATAGAGAAATAAATCACTGAGTGGGGTGAATAATTTGAAGATAAAATTAAGTCATATAAGGGATACTGTTTATTTACAATTTATAGTATTATCGTTTTTTTCATTTCTCATACCGGTATACATATGTGATACAAATAGACATAATCTATTGTTTGCTGTTGCAGAAATACCTGTGCTTATTCTCTTGTTTTTAAATATAGTAAAGAAAAAAAAAAGAGATCGATTATATTTAATAGTGCTAATACTGTATTTTGCCGTATTTATGTATTATGATGTTGTTTATTTAAGGTGTTATTGGGCGCTTTTTTATAAAACTTTGTCTTTTCTGCTATTATGGGACTTTGTCTCAAAGGACTATGATGGGCTAAAAGATAAAAATGGATTTTATGCAGAGTTAACAGATACGATATTGAGTGTGTTTTGTTTTACTGTTATTCTAAGTTTAATAGCAAATGTGATGGGGGTGGATTCTATTTTTTTAGATTTAAACGGATTCCATATTAGAAGAACAGGAAGTGGAGTTTTTATAGATGAGAGACTTACATGGGTATTTATGCATAAAAGTACTTATGGATTACTGCTTGTACTTGCATTAACTCTTTTAATTAAACGAAAAACTTTTCATTTTCGTAAATTTTGGATTTGCATCTATTTTGTTGCAGCAATTAGAATTAATTCCATGGTATCAATGGTTTGCATGTGTGGTGTTCTTTTTGCCTACTATGTAGAAGCCAGAGCTATTAATCGTAAAACTTTGATTAAGATGGTTTTTGCCTTTTTTACAGGGCTATTTCTTGCGTGTATTATTTACTATATTGTTGCTATAGGTCGAAATATATCAAGTTTGGGAGACCGAGCCTATATTTGGGCAATTTATGCAGATTCTTTAGCTAAATATCCAAATGGTATGGGAAAGGACTTTTTTACAACATCTTTTTGGCTAGCTGCCAGTGGAAGATATATCAATAATTTTCATAATGTAATTTTAAATGAGTTAATACATTATTCTGTACCGGTTGGAGTTCTATTTACATTATTAGTTTTATATTATCCAATAAGATTTATCAAGTCAAGTCCATCTAAGATAAAGAATATTATTTTATTGGTTGTCATTAGTTTGCCAATGCTTTTTGATCAGGCAATAAATGATTTGATTTTTCCGATTTTTTTAATAATGCTAAAGCTTTGCTTCAGCACGGAAAATGAAATTCAAAAGATATTGCTATAAATATAGTAATTGAGTGAATAAAGAAGAAAGATATAATATAGGAATAATCCCGATATTTAAAAGTACAAAATTTTCAATTTAAGACAATTATGTTATATAGAAAAAATAATGAAGAAAGAACTGGGGGAAAAGTGGAGTTGATATATAAATATAAAAATGAACGAATTGCTTTTATCATTCTCTTGTGTTACTGCCAGAACCGGGACAAGCGTGATGAATGACAATAAATTTTTAAAGCATTTTACAATTATAGGTACAGGAACGGCACTTAATCTTTTACTTGGTTTATTTACCACTCCTCTGATTACACGACTTGTTGACCCTATAGAATACGGACAGTTTTCTATATTCACAATGTATTCAAGTATTGCAGTTATGGTCTTATGCATGGGTCTAGACCAGGCTGTTGTCAGATTCTATTACGAAAGAGAGAGCCTTGGATATAAACGAGCTTTATTATTTAGATGCATAAATCCTCCTATTATTGTAAGTTTTCTAGTCACTATAATTATTGCAATATGTGCATATAACCATTTTATAAACTTTGAATTCTCTGTTCCAATTATGATAATGTTGTGCTTTTATTCTCTGACAGAACTTGTCTATCGTTTCAGTCTTTTAGTTGTTCGGCTAGAGTATAGAAGTAAATTGTATTCCGTTTTGAGCATAATAAAGAAATTAACATACGTATGCATCACCCTTTTCCTTCTTATGGTAATTGGTGGCGATGATTTGCTTATACTCACCTCTAGTACATTTATTGCATCATTCGTTTGTATGATTGTTAGTATAATTGCACAAGCACAAATGTGGAATATATTTCAAAACCGTGATACTGAGTGTACTATAGATTATAAAATACTTTTAAAATACGCATATCCGTATGTCATTACAATGGGAATCACAACCCTGTTTCAAGCAATTGATAAAATAGCATTAAATTTATATTGTACATATACAGAAGTTGGAATCTATTCTTCTACAATGACATTAGTGCATATTTTTGCAATTATTCAAACCACATTTAATACATTATGGTCGCCGATGGCAGTTAAGCATTACACGAAGTATCCTAAAGATAAAAAGTTCTATCAAAAAGGAAATCAGATAATAACCGTTGTTATGTTCTTTATAGGAATATCACTTATTCTGGTGAAAGACGTTTTTGCGATTTTATTAGGAGAAAAATACAGAGAAGCTGCGTATATTTTACCGTTCCTAATTTTCAATCCAATTATGTATACAATTTCAGAGACTACAGTTACAGGTTTAGTGTTTAAAAAGAAAAGCAGGGTACATATTATTGTCGCTGTTGGAGCATGTATTACAAATATTATTGGGAACAATTTATTGGTACCCAAATTAGGAAGTCAAGGAGCGGCTATATCAACGGGTATAGCATACATAATATTCTTTTCATTAAGAACATTTCTTTCAAATAAATATTTTTATATTGATTTCAATCTTAAAAAGTTTTATTTACTGACGGCAGTAGTGAGTTTGTATGCCCTTTATAATACATTTGTTAAATTTAATATTGGCTCTGTTATTGGATATATCATATGTGTATCACTACTATTAGTCCTATACAGAGACATAATTTATTGGGGAACTGGTTATTTACGCGAAAATTACAAAATTTTTTTTGGAAAATAAACAATAAAGAATCTAAAGCTTATTTCTTCATTCCAATTTTACTTGCGGTTAACATCATAATCAACGAAGAGATATATTGGTTGCATGTTGGAAAGTGGCTATTTACAGGCATACCGTTTTTCATTGGGCAACTTCTTCGGCAGATATACTGGATTGATTAAAAACAAGATAAACTCAGCTATTTGCTGAATATTACGGTGCAGAGGAGCCGCCAGTCCAGTGTGCCCCCGGAATAATCACTATTTGCTTTGGGTTAGTAATAGTTGGGATTACACTGACAATCATTGAGCATAATGCATTAGGGAATTTTATTGTGCATTTACGGTATTACTTACCATTGGAGTTTTCCTATTTGGGATATTAGAAAGCACTTATAGCGATAGAAAATTTCTATGGGGTAACATGAATTTATATTGGAGACTCAATCATAGCGGTGTTTATATGAATATTCCTTTTTTAGCGCAGGATTTCAAGAAGGGAATGCACGACTATATCGTGGAAATACATTCTAGAGGTTGATAATTAGTAAACACGACATAATCTACCATAGTGCTATTTGATGCTGATTGCCATAAAATTAGGATAGTTGGAGCAGGATGCTCTCGGTTTTAATTATGAATAGTAAAAGTTGCAGAGAACCAATTCTATACAGGCGGAATTTCCGCCTACACGCACTGAATATTTTTGTGCGCCCCCGGACAAAGGGGACACGGAAGCTGGATTATTCACGCACTGCCTGACACCACTGTGTTTTCTGTCCAGAGAAATCTCTTACTTATTATAAGGTGGATGCTTATTCCCCAATCATAGCGATAGCATAAGTATAATCACCATCGTGCGCTATTGATATCTGTACATTATATCCGTCAATTTTTACATAAGGTGCCCTGTTGCCATCTGATAAAATTTTAAAATCCAGTACAGAGAACTTTCCATGAAATGCTTTAACCAGCGCTTATCTTGCTGCAAATCGCCCAGCAAGAAATTCAAACTGTCTCTTTCCTGGATAGCTATTATATTCTAGCAGTTCATTCGCTGAAAGAATCTTTTTGGCCAGTGAATCTTTATTTTTCTTAAATCTCGATATTACTGTGAGATCACACCCAATGCCGATAATCATCTATTCATTCATCCTTGAAACAAGGCTTTCAAGCCTTATTTATTAAACCAATAGACTCAAACACCGCCATTTACCTTTTTTTCAATAATGTCGATAAATTCACCTACATTTTTGGTTTCAAGTATTTCTTCTGTAGTAAACGTAATATTAAACTTCAATTCTATATCTGAGACTAAATTAATATGTATCAGAGAATCCCAATCCTCAATATCTGCTGATGTCATTTCATCAAAAATCACTAGCTCTTCATCATCAAAAAGATTTCTAAATATTTCCTGTAAGTCCTTTACAATTTCTTCTCTGTTCATGCTCTTATTCCTCCTCGATATAGCAATCTACTACATTATTCAAATCATTGAGAATGTATTCTTTTGTTCCGTTTTTAGCAGAAGTCAGTTCAAATTCAAAACCTTCATAGAAGGATTCCACCATTTTATTCTTTTTAGTTGGAAGGTATTCAGCTCTAATACTCGAACAGCCCCAAGCTTTAGCATTATCCGTAATAGCATTAAACATCAAGTCTTCAACTCCGCGTTTCAACACCCTACAACTCATTACCCAAGTATCTATAAAACAAGAAGAACCTTCTTTGTGCAGAATCACGCATGAGATAATACCATAATTGCTATACTTATCGCTAAGTTTACAATAGAGACACCGATAATCCGGATTTGCTACCATTTCAATTATATTTGCCTCTTGATATCTTATTGTGCGAAGATTGAACTGATTTGATTTATTAATAAGCTGCGAAAATCTTGGAATATCTACATTCTCAATCTTGCCGATATGTCCCTTCATCTCCAATGCTTTCAAGTACTCATTATAGTCAACGAAGCTTTCCTGCATTTTTTGTCTTTTTTGGTTTTCAATGTATGAGTTTGTACGTTCCAAGTCTTCCTTGGTAATCTGAGTCCATTCAAACGGCTGCTCTTTTTCCATTTGTAGAACATACAATGCAGGATCTTGCGGAACATCAATAACATGAACTTCAGGAACAAACTCGCGAACAATTTGACGCTCTGCCGGATTGTCATCAAAGAAAACCAGGCTGTCGGTTCCGATATTCAGCTCCTGCGCAATTCTTCTAATGTTATCAGCCTTATTCTCCCAGTTTGCTATAAAGCAAGAAATATCATCAAGCTTTAGTATCATATTTTCGTTCTTCTCAAAAGGTTCTTTTGCAGTAGCTTCATCATTCTTACTACATACTGCGAGAATAATGCCTCTCTGTTTTAGTTCTAAGCAATATTGTTGGAAATACCTATAAGCCTCTCCAACGGCATTATTAGAATCAATCTGTATTCCTTCCCATCCTTCATCACCCACAACACCACCCCAAAGCGTATTGTCTAAATCAAGTACTAGGCATTTTCGAATATTTCCACGTAAGGCTAAAATTTCATGAACGAAACACATGACATACTCTGGCATGTAATCCAATCTAACAGCCGCTTTATTCAAAAAATATGCCTTATAATCAAACCAATTGTATTTACCAACATTATTAGACAGCGCATCTACATCCACGATGGTCACGGTTGAAGGGGCAACCTTTAGCAATTCTCTATTTACAGAATACAAGAATTCGTTTCGACCATATTCTTTTTGATATTCCAGATTCCCTAATACTCTAACAGGCGGAAGGACAAAATTAGCTTGAAGTATTTTAGCTTCTAGTCTCCCGTTAATTTGGCTCCACAACTGCTCATAATACTTCTTTACATCGTCTAAATACTCTATTATTTTGTTTCCCTCAGAAAGAAGTGGTGGGCATTCCTTTACATCACTATAAAATGGCAACATAATTACATATTCTGGATTAAATTCGTACAACGAAGAATTTGGATCAAAAACATCCATGTTTATTCCTGAATATTCACCTTCGTAAATGTTGCATTGAACTCCGTTTTGATTAAGGTAGTATCTTAATATTTTAACAAAATACTGAATAGAGCACGATCCAAGAACCGCTATTTTTACTCCTTCATTCTGAACATTATTTTTCTCATTTTTTCGAACTTGTTTTAGTAGTTCAGATATCTTTTCCTTTTCCATTTATTTCAACTCCATTCTTTGACGCACTAATCTTCTCTTGATTAAACGATAATAACATTTCTTTAGAAGCGTCTTGGTGTTTCTTTTCGCTGTTGAGATTACCAAGGACATTTTAGTGATCCCCAATAAGTTCCACACTACTTTGCTATATGGCTCATTTTTTATTCTTTTAAAAAACTCATTTCGATCTGGATTCATTTTCACAGTTGACTGCAAAGCGGGATTACCTTTAGCTGCTTCATCTAAAGAACGTTCTTCGACTTCCATGAAATTCTTACTTGTGGACATCAGCTCATCGCCTTTAGGTGTATTAACCAAAGCAACTGAAACACCAAGTTTCTGCTCTTCCTTAGAAAACTTTAATCCCCAGAAATCTCCGATGGTGATGTCTGCGACCCTTGGAAAAGATTTATATTTACAATGTTCACAGCATGGCCGTATATACAGATTTCCAACTATGTAAGCGTTAACCCACGGATCATGATATCTGTCCTTATAATATGACTCACCATTTTTAAATTTTACGAGGGTTCCAAGATTTGTCCAACCATGAGATTTATTCTTTAAGTGAACTTCCTGAATTTCAGAGCCAAACTTTTTCTCAAGCTCATCCATATATGAAGAAAACGCAAGCGGTGAATTTACTCCCCTACATATGAGTTCAACTGTATATAGCCCTGGATAATCCTTTCCTAGGAAACCATATAATCCTGCGACCTGACATCCTGTACCACAAAACAAAACTCTCTCACTTTTTTGCAAAAGCTTTTTTATTGTTTTATAAACTCCCGCAGTATCACTTTGAAAGTATTTCGATCTCATTATCTTTTGTAAGCTTTCAACAGTATTTCCTACTTCATGGTGTGCTCCCTTGTAATCGTCATCATAAACACATCCGGCAATGTAATCACGATTTTCCACAAAGGATTCCGCTAATGCATAATATAAAGCTCCAGAAGTGCTATTATACCTGACATTCTTATCTTTGTGATAGACTTTGTAAGTCGACGGTACTTTTCTTGAACCATTTTCAAACATTGATGTGCTTAGTGCAGGGCAAGCTTTCTCGCACAGGTTACATTTAATACATTTATCTTCATCTATAATCGGATGCCAAAATCCTTCTGCATCTATTGGAAATGATATAGCTTCCTTAGGGCATATATCTCCACAGGCCTTACAGCCTGTACAACTATCTTTATGTAACTTATCTATCATTTTTATTTCTCCCACAACACCGCAGAATAGGATCTTGCAGGATTTCCAGCTGCCATTGTTCCTTCTTTAATTTTTCCTCCAACTACAGCACCCGCTGAAACAATTGCGCCAGCACCAATCTGTGCCCCACGCAGAATAGTTGCATTGACTCCAATCCAAACATGATCACCAATCATAATGTCTCTAGGCGTATTAATTATTGCTCCCTGTTCATTCATAATTTTATGGAAATCCGAATCGAGTATCACTACATTTCTAGATACTAAAAGACCATCACCAATCTTCATATGGTTCTTTGCAATAATAGTTGCATCATGATTAATATCTGCTTTTCCTATTGTTATACTTCCTTCTTTTTGAACCTGCAGTGTGGTTCCTGATCTAAGTATTACTGTTCCATTTACTATTAGCTTTCCATTTCCTCTTATAAACAGTGTTGTCTGTTTTTTTGAACCTTTGATTTCTGGAAGATTTAATACAAGTTTAGCATGCAACACTACGTTTGCATTCTTATCAATATCCACCACAGAATTTCTATATGGAACTATATATGTTCCTTTATCTCTTTTGATATTCTTTGACAGGAAATTTAATTTTATGAATTTCCATATATCTAGCTGAAATATTTTACCCATTTATGTCATCCTTCCATATAAAAACTTAAAAATTATAAATATAGTTTGGATCATCAATTCCATGTGAATTTAAAACAATGAGGTTTTCATCCAAACCATCAATTGATTTCATCTCAGCAGAAGTTAATTCAAAGTCAAAAATATCAAGATTCTCTTTCATATGCTCCTTGTGAAAGGTGCTAATGACTGGGATTACGTTATTCTGATAATGCCATCTCAGAACAATCTGTGTACAACTCTTATGATATTTCTCCATTAAATGCTTCATCAAAGAATTGTCACGCAGTTTTTTCGTTCCATTTCCAGTAGATGTATGAGCCATCAATTGAATGCCATGTTCCCTACAATAGTCTCGAAGCTCTTTTCTCACGCACAACGGATGTATTTCTGTTTGCACAACCATTGGTAGATCAATCCCTTCTGATTTAATCTTTTTCAAATCATCTAAATTCAAATTACATGCACCAAATGCTCTACATTTTCCTTTATTGTAGCAATCAATAATCTGTTTGTAATAGTTAAGCCAATCGCCCTCCGGCCAATGCAACATATATAAATCTACATGATCTTTTTTCAAATTTGAAAGAGAATTGTCAAGATTACCTGCAACATCATTTGGAGATGCAGCTCTAGTAACATCCATCGCTGAACATTTTGTTGCCAGGAATACATCCTGGTAATTGGATACCGTTGCCCCAATACTTTCTTCTGAATGAGCGTAAATTCTTCCGGAATCAAACATTCTATATCCCGTATCATATGCATCATGTAAAATTCTTTTTATATGCAAATTTCCATACAGTTCTCTACTGATTTTCATATGTTTAATACTTCTTAAACAATTTCTAATTAACCACTTTCCAAACAAAAGCTTATTTCTTGTATAGCGCCAAATAACTCCCGTTCCAAAAGATATCCATGGAATCGTAATTTCATTTCTTAACATATACATTTTTTTGTCATCCACTAGATTTATTTCCTCCGTAACACCTATTCTATCTTGCAACAATTTATTGAATTTTAATCTTCCAGAATCATTAAAGCACAGAGCATTTTCATACAATTCATTGTGCAAAAGTTCTTTACAACTATATAAGTTTATTACAGAAACCTTTTTTCCCTCAGCAATGCTGTTCACCGGATTCCATAAACATTGATCTAAAATATCCGTCGGCATCAAGCTTTCCAAGGTTGGACTAAACGGAGAAATGACAAGATACGGCGTCCATTCATTATCCCTGCAAAAATCGACCATATCTTTCAATCGATCTGTATTAATTCTAATATTTTCTATCTGCTTTGCTGATAATTCGTACCTGTCATTCCATCCAAACTCATTTTTCCATCCATTCATCCACCTGTTGGCCCATTCGATATCATCTGCTGTCTTCAACTTCGAATAATTCTCACGATCTGCAGGTAAACCATTTACAAATCTTTTTACATCGTGTAATAGAAATTGTGGATGCAGAACAATCGGAATTTTTTTTAATAAAAAGTCTTTACTTTTGCTATATGTTCTAATCTGATCACTATTTAACCATAAGTAATACTTATGATCAGAGCTTTCATTTTCATATGCATCTACGATTAATTTGAATTCTTCTATGCTTATGATAACTATGGCGCCCTTTCGTAAATGGTTTGCATATTTTTTTAATGTTTCAAAATCATAATATAGTGGCTGAGGTTGTGATGCCATATTAAAACCGCGTAGTTTCCACAAGTTATAATCGTAAGCAAGCAACGATGGCGTAGAACCAGTATTTACAATATCTAAGTTCATTGGCATCATTCCCAAATTTTCGGCATGACTAACCCATTTTTTATACTGTGAAGTCTGCTTACCAAACATTTTCATTACCCTCTTCTAAGAACAAATACTTTTCTCATTATCTTAATGATGATGCCCTTTTCATACGCATTCATAGCAAATAGCCACATCGAAATCATATAAGTAAATACATACAGCAAACCATATACTGCTAATAAAGATAACGATGTACCAACTAAATTGAATTTAATGATAATAAAGCCCAAGCAAATAGGCAGTAATAATCCTTTTGCTATATGGAACATTTCAATATAGTATTGTTTCATATTTAGTTTTGCAACTTTGTAATAATATATGCTTTGAACTAAGATACAGATTATACACTCACATAAAAATGTCCCAAATGCGCTACCAATCGCGCCGAAATGCATTGCTAACGGTATGCTCACTAAAAAATTACATAGGCAAACTACTATGTTTATAAGTATCTGTACCTTGTGAATATTCTTAGCTCTTACAATGTCTTGACCTAGCCCCATCGTTAAAGAAACAGTTACTGGTAACATAATGAGTAATCCAACATAATACGAATCATCATATCCTGCTCCTGCCCATTTGTATATAAATGCCTTTCCAAAAAAACAATATCCTGACATTATTAAGAACACTAAAATAGCAAATAATCTCGATGTTTTAACAAATAGTTCTGATAATTCTTTTAGTTTATTTAGCGAAACCAACCTATTAATTTCAGCTATAAAAACACTCGACATTGCAGATGCAATCATTATATAGTAGGTATTCAAAGTACTTCCTACCGAGTAGATTGAAATCTCAGACGTTCCATTAGTCCACGCTAAGATAAACTTGTCTACCTGCCAATTTAATTGATCCATCACCGATTGGATAACAATAGCACAAGCAAAAATCAAAATACTTTTCAGCAGGACTTTATCTATTCTTTCAAAAGAAAATTTAACTTTCAGAACTTTGATACAATACGCAGCATTAAATAAGGTAATTAATATTGTTAATGCCAGCTTAATATTGAAAATTAATATGGAACCATGTCCTCTAAGCAATAGCGGAATAGTAATTAATGGTGCCATTACAATTTGAAATAAATTGACTAACTTTCCAAATATAAATCGTTCATTCGCTATGATTAACGAACTGAAAATACAATTAATTACAGTCGCGCATGTGGTAAATGCTAATATAACAAATAATGTTTTAGCAAGTTCATACTCTGAAGTACTAATTTTATTTCCTAAAAGGGCCTCTGCATTAGATCCAATCAGGAGGCCAACCACTAAACTCACAACTGATAAGACCACAAAAACTCTAAAAAATAGACCATTTAATTTGGGAATCCTATCTTTGTCCTTAATTTTAGTCTGTACGTAAAACCTCACAAAGGCAGCATTTAAACCGGCATTAAAGATTATTAAGTAACCAGAGAATGATATACACAACGAGTAAATTCCATATTCACTCTGGCCTAAACTTCTCAAAATTATAGGAGTATAGACTACCCCCGATAAACACTGCACTATTACAGTTAAATAGGATACTACCACGCCCAATGATAGTTGTTTTTTTCTATTCACTTCCATATCAAACTGTTTTATCTCCTATTATTTTATATTTTTTTTCAACCACTCTTTTGACTCCTCTATCATGCATGAAAGTTTTGTTAGACTACGACTATAGTCGATTTCATTTAATGACTCTAAATACTCAATTGTAACTTTCTCCTTTGTGTCGCAAAAACGTTCCTGGGTTTCAAATAAATCCAACAGACTAATTAAGCGAGAATTCATACTAATCCTAACAGTACGGTCAAACACATAATAATTCTTTTTAAAAATACCGGAAAATGCCGCAGTATGAAAGCTATCAGTAAATATTGCTTCCGAATATGATATCAACGAAAGAAAATCTTCTACTCCTACGTCAAAAAGTTTTTCCTCATTCTCATGGTTCAATAAATCATAGAAGGGAAATTCGTTTGTCAAGTAAGGCATATAGAGAATCTTTAATCCATGTCGCTTAGCATATTCCTGAGCCAATTTACGAGGCTTAACCTCATCTCCCAAAAAATAACAAAATATATATTTCTCTTTAACTTGACGAGGTGAGCAAATTTTCTCCCATTCCTCTTGCTGAAGAAGAAATACTGGATCGACAACCCATTTTATATCCTTGCCGTATACTTCTCTGATAAGAGCAACATCCGTGTATTCTCTAACAGATACTGAGTCAAAGTCGACTAGTGCTTTCTTGAAGAAGGCCTTTTCTTTAATATCTAATTCTTTTTTTGAAACAGAAGCAGCATACGATAGTTTTGTTTTGCATTCTGGTACAAATGTTAAAAAGTATGGTTTTTTTTCAAGGGTTCTCCACACTTGATCGCTTCCTGTTATAAATGTAGTAAAGCTCTCAAGTTCAGATGACGATTTGGATGTAATACTAGATTTGTAATCATGCAGTTGTGCGTCATTATAAACGCCACTTGTATGAGGTGTGTTTTCCTCTCCAAACGCTATTACCTTTCGCTTTCTAGCATCAATCATTCTAAATTTATCTTGTTTAAAAGTGTTTTTTATAACTTTCCTAATTGTATTGGTAACTTTGTGATTATCTTTCACTCTTGAATATATTAATAGCAGCTTATTTATGATACCATTAGTTGCTTTTAATTTACTCCTGAAGGATGTACTTGGGCGTGAATAACATATTTGAAATGCTGGAGCTATATTGTCCGTGATGTATCTAGCTAATGCATATGCCTGTAAATTGCCACCATAGTTGGTACTTTTATAGTATTCAGTAATTACTGCAACTTTGCTTTTATCATCAGTCATACTCTTCCTCCCTCCAGCAGACAACATTTTCAAGTTTCTTTCGTTATTTTTGTATCTACAGTCATTTTTGCGGTAGCAATGATCAGCATTAATAAAAAAGTAATTCTAGCATTATTAAATAAAGCAGTATAGTTTGATAAAAAAATCACCAATCCAACTAATACTAAATAGACCGCGAATCGATTCTTATGATCAGAAAAAATAATCTTATAACATCCATATGAGTAGCCGATTACGTATACTAAATAAAACCATAATCCGCTCAAAAGTATATACGAGCCCATACTACTAATACCAAAATGAGCAAATCCAAATACATCACTTTCAACCCATTTTGCAGCACCAATACCTAAGCCAAACAACCACGTTGATTTTTTATGAATTGCGTAGTCTACAATAGCCAAACGCTCATTACTTCCATACGCCCCTATTGATTTATAACTAAAACCTCTAACCAACCTTTTTTGTACAGTATCCTCTATAAACTCTCTTAATGTAGGTATACTGAATGCAACCAAAATAATAAGAATAAACAGTACTAAATATTTTATGATATGTAGAATTTTGCTCCGGTAATCTGGCTCTTTAAAAAATACAGTTAGAGCGTAAAATACCGCAAAAACCACTAATTCAATATAGTAACCCACGTTGTCGTTATATTGTGACATTATTACCATAACCCCCTGCGAAGCCAAGGTGTAAAAGATAAAAAATTTTTTTTTCGTCTCATTCTTCATTCGTGAATATGCGTAAAACAAGTTAAGTGAAAGAACGAAAATAGAATATAGAGCTAATACATTTGTTGCATTAAATCCAAACAATCCAGCGCACTGGTCAGGATAGTATCCATTCTCTGCTAGCCAAGATGCCTTTATAAATTGTCCAGTTCCTTTCTCTTGAACATATAAAACCAACAGATTTAATATGTAGAAGACATTAAATAGCTTAATTCTTCCCTCTATTCTTGTCCGAATTGCCTCTTGGTCATTTGATACTAATAGCACCATGATTACTAAGGTTGAAATCGAATATAGAGAAGACCTCAAGTTACTAGAAATGATTGAAAAATCCAACACTTGTACTGAACTGATAATAAAAAGACTTATGCCCAGAAATAATATTACAAAAGTTGGCAAATCCAGTTTTCTTAGTGAACTATTGGCAATTATCAAAACTGCTGCACCTATTAATATTAGCATATGCCAAATACTATAGTGCTCTACAACTCCCGAAAAGAATAGGAATACCATTAAGAAATCAAATATCCATTTGTTTATATCTTTATTACTTACAATCATCGAATTTTAGCACCTATTTCCTTATAAAATGAAAGAAGTTCTTCGGATGAGGATTCTATATCATATCCATTCTTTTTCGCGTTTCTCCAGCCATCTTCTCTCTTGAAATTTCGAGGTACAGTATTAATTACATTAATCCAATTTTCAATGGATGAATTTAAACTAACGCTATAATAGTAATCCGATATTCTTGCTTCAGCAGGTACAGCATTGGATGCAATGACTGGAAGACCTGTTGCCTGAGCTTCAATTGCAACGATCCCCAATCCTTCATATACGGTAGGGAAAATAAAATAATCCATGCCCATCAAAAATCTAGGCACATCATTCTGTTCCCCGAATAGCGTAACAGAGCTTTCCAAATGCTCAGCCTGAATCTTTGACTCTAATTTAGCCCGCATCGGTCCTTCCCCAACAATCCAAAGTTTTATCTTCTGATTTGACTGATGTAACTTTTTGAATAAGTCTAGCAAAAACAAAAGGTTCTTCGATTCAGCTAAACGTCCTACTGTACCATAAACAATACACGAAGGCGAAACCTGTTGCTGACTTCTAATCGAGTCTCTTATACTCACATCAAATCGATATGGGATAGTATCTATAGCATTTTTAATTACTCTAAATTTTATATTTTGAATTCCTCGCTTACCAAATAATGCCTCGCCGGCATTCATTGAGCATGCAAACAGATAGTCATTATTTTTGCATATAATAGTTTGGCAGTGATGAGTGTATAAATTTTTAATTAATTTTTTGATTCTTGATTTGAAAGTCTCCTTGGCCTGTCTCGGTGTAGCACTGTGAGAATGTGCAATCCTTATACTGCTACACTTCATGTACTTAGCAAGATAGGTCTGCAGAAGAACATTCGACGTGTTAATATGAACAACATCATACTCATTTTCTTGAAGATAGCCATTGACACCTTCAACCATTTTTTTATAATTGCTTATTTTGTTCCCACCAACATTCAGCGCATGAAGTGCTATTAATTTTGATTCAGAAAAAATAGGATCTGCTTCATATTTTTCAAATGTATTATTACAGCACATAAGGAAGTCAAATGTGATGTAGTCTCTATTAATATTTTTATAGTATTGCAGTAGGAAGCTTTCTACTCCTCCAAAAGTCTCCATCCCGTGCAATATATGAAGCACTCTTATTTTTCTCATTATTTTTTACTTTCCTCGTCCGTAGTAAGCATTCTTTCCATGCTTACGATTGTAATGTTTGTCAAGTACATACTGAGCCATGCGATTGTTTGGATTAAATGCCAAAGTTTTAAGATCCATCTCAGCGACTTTTTCCAGCACGACTGCATTATAGACAGCATTCGCTCCATTCTTTCCCCAAGCAAACGTTCCATGATTCTTTACCACAATTCCAGGAATCGACATTGGATTATATCCACACTTCTGGACTTCTTCGATGATGATCTTGCCAATATTTACTTCATATGTTTCTTCGACTTCCTCTTTAAAGAACTCTCTAAAGAGGAATGCCTCCGTAGAAATAATCTGCATAAGTTGTTCCAAGCGTAGATAACTACGCCTTTAGCAACTAAGTCCAAGTTTGCTTCACAAACTCTTTTCTTTAGTTCTTCTAACGTTTATTCTGTAACTTCTGCTTCATGGAGAATTTGAAGAGTATGTCTTACCCCGTCTGCTACGGAGTATCCTCCAGTCCAGCCTAAACTTTCCAATTTTGTTGTATCAAGTACCTGCTTTGCGATTGGCGATCTATTAGCTAAATCAACTGCATCTGGATCAGTGAAAACTACTTTCTGTCCTTCTGCTTCCGCAATAACTTGTGCGAGACCAGCGATTGTGATTCGAACATTCGGATTAGCGATATTATAAGACTCACCCGCCTGACCATTCAAAATTACAATCAGAATCCCTGACACTGCATCCGCTATATAATTGTAGCTTCTCATCTGAACTCCAGCACTTTTAAGTTCTATGTCTTGATGGCTCATCGCATTATGGATAAACTGTACCTGTGCTCTATTATCTGTTGCAGTTATCATTGGTCCATAGGTATGGCAAAGTCGAACAGAGACCGTCTCTAAGCCATATTGTGATGTATAGCTAGCACATGTGCATTCCTTGTTGCATGAATAATAAAATCAACATCGAAATCAAACTGAATTGGAGCATTCAAATTATATTGAATAGTTTCTACTCCATCCTTGAAATCAGCAAATATGGAATTGATCTTTTCTGGGTTTCTTCCTGCTAGAATGATTGTCATGCTATATTTGGCTTGATAATTTAATCTAACCAATGTGTCTGTAATATATGAACCTACCGTGCCTGTGACTCCTGTAATAAGAATTGTCATATTTTTAAGTTTTTTCAGTCCAACTACATGGCTTACAGTTACGTCTAAGTCATTAATATATGTATTGCTTTTATGTAGATTCATATTACTTCAACCAATCGGATCTCTTAGCCACAAGTAATGCTTTGAAAATATCAATATCCTCTACCGTAGTAAGCTTGATATTCTTTTCTGAGCCAGCAGAGAAATAGACAGGTTCTCCCATCTCAATCTTTAATGTACAAGAAGCGACAGAATTTGTAATTCCAGCTTCAAGGGCGCGCTTGTGAAGATCACAAATATCTCCTAAAAAGAAAGCTTGTGGTGTCTGCGTTCTCTTAAGATTATCCCTGGGATAGCTACCAATGGAAACCTCTCCATCTTCTGTCTGCATCATTGCCTCTGCGCAAGGAATGACAGTAATTGCGCAACCATGTTTCTTGGTTGTAACAATACAGTCAGATATAATATCAGCAGATATCATTGGACGAATCGCGTCATGTATAAGAACAATATCCTTATCATCATAACCAACATCTCTTAATCCGTATACTCCATTTCGAATAGAATCCTGTCCGTTCTTACCACCAGAAAATACATTCTTAAGTTTTGTGATATTGAACTGGTTTGCATATGCCCAAAGGACTGACTCCCAATCTTCGATACAAACCACTGCGATCTCATCAATTTCCGGATGATTCTGAAATGCCTCTAATGTATACACAATTACAGGTCTTTCATTAACAGTTAAAAACTGCTTTGGAATATTCTGATGCATACGAGCACCAGAACCGCCTGCAATTAGTAATGCGATATTTGCCATTGCTTACCTCCTCAAAATTCTTGTCTTTACAGTTTCAGTAGCATTTCCGTTCTCATAAGATCCCATCATCATTAAGTACTCATCTACTACCGCATTGTATTGAGTCGATTCAAAACTTTCTATTTTTTCTTTCCATTCACTGTTTTCATAAACCATAATCCCTGCCCACTTTTCAATTGGAATATAAAATCCTCTATCTTTATTCATGTATGTCTTTAAATCCGGAACAAATAGAAAGCACGGCTTATGCATTATTGCAAAGTCCCAAAGGCAAGAAGAGTAATCAGTAATAAGAATATCTGCCACCAGAAGTATCTCTTGCATATCCGGATACTTTGTCCAATCATAATCCGCAGTATCAATATCTACCTGTTGTGAATACTGATGTCCTCTCTTTGCAAATACCCAATCGCCTCCAAATCTTTTCTTCAACGTATCTTTGACAAGATAAACATCGATTACTTCAACACTTTTACTCAATGCTACCGCATGGCCTTCATCCCCCTTGAACGTTGGCGCATAAAGTATAATCTTTTCATTTGCTCCTACACCCAAGTTCTTTCGTATCCGTTCTTTTTGCTCAGATGTCGCCTTAAAAAACAAATCTGTCCTTGGATAACCGGAATCAAGAATTTCACCACGATAAGCCATTGCTTGGCGGGTATACATTTCAGACTGAAGTTTCGAGGAAGAAATCCAAAGCTTAATGTCTTTAGACGCAAGAGTTATTCCTTTATTCGAAGCTTTACTCTTTCCTTCCTGTAGAAAACCATTTCTTTTCTGTAATCCTCCACCATGACCAGTTTCTATAAGGAATTGTTTTTTTCTAATTGGTGCATAAGAAAAGCCACCGCAGTTATAAACAACGATTCCCGAAGTAAGAAGGTATTTAAAGAACTCAACATGGTCTTTTTTACATATCACTTTCGTATTAGGTTTTTGTGCTATAAACCCATAATCTTCCGGATTATTAAAACACCATATGAATTCATATCCAGCAAAACGTTCATCATCAAGCATTGACTCATAAATGTATTTCGGATTACACAAATACCCTTTACCCATATTTGCCATGAACAATATACGTTTTTCTTTCATAGGAGCAAGCCAATACGCTTTTAATCCAAAGCGCATGATATGTTTCACTATATACTTAAGCTCCTCTCTAAGCGCATATAATTCCATTACTTAACTTCTCCCAACCAAGTGTCTTTATATCTATCACAGATATAAGGCCAGCTATATGTTTCCTTAATACGCTGCGTACTCTTCACTCCTAATTTAGCAAGCTGCTCCTCATCTATCTGATCCGCTTTCTCAATCAGTTCCGTCAGACATCCCTCTTTCTTTGTCCAGTACAACGCACTATCCTCTGCAACCTCTCGGTTGAAACCAACGTCAAGAAGCAGATTCAAATCAGTACTACCAAGAGCCTCCAGCAGCGAAGGATTCGTTCCACCAACCTCGTGACCATGGAAATACCCGTATGCATTTTCTCTTATCTTCATGAGAAGTTCCTGGTCATAAACCGTTCCTACGAACTTTATTCTCTTATCTTTTCTATACCCCAGCTTCTGCTCCAACTCATTCAAGAATTCATCGTTCACATTTGTGATGATAGCAAAGTTCTTCTTTGTGTTGCTCTTCATGAACTCACGGATCATCGTCTCGTAATTGTTTTCAGGAACAAAACGACCGACTACTAGGTAATACGCTTTTCTTGCTAATCCTTTTTCTGCATACCACCGAAGCAGCTTCTCATCGTCATCTGTAAGTAGACTCTTTCTGGTTTCAGCACCATAGGCAATAAATGTGGTCTTCGGATTTCTGCCACCGATGCCTTTGCCGTCATACTGTTCATGGATATACTTCTCAATGTTCAAGCTGTCGCAGATATCAAGGTCAGAATACTTGACCATCATCTGCTCGGAGACTTTCCAATACTTCCGCACCGGCTTGCTCCATTTGGCTCGCATCCACTCATGGCCATCCGGGTTCAGATAAATCATTCCTCCCAGCTTGTGGATTTCTTTGTAATATTTTTTGGTGAATGGTCCAATTCGACAAGCCATGATATAAACGATGGGATGTTGAATTCCGTTTGCCTTTATATATTTCACACACTCGGACAACGCCTTGCAATCATAGTAGATAGCCTGTGCTGGTCCCAGCTTCTCCAGCACATGGATCTTGAAGCAATCAGCGTTGTGGTAGATAAAATGCTTCTTATCGATAATTTGAGCATCTACCTTCGTTTCATCCATGCAGCCCTGACCGTTTGCCTTAACTGCAACATGGTAACGGATAACTTCGTCGTTCTGATGGTATTCTGTTAACTTGTCTATAAATGTTTCATATCCGCCGTAAGCACCAAGACTTTTGGCACCTATCAGAAACACATGTTGCAGTTCCATCTGTTATTAATCTCCCTTTTACTAACCGGCCTTGTGACCGTGTATTTATCTAACCACTCTACATTCTCCTAATCTCTCCCCGTTCTCTCCGACTCCTAACAATGAACTTAATCATCCCTACGAACCGGGCCGCATTAATAAAGATGTAATACAGCGCATTGTGATGAGATAGGTAAGAAGTGCAATAAAGAAGCTTTTGTGGTTGTTTTCTATCTGTTTTGTGGCTATAGTTTCTATGTCCTGCGTTCTTTCTCCACCGTCTTTGTTTCCTTCATTACTCACGCACTCGCACTAAATCAAAAGTACGAAATATCCCAAGTAAGCGATCAGCTCTATCCAAATCCAGAAAAGACAACCAAATACACAGGTAACACCCAACATATAGATCGCCGGATACCATGCATCCAACCGATAGTACCAAACCACCAGTCTTAGCCTGTATCTTTATACTTATCTTCTCCACACTCGCCATTCTCGCTTTCCTCACAGTCGCACTCCATTAGCCCTTTCATACTCTCCATCTCGCTGCGCTGCCACCGTATCCATTGGTTCCATAAGTCCCTTATGTCCTACGCACCTGTGTATAACAGACGGCAAGCTCTGAGTACCGTATATGCCCGTCCAACCGGTAACCGCCGACCCACTTCACGTCTTGGACACGAAACATTCCAAACGCTTCGCTGATGATGAGGTTGTAGTTGTCAAAGAGTGGCCGAAGGAAGTGAAACGACTGCTGGCATTCAATAGCCTGCATTGCTTCTAAAAGAGGTCTTAGTTTGGCTCCCTGGGAGCCCGTGTTTTTTTGCCTGTGTCCGCATGGCCTGTGTCTGCCTTTACCTCCATACGACCGCCAACGGCAATAGTGGATTGTGTGAGCTAGGATGTAAGATTACGGATGAAATCCTGCGAAAGCGTACAGTCTGCATCAATGTAGAGGATGTATTCCTCTCCACAGCCTGTGAGTGTTGCGGTTGATTTGCAGGCTGTGGCAGCCTCAATACCATGGTTCAATGCTCGGCTCTTGCCGCCATTGGGTTGTGTGATAAGCTGAACTCTGCCATGTCTAAATGTCTCCATGACCTTCTCAGCAGTTTTATCCGTTGAGCCGTCATCCACAACGATGACCTTTACACATCATTCCCACATTCCTCACAACTCTCTAACACCGACTGCACGGTTTTGCAGATGGTCTTTTCTTCTTTACGGGCTGGTATGATTACGGTGATGTTGCCAAGGTGGTCTGTTTGGTGGTGGATTGTGTGGCTTCCGGGTCACCCCTTTCACAGCAATCGAAACCAGAAATACCAGTTCCATAATACTTCGATATCCAAAGAGCAGTGCCAGTAGTATTGTGGTTAGGAGTATGGCTATGCTTGCCACTTCTATTACGCTCTCATAAGCATTGGAACATTTGGTTCCCCTTGGTTGATGTGTTTTCGGCGATTGTCAAGTGGAATCGGTTATTTCAATTAACTTCTCCAAATAATTGTTATTATTTGGACCTCATCCCCTTTCATCCTCAATCCCTAAAACAAAAAGCGCCGCCCCGACCTCAATCAAGAGGCTCTAAGGCAGCACTTCAAACCAACAACATATTCATCTACAAATATAAAATCCTATACCTATTAATGATTCGCCCCCATCCACCAGCAAAGACAAAACATAATAAAAAAATCCCCCAAACCTCTTATTTTCTTAATGAAATAATTCATTTCGTGCGTTATACTGTAGTAGTACTTGTTTCTTTTTTGTTATGGAAACTTCTGTATATATTTGTGTGGTCACGATGCTTTTGTGTCCCAGCAGTTCCTGGACATCCCGGATGGATGCCCCGTTATTCAGAAGTTGGGTTGCGAAGCTGTGGCGCAGATAATGAGGAGTGGATTTGGGGTTGATCTGTGATTTATCGCGGTATTTTGTGAAAATGTTTTCTATTCCATAGATGGACAGCCGTCCGCCGAAACGGTTGACGAATAGGGCAGCAGTGGATGGCTGAAAATACTTTCTTATAAGAAGCCAGTTGTCCAGTTTCTTTTGAACTTCGGGAGCGGAGATGTATAGAAGCCTCTCTTTGCTGCCTTTGCCGTGAATCAAAAGGGTGTGCTCCAGAGAATCGTAGTGTTCCAGGTCAAGGGTGCTTATTTCTCCTATGCGCAGACCGAGGCAGAAGAGCAGCTCGATGATAGCATTGTCACGGATGCAGATGTTTTTGTGAAAATCTTTTTCACAGTGCAGATATTCAGCGTCCACAGCAGTAATCAGTGTTTTGACTTCGACTGTGGACAGGGTTCTTGGAATAGATTTGGGAAGCTGGAACTTTCGGGATGTGAAGCGGAAGAAACGTTCGCCTGAAATGCCTTCCTGATTTAAAAATTTGAAAAACTGCGTCAGTGCAACATATTTCCTCTGGATGGATCGTGGGTTAAGGCACTTTACACTTTGGAGATATTCGAAGTACTTGAGCAGTGTTGCCTGGGTAACTTCCCGGACATTGTATTCAAAATACCAGCGTTCCATACAGTTTAAATCACTGTGATATGCTTTCAGTGTCCTTTTTGATAAATTGCGCTCCACGCAGAGCAGTGTAATGAAGGAGTTTATGTGTTCTTTCATTTCACAGGATGAATAATTCATGTTGACCACCTTTCTGCACATATATAGTGCAAGAGATTTCTTTAGTAAACAGCTTATAATATAATAATGCAAATCAGGCAGTTGCAGCATAAGGAATAGTGCGATATAAGGAATAGTGCAACATAAAAAATAATGCAACATAAAAAAACTATAAGATGTAATCCAGCCATACGATGATATACAGTATGAAACCTTATATTATGAGATTCTTCAGTAAAATAAGTAAGGAATCCCCAACTCTGCAGATGCAGGGATGAATCGCCAAAACAAGCATGATGTCATGTTTTGCATGACGTGTGCCCCGCGGCAAGATTGTCTTGGTGTTCTTGAATAGAATTATTATAAAATAGAGCTTCAAAAAGATCTGGGTCTTATAAGATCCGAGTCTCAAAGCAGGTAAAAAAGAGAGACAGAAATGAAACAAAAGAATAGCTGAAATAAAGCAGAGGTAAAGTAAAATAAAAGAGAAGCAGAAGAGTATATGAATAATTGTCTAAGAGAAGTAGAGAAAATAAAAGGAAAGGGAAAGTGAGTTTATGAAAAAAAGCAAGAAGAAAGTAGTCCTGATTGTACTGGGGATTGTGTTGGCGCTGATCATTATAGTTGGAGTCATTGTATATGCAGTCCTGCACGGACTGTACAAGTCCAGCAATTATGTGGAGGATGAGAATGTGAAGCAGCAGTATCAGGAAAAGCTTGAGCAGGGCAGTGAGGCGCCGCAGGAAACTATTGACCCGGAGGAGGCACAAGGGCAGAAGATCGATGAATCAGAAGTAAAAGAGATTGAGAAGAAGAGAAAAGAGTTTTCTGAAAATGAACCGATAACTACAGATGGGAAAGTTTATAATGTCCTATTGATAGGAGTGGACCGCAGGGATGATACCTGGGCCGGGAATTCAGATACGATGATTCTGCTGTCGATAAATGAAAAGAAGAAACAGATCAGCATGGTATCACTCATGAGGGATACTTATGCAGATATTCCGGGCATAGGACTTAGAAAGCTGAATGCTGCACATGCAAATGGGGCAGGACCTCTTCTGACAGAGACAGTTACTGAGAATTTTAAAGTGCAGGTGGACAGATATATTACAGTAGATTTTAACAACATGATAGATATCATTAATATGGTTGGACCTATAACGATCAATATGTCGGATTCTGAGGTAAGGGTGGCAAATGATTATATGCGGGAGATGTGCACGCTGCGTAAAGAGAATCTGGATGACCACCTTATTGAGAAAGGCGGAAATGTTGTCTGTGACGGGATGCGGGCGGTAGCTTATGCAAGAATACGTTACGTGGGCAATGCTGATTATCAGAGGACCGAGAGGCAGCGGCTTGTGCTTTCAAAGCTGATGGAAGAGTTAAAGGACATGAGCCTGACAGATCTGTATGATCTTGCTGATGATTTGTTGCCGATGGTAACACATAACGTGCCTGAGGATGAGATTTTGGGACTTTTACTTAAGTCGCCTGACCTGTTTAAATATAAAATCGTGCAGGACAGGATTCCGTATGATGGGATGTTCAATGTTATTTATGTGAATGGACAGGATATGCTTGTCCCTGATTGGGATGATACTGTCAAACGTCTGAAGGAAACCCTCTATTAAAAATATAATGTTAAAATAAAAATGATGTTAATGGCCCTTATTTTTCTTTTCCATATACTCCTTTAAAAATCTGGTTTGTTCAAGGTCATCTATTTGCCTGTCATAAGGTGTCCTGATGCACAGACATGTATATAAGGTCAGTATAAAGAATATGAGGGCTATAATTATAATAATGTACATGAAGTCGTCTCCTTTAACATAAAATTACATTTACTTTTTGATATTATAGTATGTGGAAAAATAAGAGGTGTATACATTGAGAAAAGATTTTGTTTTTTCTTCCTGAAAACGGACCGGCTAATTAACTGACATGCAGACAAGAACTGACAAAGCAGATAAATTTATTTTATCGCTATTATACTTAAATCCTTTTGCTAAGTCAATGTAAATTAAATATTTTATGCAAATGCCCGGTAAAAAATATGATATGAATAGAAATGTAAAAATAGCTGAGCATTTTCAGATACTGCAGTTATCACAGGAAATAGGAGCTATTACAAAATACAGAAGCTAATATAGAATACAAATGGTAATATAAAATATAAAAAGTAATATAGAATTATAGAAGTTAAAATAAAATACAGTAGCTAGAATAGAATACAGTAACTAATATAAGATACAGAAACTAATATGGAATACAGATACTAATATAAAATATAGAAACAAATATATAATACTGAGACTAATATAGTACACAGAAATAACTATAGAACTATTTTAGAACACCATTGCTGTTTAGAAGAAAACGGCAGTTTCCAACAAGAAAAGCCAGAAATCTTATAAAATACCCCTGGTTCCAGATGTGAGAAAGTATAATGACGCAATAAGCCTTGACTGCCGTTGTTGGACTGTGCGAAAAAATGCTGTATAAGTGAAGCCAATAAACAGATAGACAGAGTGGAAGATATAAATCTTGTTGATGTGAAAGAAATATCGGAGAATTGGAGAAATATCATTAAAGCTGGGTAAGATGGATCAGAGTGAAAATGCTGAGATAATACATGGCTGTATAGCTCTCTATGAGGTGGTTCTTTTAGAGTTCCTGCAGCAGAGAGGCATAATTGCAGAAAGATGTAATAGATACAATGGTATAAAAATTATCAAAAATATATAAAATTAACAGTTTTAAAAATAATATAAAATCAAATACAAAAATAATATAAAAATAAATAAGAAAATATTAGAAAAAAGTGTTGACAAATATAAGGTGTGGTGCTATTATAAAGATAACAAAAATACATTACTAATTAAGGATTCAAACGTGAGGGAACGATAGAATCTGGATCAGGAGACGAGAAATCCTGATAATTAATTAGTATATGTAGGACAATTAAAAGGAGGTCGATTTTTACAGGGGTTTCAAGAGTGGCTTGGCAATATGGAAGTGGTAGGGCGTATCTTTCAGTACGGAAACTTAATAAGAAGGAAGTTTATGATAAGGTATTCTGATGGTAAGTCAGAAGAATTTGATATAAATATACCGGAGATTGAGGAAAGAAAGAATGGTCACCATGTTGCGTATATACCACAACATCTAAATAAACTTCATTGAGAAGTGAGATTAGATGCAGAACGAAAATAAATATGACATGATAATGAGAGAGTAAAATCACAATATAACAACAGAAGTTCTAAAAGAGAAAGCCAGAAGATGAAAATCAAATGATTATTATAAGGTAAAGATTCTGGAATATCCAGCAGGAAACCTTAAAAGTTGTATTAGGCCAGTAGATCTCAGCAGGAACATATAAGTTAAAAGTGATGGAACTCAAGAATTCTCATAAAAGGAAAATTTAAGAGGAAGTCGAAATGAATTTTGATTAGTTTATCAGGAAACAGAAGAAAATGAAAAGAAAACAGGTTGAATCAAGGAAAGGATAAGCTCGGGAGAGAAATCCAGTAAGATGAGACTTGAAGTGAAGTTTTCAGAGGTGGAAATTGATAAACAAATTAATAAAATTCAGTAGATGGAATCTAAAATAGAAACGTGTCAATAAAGATCGAATCTTAGGGTAGAGCATCTTAAGATGAAATAGAAATAAAACCACAATTGAACGAAATGTAAGAAAAGACCTCCGATTAATTGTTTAAAAGTCAGTCAGCTGTTATGAAATTATAACAGCTTATTTTTTTTGTCTTTAAACAGATTGGGTTTTTCTGTGAAAATCTCTTGCAATTCCAAAAATAAAGTGATATACTGAGCAAGATGATAATATGTTACTAGAGTGGAGTGGGCGTAAGTCCACTCCACTTTGTGATATGGGAATTAATAGTGTTATAGAAGAAAGGTGGCACGGATGACGAAAAAGGAAATCTATGAGCAGAAGACAGAAGAGCTGATACTCCCTATCGTGGAAGCTAACCAATTTGAGCTGGTGGATGTGGAATATGTAAAAGAAGGCTCCAACTGGTATTTAAGGGCATATATTGACAAGCCCGGCGGTATTACAGTCGATGACTGTGAGGTGGTCAGCAGGGCTTTAGGTGATTTGCTGGACAAGAATGATTTTATTGATGAAGCCTATATTCTGGAGGTCAGCTCACCTGGGTTGGGGCGTCCGCTGAAAAAAGAGAAGGATTTTAAGAGGAGCTTAGGCCAGGAAATAGAGGTTCGTACTTACCGGGCCATCGACAGACAGAAGGAATTTACAGGCATTCTGAAATCTTATGAAAAAGATGGATTTACTATAGAGCTGGAAAATGGGGAAGAAATGGAATTTGCCAAATCTGATGTTGCGCTTGTCAGACTGGCATTTGATTTTTAGAGGTGCATGCACAGTACCCGCTGCCGGATAAAGTTAAAATGTGCAGTTTGATTTCGCAGTTGGCCGGGCCGGCCGCTGCTTGATTATAATAAGGAGGAAACATTGTCATGAATAACGAGTTGTTGGAGGCGCTGAATCTTTTGGAAAAAGAGAAAGATATCAGTAAAGATACGCTGCTTGAGGCGATAGAACAGTCGCTGATCCAGGCATGCAAGAATCATTTTGGAAAGGCGGATAATGTAAAGGTAAATATAAATCCGGAGACTTGCGACTTCGGTGTATATGCAGAAAAAACTGTTGTAGAGAATGTAGAAGATTCAGTTACAGAGATTAGCCTGGTGAACGCCAAGATGATTGATTCTAAATACGATATCGGGGATATCGTAAATGTGGAGATCAAATCAAAAGAGTTCGGACGTATAGCAACGCAGAATGCCAAGAACGTAATTTTGCAGAAAATCCGTGAGGAAGAAAGAAAAGTTCTTTTCAATCAGTATTACGGTAAAGAAAAAGATGTCATTACTGGTATCGTACAGAGATATCTGGGCAAAAATGTGAGTATCAACTTAGGCAAAGTGGATGCGATCCTGAATGAGAATGAGATGGTTAAGGGCGAGGTATTTAAGCCTACAGAGCGTATAAAGGTATATGTGCTGGAAGTTAAGGATACACCAAAGGGGCCGAAGATCCTTGTTTCCAGGACACACCCGGAGCTGGTGAAGAGGCTGTTTGAATCTGAAGTGACAGAAGTTAAGGACGGGACAGTTGAAATCAAGAGTATTGCCAGAGAAGCGGGCAGCAGGACTAAGATCGCTGTGGCTTCCAATAATCAGGATGTAGATCCGGTGGGCGCATGTGTCGGCATCAATGGCGCCAGGGTGAATTCCATCGTCAGTGAGCTCAGGGGTGAAAAAATCGATATTATTAATTGGAGCGATAACCCTGCAATCCTCATTGAGAATGCTTTGAGCCCGGCTAAGGTAATCTGGGTAATCGCAGATGCTGATGAAAAAACAGCTAAGGTAGTTGTTCCTGATTATCAGCTCTCTCTGGCTATCGGCAAAGAGGGACAGAATGCAAGGCTGGCTGCAAGGCTGACCGGATTTAAGATCGACATCAAGAGCGAGACTCAGGCCAGAGAGTCAGGAGAATTTGATGATTATTTTGAAGCATATGACAATGCTTTCGATGAAGAGTATCCTGAAGAATATGAGGGAGAATACTCAGAGGAATATGAAGAAGGATATGAGCCCGAGTACGAAGAAGGCGGTTATGCAGAGGATAGTTATGAAGCTGAAGGATATATGCAGGATACAGATGATATTCAAGCTGCGGAGAATATCCATGATGCAGATTTCCAGGCAGGCCAGCCTGAATCAGATGGTACTGGTGAGCAGTAGGCAGAGGTGATAAGATGGGGCAGGTACGTAAAGTACCTATGCGCAAGTGCATAGGATGTCAGGAAATGAAGAGTAAAAAAGAGATGATGAGGGTTCTGAAGACTTCAGAGGACGAGATCATCCTTGATACTACGGGAAAGAAAAATGGCAGAGGTGCATACATCTGCTTTTCAAAGGAATGTTTTGAAAAGGCAATTAAAAATAAAGGACTGGAGCGCTCGCTCAAGACGGGCATCCCTCCGGAAGTTTATGAAAGCTTGAAAAAGGAGATAGAGTCTATTGAATCAAAATAAAGTTTTATCTCTTGTCGGTCTCGCAACTAAGGCAGGTAAGACTGTGAGCGGTGAGTTTTCGACAGAGAAGGCTGTGAAGACAGGGACAGCGAGCCTTGTGATCGTATCAGCCGAGGCTTCCGACAATACGAAGAAGAAATTTCAGAATATGTGTACCTTCTATGAAGTGCCGATTTATTTTTACGGGACGAAAGATGAACTGGGGACAGCAATGGGAAAAGAGTTTAGAGCGTCTTTAGCGGTGCTGGATGCCGGTTTGTCAGCTGCCATTAAGAAGCAACTTAGTAACGCCAATTAGGAGGTAGTGTGTATGTCAAAAATAAGAGTGCATGAATTAGCTAAGGAATTAGGAAGACAGAACAGAGAAGTTTTAAATTTTTTGGCCGATAAAGGATTTGAACTGAAGAGCCACATGAGCATGGTAGAAGATGAGCAGGTGGACATGGTGAGAAAACGGTATGGCAAAAAAGCAGAAGTTTTGAAAACAAAAGTAGAAAATATAAGAGCAGAGGTAGGAAAAGAAGTGTCAAAAGAGAATGAACAGAATGAACAAAAAGTAGAAACGGGGCAGGGGGAAGCTCCTAAGAAAAAACCGAATATCACACAGGTATTCCATCCCCAGAACAGCCGGACAGGAATGGTGCGTCCAGGCTCAAGGCCCCAGGGCCAGAGGCAGGGAGCCAGACCGGCTCAGGGATCACGTCCGGCACAGCCGGGACAGGGAGCGCGTCCGTCAGCAGCTTCGCAGCCGGCCCGCGGCGTGAATCAGAACCAGGCTCAGCCGTCAGATTCCAAACAGGTGCAGCCGGTTCAGAGCAGCCAGCAGACTGCAGCTCAGGGCCAGGATGCTGTTAAGCCGGTACAGCGGCCGCAGGGCCAGGTATCTCCGCAGCCTCAGAGCCACTCAAATGAGGCACAGGAGCAGGCAGGAACGAGACCGGTACAGGCATCCCAGCCTCAGAGTACAGCAGCTCGTCCGGTGCAGCCGTCCCAGCAGGGAGCTGCAAGACCGGCACAGCCGGCACAAAGCCATGCATCGTCAGATGTAAGGGCACAGCAGGCACCAGCAGGCGCGCCACGTCAGGACGGTTACAGGCAGGGAACACAGGGCCAGAATGGCCGTTCAAACTACCGTCAGGGCTCTGACAGCAGGCAGCAGGGAAGCCGTCCTGATGGCAGAAGCCAGGATAACAGAAATCAGGGAGAACGCAGGTACTCTGATAATAGAAACGACAACAGAGGCCAGGGTAACAGAGGTCCGTCAGACAACAGGAGCCAGGGTAACAGAGGTCCATCGGACAACAGAACCCAGGGTTACAGAGGCCCGTCAGATAACAGAGGCCAGGGCTACAGAGGCCCGTCAGACAACAGGAACCAGGGAAACAGAGGCCCGTCAGACAACAGAGGCCAGGGAAACAGGGGTCCGTCAGATAACAGAGGCCAGGGTTACAGAGGCCCGTCAGATAACAGGGGTCCGTCAGACAACAGAAGCCAAGGCTACAGAGGTCCTTCAGATAACAGGAGCCAGGGCTACAGAGGTCCTTCAGACAACAGAGGCCAGGGGAACAGGGGCCCGTCAGACAACAGAGGGCGCTACAATGATGGTCCGGGCAGAGGCCAGGATAACAAAGACAGAAGGACACCAGCTATTCCGGCAGCTCCGGAACTGAAGGCAGGAACTAAGGAAAGCCGTACCAGAACAAGGACTGAGCGCGGTGACAGAAATAATGACAGGGATAAATTCGACAGGAATGTACGCCAGGAAAAAAATGTAGGGCGCGGCAATCCAAAGAATAATAATGTAAAACCAGGTAAGAATAACAATGTAAATTCACAAGCCAAGGCGCCGGCGCCGCAGGAGAAAAAGGAAGACGAGATCAAGACGATTATCCTTCCGGAGACAATAACAATTAAAGAACTGGCAGAAAAAATGAAGATCCAGGCAGCTGCTATTGTCAAGAAGCTTTTCCTCCAGGGAGTAATGGTAACTGTTAATCAGGAGATTGACTATGCCAAGGCTGAAGAGATTGCACTGGAATATAACTGCATAGCTGAGCCTGAAGTGAAGATCGATGTTATAGAGGAGCTTCTTAAAGAAGATGAGGAAGATGAAGCAGCAATGGTTTCCAGACCTCCTGTCGTCTGTGTCATGGGTCATGTTGACCATGGTAAGACATCTCTTCTGGATGCGATCAGGAATACTCATGTTATTGCAAAAGAAGCCGGCGGGATCACTCAGCACATAGGTGCTTATGTAGTTGAAATAGGCGGACAGAAGATTACTTTCCTGGATACACCGGGACATGAAGCATTCACAGCAATGCGTATGCGCGGCGCTAATTCAACAGATATCGCTATCCTCGTAGTTGCAGCAGATGACGGTGTTATGCCTCAGACTGTGGAAGCTATCAACCATGCAAAGGCAGCCGGTATTGAGATCATAGTAGCTATCAACAAGATTGATAAGCCAAGTGCAAATGTTGAGAGAGTTAAACAGGAGCTTTCAGAATATGAGCTGGTTCCGGAGGACTGGGGCGGAAGTACAATATTTGTACCTGTATCTGCACATACTCAGGAAGGTATCGAGCAGCTTCTGGAAATGATTCTGCTTACAGCAGAGGTTTCTGAACTGAAGGCCAATCCGAACAGAAGGGCAAGAGGTCTTGTCATTGAAGCAGAGCTGGATAGAGGAAAAGGACCAGTGGCTACAGTGCTTGTACAGAAGGGTACACTCCATGTTGGCGATCCGATCGCAGCAGGTTCCTCCCATGGTAAAATACGTGCCATGATGGATGATAAGGGACGCAGAGTCAAAGAAGCAGGCCCGTCTACACCTGTAGAGATCCTGGGACTCAGCGATGTGCCTAATGCAGGAGAGATATTTGTCATTACTGAAAATGAGAAGGAAGCCAGAAGCTTTGCCGAGACATTTATCGGCCAGGGCAAGGAGAAGCTTCTTGAAGATACAAAAGCCAAGATGTCTCTGGATGACTTGTTCAGCCAGATCCAGGCAGGAAATTTAAAAGAACTGAATATTATTGTTAAAGCAGACGTGCAGGGATCGGTGGAAGCAGTTAAGCAGAGCCTCCTGAAGCTGTCCAATGAAGAAGTGGTTGTAAAAGTCATCCACAGCGGTGTGGGAGCTATTAATGAATCAGATGTTATTCTGGCATCTGCTTCTAATGCTATCATCATTGGCTTTAATGTACGCCCCGATGCAGCAGCTAAAGATACAGCTGAGAGAGAGGGCGTGGATGTAAGGCTTTACCGCGTCATCTATGATGCGATCGCTGATGTGGAGGCTGCAATGAAGGGCATGCTGGATCCTGTCTTTGAAGAAAAGGTTCTTGGCCATGCTGAAGTGCGCCAGACATTCAAAGCGTCAGGTATTGGTACGATCGCTGGTTCTTATGTGCTTGACGGAACATTCCAGAGAGGCTGTTCTGTGCGCATCACCAGAGAAGGAAAGCAGATATTCGAAGGCGCTCTGGCTTCGCTGAAGCGCTTTAAGGATGATGTGAAGGAAGTCAGGGCTGGATATGAGTGCGGCCTTGTATTCGAGAAATTCAATGATATCAAGGAGTTTGACCAGGTAGAGGCTTATACTATGGTTGAGGTTCCGAGATAGGAACAGGCGGTATAATAAATGAGAAAAAACAGCATTAAGAATACACGTATTAACGGTGAGGTCCAGAGGGAGCTTTCCAATATCATCAGGGGGGAAATCAAGGATCCGCGCATTAATCCGCTGACAAGTGTTGTGGCAGTGGAAGTGGCGCCTGATCTGAAGACCTGCAAGGCATACATCAGTGTGCTGGGTGATGAGGAGTCTCAGAAGAATACACTGACCGGGCTGAGAAGCGCGGAAGGATATATCAGAAGAGAGCTTGCGAGGACTATCAATCTGAGAAATACGCCGGAGATACGGTTTATTCTGGATCAGTCTATAGAATACGGCGTGAATATGTCGAAGCTCATAGACAATGTCAATAAAGAAAGCGCTGCGAAAGCAGATGTTTCACTGGAAAGTGCAGATTTAGCAGAGGGTGGGGACAATGAATAAAATTGCACCGGAACTTGAAAATGTAAGAAGCGTTGCCATCGCGGGCCATATGAGGCCGGATGGCGACTGCGTCGGTGCCTGTATGGGACTGTATCTTTACATAAAGGATAATTTTCCTCATATTGATGTACAGGTTTATTTGGAAAAGATACCGGTATCGTATAATTTTATCAAAGGTACAGAAGATATCTGCAGTGATTTCGGAGCTGATAAAGAATATGATCTTTTCATAGGTCTGGATTCTGGTGACCGGCAGAGATACGGAGATGCTGTAAAATATCTGGATGCGGCAAAGAGGAGTATCTGCATCGATCATCATATCAGCAACAGCGGGTATGCAGATGTTAATCACATCGTTCCGGGAGCCAGCTCCACCTCTGAGCTGATCTATGAGCTTCTGGATGAGGAAAAGATCACCAACCCTATCGCTGAAGCGCTGTATATGGGAATTGCCCATGATACAGGAGTTTTCCAGTATACATGCACTTCGCCGAGGACTATGGAAATCGGTGGAAAACTGATAGGAAAAGGGATTCCTTTTACTAAGATCCTGGATGACACTTATTACAAAAAGACTTATGTACAGAATCAGATTACGGGGCGCGCACTGATGGAAAGTATCCTCCTGCTGCATGGGACATGTATAGCCAGCGGCATAAGGATGAAGGATATGGAATTTTACGGCGTGGATACCTCTGATCTGGACGGTATAGTCAGCCAGCTACGCAACACAAAGGGAGTGGAGGTGGCTATTTTCCTCTATGAGATAAAGGCGCAGGAATTCAAGGTCAGTATGCGGTCCAATGAGATTGTAGACGTGCAGGAGGTAGCTTCTTATTTCGGAGGAGGCGGGCACGTCAGGGCAGCAGGCTGCACTATGCAGGGATCGATCTATGATGTCCTGAATAATCTGACAAGGCGTATAGAAATACAGCTGAAGGCCTGGGAGAATAAAAAGTGATTCACGGAATTATAAATGTATATAAAGAAAAAGGTTATACTTCCCACGATGTAGTTGCCAGGATGAGAGGTATAGTAAAGCAAAAGAGGATCGGACACACTGGGACGCTGGATCCGGATGCCCAGGGTGTCCTTCCTGTATGCCTGGGGAATGCCACCAGGCTTTGTGATATGCTCACTGACAAAGATAAGACTTACAGGGCTGTGCTTCTTTTAGGCGTATCTACAGATACACAGGATACCTCAGGTACAGTGATCCGGGAGTCTCCTGTAACGTTTTCTGAGGAGCAGGTGCGCAGTGCGGTGACGGGATTTGAAGGGGAATATGATCAGATCCCGCCAATGTATTCAGCACTGAAGGTCAATGGAAGAAAACTGTACGAGCTGGCACGGGAGGGCATCCAGGTAGAGCGCAAAGCGCGCAGAGTGATGATCCATGAGATCAGGATAGAAAAAATTGAACTTCCCCGGGTGGAAATGACAGTGTCCTGTTCCAAGGGCACATATATCAGGACACTTTGCAGTGATATAGGAGATGAGCTGGGATGCGGCGGCTGTATGGAGTCCCTTCTCAGAACCAGGGTAGGAAGGTTTAAGGCAGAAGACGGTCTTACGCTTACGGAGATAGAGAAGCTGGTCAGCTTAGGAGAACTGGAAAAGTATATTGTACCGGTGGATGCTATGTTTGATGGCTGTCCGGCAGTGTATGTGTCAGATGGTTACAGGAAGCTGATTGACAACGGGAATCAGTTTCCGTTAAATGCCCTTGACGGCGGTTTGGCGGGGCTCGTGGACGGACATGTCCGTGTCTATAACAGCGAAGGATGCTTTTACGGTATCTATAACTATAAAAAAGATGCCGGGGTATTCTCGCCGGTTAAAATGTTTTTAGCGAAAGGATAAAGCATCCAGGTCGGAGGCATAAAATGATATATATACAGGGAATTACCGATTTTAAGATAGAGGAGCCCACGGCTGTTACACTGGGGAAATTTGACGGAATGCACAGAGGGCATCAGAAGCTGGTGAAACGGATACGTGAACTGGAGAGCAGCGGTGTTAAGAGCACAGTGTTTTCTCTTAATAAGAACAGGCAGGATGCTCTGCTGACAAGCGAAGAGCAGCGCATGGTGATTGAAAAGATGGAAGTGTCCTATCTGGTGGATTGTCCTTTTCTGCCTGAAATATCCAGGATGGAGCCGGAGGAATTCATAAGGCGGATTCTTGTAGAACAGTTGAATGCCAGGTATATAGTGGTCGGAAATGATTTCAGGTTTGGACACAACAGGGCAGGGGACAGTGAGCTTCTCAAAAAGATGCAGGAATTTTACGGCTTCCGGGTGGAAGTGCTTGGAAAAGAACAGCATAAGGGACAGATTATCAGCAGCACATATATCAAGCAGGCTCTGGATAAGGGAAACATGGAGCTGGTAAATGATCTTCTCGGGTATCCTTATTTTATAGCCGGAGAAGTCCTTCATGGGCGTCATATGGGAGGAAAGGTGTTTGGCATGCCTACGACAAACCTGATCCCTGTGTCGGCCAAGCGGCTTCCGCCTAACGGGGTCTACGTATCCAGGACCGTATATGACGGGAAAATTTATCCCGGGATCACGAATATAGGATACAAGCCTACCATCGGTGAAAACTTCAGAGGAGTCGAGACTCACATATTTGATTTTGACAAGGATCTGTATGGAGAAGAAATACAGGTTGAACTGCTTTCCTATGAAAGGCCTGAGATGAGGTTCAATTCTGTTGATGAACTCAGAATGCAGATGCAGAATGATATTGCTTTTGGAAAGGAGTATTTTCATGGGCAGTGAACTATGGACATTAAGCGGATGGCTCATGGGAATCGGTGCAGTGCTGATCGTTGCAGGATTGTGCTGCCGGTATTACCGCAAGAGCAAGGAAGTGTACAAAGGACGTGCGGAAGGGACAGTGATTGAACTGACGGCCGGAGAACCTGATGAGATTGGACTGCGTGCAGGCGTACATGACTATTTTTATCCTGTAATCGCCTATTACGCTAAGGGAAAGCTCTATAAGGTGAGGTATGATGAGGGAGGAGGCAATCCGTGTGCCTTTCATATCGGGGACAAGCTCCGCCTTTATTATGACAGTGAACATCCTTCTGCTATTAAGATAGAGCCTCCGAATCCTCTTAAAAAAGTGTCAAAGATTCTTTATTATCTGGGCTTTTTATTCTGCGTGGCAGGAGGAGCGGCCTTTTTGGCTTTTGTTGGAAGGAACCTTTAAAACAGTATCAAAATAGTTGACTTAGATATGCACATGTGCTATACTAACACGGTGTGAAAATGAGCCGATATTCAGAGCATGGACACTCCGACCTGCTTCTTAGTATCAGGCGTTTGAAAAATAAGGAGGAAATTACACATGATTTCAAAGGAAAAGAAAACAGCTATTATTGCAGAATACGGAAGGAATCCTGGAGATACAGGTTCACCTGAAGTACAGATCGCTATTCTGACAGCAAGGATCCAGGAGCTTACAGAGCATCTGAAAGAGAACATGAAGGACCATCATTCAAGAAGAGGACTTCTGAAAATGGTTGGTCAGAGACGTGGACTTCTCGCTTACCTGAAGAAGACGGATCTGGAAGGATACCGTGCTCTGATTGCAAAATTAGGAATCAGGAAATAATTGAACACAAAAGGGGCGGAGAGATCCGCCCCATATTTGTAAGGAACCAGTCAATTTTCGGGCTTAAGTGACAATACCGAGACCGCTGAAAAGCTGATTTTTGAGAAAGTCATCTTTTCAGTTGTTTCGGACGCATTTTAGCCTGACAGTAAATGAGGAGATTTAAAGAATGTATAAGAGCTATTCAATGGAATTGGCCGGCAGGACTCTCACAGTAGATGTGAACAGAGTGGCAGCCCAGGCAAATGGTGCAGCATTTATGCACTATGGTGAAACTACAGTATTATCAACTGCAACAGCTTCGGAAAAACCAAGAGAAGGAATCGATTTCTTTCCTCTGAGCGTTGAGTATGAAGAAAAATTATATTCAGTAGGAAAGATCCCAGGAGGCTTTAACAAGCGTGAGGGAAAAGCATCTGAAAATGCTATTTTGACCTCCAGGGTTATTGACCGTCCTATGAGGCCGCTTTTTCCTAAGGATTACAGAAATGATGTTACACTGAACAATCTTGTTATGTCAGTTGACCCGGACTGCAGTCCGGAGCTTACAGCAATGCTAGGAAGCGCTATTGCCACAGCTATTTCAGATATTCCTTTTGACGGACCTACGTCCAGCACACAGGTTGGAATGATTGACGGAGAACTTATATTCAATCCCACATCAGCACAGAAAGCTGTCTCTGACCTTCAGCTGACAGTGGCTTCCACAAGGGAGAAGGTCATCATGATTGAAGCAGGCGCCAATGAAGTGCCTGAGGCTAAGATGATAGAAGCAATATTTGCAGCCCATGAACTGAATCAGGAAGTTATCCGGTTCATTGACAAGATCGTTGCAGAGTGCGGAAAAGAAAAACACACATATACAAGCTGTGCTATACCGGAAGAGCTGTTTGCAGCAATAAAAGAGATCGTTACTCCGGAGCAGATGGAAGTAGCTGTCTTCACAGATCATAAGCAGACAAGGGAAGCAAATATTTCAGCAATAAAGGATAAGCTGGCAGAGGCATTCGCAGATAAAGAAGAGTGGCTTGGCCTGATAGATGAGGCTGTTTACCAGTATCAGAAGAAGACAGTCCGCAAAATGATCCTTAAGGACCACAAGAGACCGGACGGAAGGGCTATCGACCAGATACGTCCGCTGGCCGCAGAGATAGACCTTATACCGAGAGTACATGGCTCAGCTATGTTTACCCGCGGCCAGACACAGATCTGTACAGTGACGACTCTGGCACCTCTCTCAGAGGCTCAGAGGATTGACGGGCTTGACGAGATGGAGACATCTAAAAGATATATGCATCAGTATAATTTCCCGAGCTACTCAGTTGGTGAGACGAAGCCGTCCAGAGGACCGGGACGCCGTGAGATCGGACATGGCGCATTGGCTGAAAGAGCGCTTATTCCAGTGCTTCCTTCAGTGGAAGAGTTTCCGTATGCCATCCGTACAGTATCTGAGACTTTTGAGTCTAATGGTTCCACATCACAGGCGAGCATCTGTGCATCCAGCATGTCACTGATGTCAGCAGGTGTGCCTATTAAAAAGGCAGTTGCAGGTATTTCCTGCGGTCTTGTGACAGGAGAGACTGATGATGATTATCTTGTTCTTACAGATATTCAGGGACTTGAAGACTTCTTCGGAGATATGGACTTTAAGGTAGCAGGAACTCATGAAGGCATCACAGCTATCCAGATGGATATTAAGATCCACGGACTGACAAGGCCTATCATCGAGGAAGCTATTGCGCGTACAAGAGAAGCCAGAATGCACATCCTGGACGAGGTTATGGCGCATGCCATCGCAGAGCCGAGAAATGAAGTAGGCAAATATGCTCCAAAGATCATTCAGATCCAGATTGATCCTCAGAAGATCGGTGATGTTGTAGGTCAGAGAGGAAAGACAATCAATACTATAATTGAGCAGACTGGTGTTAAGATTGACATCACAGATGACGGAGCTGTATCTATCTGCGGAACAGACAAGAAGGAAATGGACAGGGCAGTTGAGATGATCCGCATTATCACAACTGATTTTGAAGCCGGACAGATATTTGTAGGAAAAGTCATCAGCATAAAAGAATTCGGAGCTTTCCTGGAATTTGCACCAGGCAAAGAGGGCATGGTTCATATCTCCAAAATTGCAAAAGAAAGAATCAATCATGTGGAAGATGTTCTGACGCTTGGCGATATGGTTAAGGTTGTTTGCCTTGGCAAGGACAAGATGGGAAGAATCAGCTTCAGTATGAAAGATGTGGAAAGAACAGAGAAAGAACAGCAGAAAAAATCAGAGCAGCAGGCTGCAGATGCAGAGCATTTAGATTAATGCAGAAGCATTTCAGATAAAGAAAGCAGCAGGAAAAGGGAAGAGAAAGAGTTTTAAAAGAGAACCGGGCAGATGCGTGTGGCATTTGTCCGGTTCTTCTTTACATGATCAGTTCAATATCAATTGTCAGCTTCACATTAGAATGCTGCCGTCTGGCTGTGTAACGTTCACGGAGACGTTTAACCACAGTATTACAGCCAGCTTCATTTGCCACAGTGATGATAAGGGAGAACTGGCAGAAACTGGACTGGGTATAAACATCATTGCGGCGCAGGCAGCGGCTCATCAATCCGTGAAGGATATCCATCTCCTGACGTATATCGACTGTGAGCTCAGAGTCTGCATTCAGGTCTGACAGGGTCATGAGCAGGAGATAACGCTTACTTTGGGAGCGCCTGACAGAGCGTAGATTGATCTGGTATATATTTTTAAAAATGTCAAAATTGCAGTAGAAACTTCCATCTGAATTTTTATCATTTTTAAGATTTTCCACAAGCTCATCCATATCCACATGCTGATTAGGCATTTGGCTTAAGATGGACTGGTAGATATCCTGCATGGTGCTGGTGATATCAAGACCGTATTTCTGGTTAAACAAATCTACGATCGAATAGTAATAGTCCATGGCATTCTGAACCTCTCCCAGTTTCAGATATGCGTTTATCTTTTCCTTGTGTATGCTCTCTTCCAGAGGATGGACATTTATGGCTTCCTCACAGAACATTAAAATATCTCTGTATTTCTCATGGGCATTGAGATAGTCGCAGATAGACAGGATACATTTCGTGTAAAGATTCCCGTAGTAATTACTTCGGAACATCACCCAGCTCTCCATACGGAACATTGGAAGAAATTCACCTTTGTACAGCAGATGCGCCTGGGTATTGAAAAAGTAACGCTTGTCAGGATTTTCTTCACGCGATGCGAGATTACAGTACTGTTCAAATTTGTAAATGTCAACATCACATTCGATTTCAGGATTCCAATGGTATGTATTGCCCACTAACAGTATACTTTCAACCTGGCTGCCAGGAAAAAATTCAGACATTTCGTTTCTGGCCCGGTACACCAGATTTCTGAGCGCACCAGAAGGATTGTTACTGTTTTCTTCAGGCCAAAGGACATCAATCAGTTTATCTTTTGTGACATCCGTTTCTTTGTTTGCAATCAGGTAAGATAGCAACATGTTCATCTGCGGGCTTTTTGCTTTAGATGTAATCAGGGAATGCGCCTCATTGACAATAGAAAATTCCCCAAACATATTGATAGTCAGTTTATAGTCCTGCATGTTGTTCACCTCTTTCTGTATTAGGTATACCACAAATTTGGTGACAATGAAAGTTAAATTGTGGAAAATTAAAAAAATCATAATTTTTTTCACATTTAGCAAAGGAGATACATAAAGATGTTTTACAGAGAATGCTATATGAATTATATTTTGTAAATATTCAGCAGATCGGCCGGGCGGCCTCAAAATGTTATGTCAGCAGAGCTAAAGAGCCGCCTGGGGTAAGGATAGAACAAACATGACAGGTTTTATTCACGCAGATAACGAGCCTGATCCAGGCTCACTGCGGGGTATTTGATTTTTGTGATGTGATGACGTATGCTGCCATCCACTGCAGGATTTCATTTTCAAATGGGAAAATATCTCCGCCGGGAGCAGGCAATTCATCGTAGACTTTAATAGTCTCATTTTGATTAAAACCGCTTTTTCTGCATTTTCCAGCCACTGGCTGATCTCGAAGAGTTCATATGTATAGAAATCATTATGGTCAAGAGAATTATAAAGCTTCAGCCATTTTTGAGTGTTTTCACTATTGTGGTCTTCGATTACGCTCATATTGTAAACAGCGCGTCCGCCAGGTTTGAGTACACGGTAAGCTTCATGAAAACCATCCATCATTTTCGCCTGCATGCTTTCAAATCCCGTATTTGAAAAAACTACATCTATACAGTTGTCAGCAAGAGGCAGACTGGAGCAGTCACAGGCCAGATATACTATGTCTACATAGGGATTTTTCCATTCCTCAGAAAAGAAAATCCGGTTATATTTCAGGACCCTGTGGCTTAGATCACTCATAATAATAGTGACCGGCCAGTTGATACGCTCAATTATATACTTAATGCCATAGCCCGTACCGCATGCTATGTCAAGTATAGTGCGGGGACGGAGCTTTTCAATCTGCTGCCACATGAGTTCCCTGGAGTTTGGATCCCCCTGCAGGTACCTGGGATTTCCCTGATAATGCTGCTCCATCAGGTAGTGTTCATAATTGCTGAATACAAGGGACCAGAGCTCGCCTGCTATCTCCCGGCTTCCGAAATGGATAACTTCGTCAATGAGTTCATAGGTATGGCCATTTTTGCAGCAGAAGCTCAGCTTATTTTGTTTGACGGGAAGCTGTAGGTCCAGTTTTTCGTGACACTGTGGACATACAAGCAACCTGCTGATACGCAGAAGCCCCCTGTCCGCATCATTTCTGGATCCAATAAAATCTTCGCCTTCCAGAATAGTGTGAAGTGACGCCTCTGTTAACCAGGATATATTTAATAATGTCTCGATATCCGGCAATGCAAGCCCTGTTTCCCATTTGGAAACTGCCTGGGCAGAAACGCCAAGTTTTTCAGCAAATACAGCCTGGGAATAGCCAAGCTCTTTGCGGAGCATTGCGATGCGGCTGCCCGCTAAAGTTTTGTCAATCATATGAAATCCCTCCTTTTTCTATAATTTTATATGAATGGCAGAGAAAAGACAATGTATCAGCATTCTAACTATTTTCATATCCGTCAACTGCAGGTTGATATGATCCTGAAATACAAAAGGGAGAGCTATTGCTCTCCCTCCGCAACGATATTTTCCAAAACTGCAATAAGGTCGTAAATATTATTCAGCTGAACATTTCGTTCCAGAATAATATTCTTTAAATCAACTGATAAAGTTTCAAATTTATCCCGGATTGCCGGGGATATATAGGATGCCATATAATCACCTCGAATGTAGTATGCGCAGTATATAAAATGTTATGCAAAGGGAATTATAATTCACCGGCTTATTGGATTATATGAATGAAATAATGGCAGATATATGATACAATAAAGAAAAGAATGTAACTATTCAGCAGTGCTGTGCATTTACTGTACGCTGATATGCAGAAGAGAAAAGCGTGAAAAATTTATATTGAAATCTATTTTAAATAATTTATAACATTAATTATTAATCTTAGGTTGAGCCGGCAGGGAATACTAAATAAACCCCGCCGACTTAGCTGTAATTATTAAATATAGCTCTGACTAATTAATATACAGGTTATTAATATCTGCGCCGGTCAGATACCAATAATAAAAATATTTAGTTTATGTTATGCCCGCAACAAGGACTTATATAACAACGCTTCGTGGAACAGCGGAAGGCTGAACTGTAACAACAAGAGTACTAATATTTTCAAAACGCATTTTACAAAACAAAAAACGCATATACAGTAAACCATCAATAAAAAATGACTTACATATGTATGCGAAATCAAAGCTTTATCAAACACTGCCTTTAATCCTAACATTAAAATCTTTAAAAGTCAAGAGAAATATTTATTACCGTTTGACAGAGAAATATTTTATTACCGTTAACAATCAAACAAATGGGTTACTGGTCACAAAGCGAACAGTAACCCAAATGGAAATGTCTGCAGGTGTATTTGGCAAATGCCGGGAGGAGGTTTTGATTTAGCAGCAGCCCTCTTTTTTTAGCTTATGAAGTGCAGTGACGGATACAGCACCCGAAATATCTATATTTCTGACTGTGGCAGGATAAGTTAAGTTAAAGGTAAGCGTGGTATTGTCCTCAGGTACCGGAATAGTAAAACTTCCGGATGCAGAGGTATTACGTGATGCAGATCCAGTTGGAGCAAAAAATGAATATAACAGTTTAAGCGCACCATTAATTTTGGGAGTAATCTGCATATAGCTGTCCGCTTCCGGGGTTGCCAGAAATATAAAATCTATAAGATATAAAAAGCCGGGTACAAGCACTATCTCAGTGTCCATTAAAATGATCTGGCTGCCTTCCTGAAAGATGACGGACATAGGGATGTTTGAGTTAGACGGCGGGCTGGACTGGACTCCAAATTGAGCATAAGAAAACGATTCACACGGTTTAATTGGACCGCACAGGCAATCATTAAAATTCATAATTTTACCTTTTTATTTATATCATATGGAAAAAAGTAAAAAATGCTACATGCTGATGGTTTAAAGCAGATTGTAAGAGGAAAAAGGGAGGAAAATTATATGAAATTAAAAAAGAGTATTATTAAGGTTTTTTTGTTTCTGTTATATCTATTATATATATTTGCTTTTTTTGAAGCAATTGGATATCCGTCTGATATCTGGGATAAAATTTCTAAAGGGGTTGATAATAGGTACAAAAGTAAAGTCAGGGCTGAGGAATGAAAGATTTCTTATACACCTCCGTGCATCCCATAATTCAAATCCTTCGGATGGGCGTGCTGCGGTTACTGTTACACGTCACCATCCCGCGAGGTGTTTTCGTGCGTATTTGCACGAAAATCCCGAGGGTTGCAGCGCGAAACGGCGGTTTTGCCGTTTCTGTGCATCGCGGAGCGTGTTACTGGTCACGGAGTGAACAGTAACGTGCTCCGCACGACAAGGTATAAATAATTAAATTTTTCTTGACAAATCTCTCTCATGGGCTTAGAATAACTTAAACAAATAACAAAACCGATGAGAAAGATTAGTAAGCATTTATATGAGATTCCAGAGAGCTGCAGATGGTGAGATTGCAGTATTGAGTGATTTGCTGAATGGCCTTTTGAGGGCGGCCCCGAAATCAAAAGAGAGTAGGCGCTGTCGGGAACCGAACCCGTTATCAATCAGGAGTGTATGTTAGTACACGCATAAGAGGACATAAATATGTCAATTTGAGTGGTACCGCGATAATAGTTTATATTACCGTCTCAAGCGAAAGCTTGGGGCGGTTTTTTTGTTCTTCTACAGGAAACTTTGCTCTGCAGTGAACAGCGTTTTCCAAGAAATAAATAAGCCCACTCCCATTAGTTTTGTATTTGTTTCCAATTCTCCCGGCAGGGAGGCAGCATGAAAATCAATCAGTAACTGTGAAGGTACTGAACAGTTACATCAATCAGTAAAAAGGAGACGAGATCATGAAAAAAAAGATGGTAAGTATGTTATTGTGCACAGGGATGGTTTTATCAATGCTGGCAGGGTGCAGCCAGGCGGCCAAGCTGAGCACGGTGATGGCTGCAGGTAAAGAGACCTCTTCATCAACAGAAGAATTGGCTGAAGGAAACTATAAAATTGGGATTGCGCAGTTTGCACAGCATGGCTCATTGGATAATTGCAGGGAAGGATTTCTGCAGGGGCTGGAAGAGGAAGGCTTTGTGGAAGGTGAAAATTTAGAGATTGACTATCAGAATTCAGATGCAGATATGGGGACAGCAGGGACGATTGCCCAGGGCTTTGCAGCGAAAGGCGTTGATCTTATGTGCGGGATTGCCACACCGGCTGCACAGGCATGCTACAATGCAGCTTTGAAGACAGAAATCCCTACCATTTATACGGCAGTGACTGATCCTGTGGCGGCTGAGCTGGCAACTGAGGATCAGATGCCTACAGGAAATGCAACAGGCACAAGCGATAAACTTCCAGTGGAAGCACAGCTTAAAATGATACGTGAGCTTCTTCCAGAAGCAAAGACAATTGGGATCATTTATACAACAAGTGAGGTGAATTCTGAGAGTACGATCAAAGAATATGAGGCACTTGTGGGTGAATATGGTTTTGCACTTGAGACAGTTGGGATAGCAACGATAGCAGATGTTCCGTCGGCGGCTGATACAATTCTTGAGAAGGTGGATTGTCTTAATAATCTGACAGATAATACTGTAGTCAGCGCACTTCCCACTATCCTGGACAAAGCAAATAAAAAAGGGATCCCGGTGTTTGGCAGCGAAGTAGAGCAGGTAAAAATAGGATGTCTGGCATCAGAAGGGATTGACTATATTGCCTTAGGAAAACAGACAGGAAAAATGGCAGCCCAGGTATTAAAGGGAGAGATGAAGGCAGAGGAAATGCCTTTTGAGAGCATTACAGAGAGCAATCTGTATCTGAATACTAAGGTTGCTGAGAATCTGGGAATCTCAGTCAGTGATGAAGTAAAAGACAGAGCAGCAGAAACTTTTACAGAAATAGAGGAATAAAAAATGTCAATCATAATTGGTGTCTTAGAACAGGGTATGATATATGCCATGATGGCCCTGGGTATATATATTACGTATAAAATACTGGATTTTCCAGACCTGACTGTAGACGGCAGCTTTCCGCTGGGAGCAGCCGTGACAGCAGCGCTCATGGTGAAAGGGATGAATCCCTACCTGACGCTTCCAATATCATTTGCAGCCGGAGCGGCAGCAGGTATACTGACTGGAATTATCCATGTGAAGTTCAAAGTAAGGGATCTGCTGTCCGGCATTATTATGATGACTGCCCTTTATACGATCAATTTGAAGATTGCAGGGAAAGCGAATGTTCCGCTTTTTAGCCTGGAAAATATTTTTGATAATAAAGTGCTGGATTCAATTGTACCGGAAGCCGCAGCGCCGTACCAGACACTTGTTATGATTCTGATCATCCTGCTTATTGTAAAGCTTCTGCTGGATGGATTCCTCAGGACAAGGTCAGGATTCCTTCTCAGGGCAGCGGGAGATAATCCTGTGCTCGTGACTTCTCTTGCTAAGGACAGCGGGAAGGTGAAAATACTGGGCCTTGCCATTGCAAATGGACTGGTAGCGCTCAGCGGGTGTGTATTTGCCCAATGGCAGCGCGTGTTTGATATCAGTGTAGGGACAGGAACTATGGTAATAGGGCTTGCCAGCGTTATTATAGGAGTAAATCTGTGCAGATTTCTTCCAAGGGTTAAGGATACTTTTGCAGTCCTGATAGGTTCAGTCATATACAGGGCGTGTGTGGCGGCAGCTCTTCAGCTTGGGCTTCAGGCAAATGATATGAAACTGATCACAGCGGCGCTGTTTTTTATAATCCTGTGCATCAGCATGGACAGAAAGAAGAAGGTGAAGGCACATGCTTGAATTGAGGAATATAAATAAATATTATAATCCGGGCACGATCAATGAAATGTGCCTCTTTGATAATTTTAACTTTAAAGTAGACACTGGGGATTTCGTCTCTGTGGTGGGCAGCAATGGCTCAGGAAAAACTTCAATGCTGAATATAATATGCGGCAGTATTGATGTGGACAGCGGCAGTATTAATATCGACGGGAAGGATATTACCCGGGAGAAGGAGTACCAGAGACACACTTATATAGGGAGAGTTTATCAGAATCCTGCCATGGGAACCTGTCCTGACATGACTATTTTGGAGAATATGTCACTTGCGGATAATAAGGGAAAGAAGTATAATCTAAGGGCTGGAGTTAACAAGAAAAGGATTGATTTCTACAGATCGAATTTGAGACAGTTAAATCTCGGCCTGGAGGATAAGCTTCACATTAAGGTGGGGTCTCTTTCAGGAGGACAGCGTCAGGCTATGGCACTTCTCATGTCTACTATGACTCCTATCGATTTTTTGATCCTTGATGAGCATACGGCAGCTCTTGATCCGAAGACGGCGGAGATTATTATGGAACTTACAGATAAGATAGTAAGTGAGAAAAAGCTGACAACTATAATGGTCACACATAATCTGCGCTATGCAGTGGAATATGGAAACAGGCTTGTGATGATGCATCAGGGAAAAGTGATACTGGACAGGAACGGAAGCCAAAAAGATAATATGGAAGTGGACGAGATCCTGGAGCGTTTTAATGAAATCAGCATCGAATGTGGAAATTAAGGATCTGCTTTAGCTGCAGCTGAATGAAGCAGTGCGTCAGCCAATTGGTTTTTGCCTGCAGGAAAGGAAAAATTGGAATGAAGAGAATTGCAAAATTTCATAAGGTAAGTAAAGAACAGTTCAGGGAGGGTTATCTGGATCTGTTTAGTGAGGCATCACAGGAAGAGGCGGATGCAGTCTATGAGTTGATTAAACTGCCGTCAAGGGCCACTTCAGGTTCGGCAGGATATGATTTTTGCACTCCGTTTGACTTCCAGCTGATGCCTGGCGAGAGCATCAAGGTGCCTACAGGCATCCGCGCAGAGATGGAAGAAGGCTGGGTGTTAAAATGCTATCCGAGAAGCGGGCTGGGATTTAAATTCCGCCTTCAGCTGAATAATACGGTGGGAATTATCGACAGTGACTATTTCTATTCCGATAATGAAGGCCATATCTTTGCAAAGCTGACTAATGACTCAAAAGAAGGAAAAACAGTCTCCCTGAAGGCTGGTGACGGGTTCATGCAGGGGATTTTTGTGGAATACGGGATAACAGTCGATGATGATGCCACCGGTGTCAGAAACGGAGGGTTTGGCAGTACCTCATCATAGGATTCAGCCCCGGGCTTTTGCCTGGGGCTGAATTTTTTAGGATCTATATAGCGGTCCTGAATGAATACCATGATTTAAAGGAACCTTAAGGTTTTTTTCAATAACTTTACAAACCTTTTATTCGGACGCCACAACTTTTTCACATTTAATTGTTATAGTATTCTCATACAAAGCGGAGACGCTTTTTTACATACATTTTTCTCTTTCCTCGGACTGGCTGCGGCCGGTCCTTTCTTTTTGCTTTTTATTCCCGCAGGCATTAAAGAAAATTAGCTTCTATTTCCCCGCATGCTATTTTGCTCCCTGAATCGCCGGAGGGTTGAGTCCTGAAATCATCCGGCATATCGTGGATAACAACTGTGTGTCCTATAACCTCCTCAGGAACAAACCGGTTAGTATAAAACATGGTCAATGCGTATCCGTCATTGCCAAAGAGTGGGGGGAAGTCCCCGGCGTGCTCCGGATGCCTGCAGTCTGCCGGATTATAGTGGCTTCCTGTATCTGCAAACGGATCCTGTGAATTGCCGGTACAGCTGCGGCCCTCATGGATATGAAAACCGAATATTCTGCCTGTACACGGCTCCGTCTCACGGGGCAGGCCGTAAACATCCGCGATGATAAGCGTACCCTCCCAGATGGGATAGAAGTAGACAGCGCCATTGATGTCAGGGTATGCTTCGCTGCCCCGGATGAAGGCGTATGCCTGGGGTATCATTTGAAGAATAGTGCTTAAGGCTTCGTTTAATTCTGTCCTCATAGGCATTATTTACTGCAGGGAGGGCACTTCGTGGGCATATCGAAGGATGGGTTGAAAGCGTAGAAGTTTTTGCTGTCAAGCTCATCCTGAACTATGCGCAGTGCTTCTCCGAACCTCTGATAGTGGACTACCTCACGGGCGCGCAGGAAGCGGATGGGATCACATACATCCGGGTCTTTGACAAGGCGGAGGATATTGTCATAGGTGGTCCTTGCCTTCTGTTCAGCCGCCAGGTCTTCGTGAAGATCTGTGATGGGGTCTCCCTTTGACTGAAATTCACAGGCATTAAAAGGAATTCCGGCTGCTGCCTGAGGCCAGATGCCAACTGTGTGGTCCACATAGTAGTTGGCAAAGCCTGAATTTTCAATCTCTTCCATACTGAGGTTACGGGTCAGCTGGTGTACGATCGTAGAAACCATTTCCAGATGGGCTAATTCTTCGGTGCCTATATCATTTAAGACACCCATGGCCTTTCTGTTAGGCATGGTAAAACGTTGTGACAGATAGCGAAGGGATGCGCCCATTTCGCCGTCCGGACCGCCGTACTGGCTCATGATCACCTGAGCAATTTTTGCGTTTGGAGTTTTGATATTTATAGGGTATTGAAGTCTTTTTTCATAATTCCACATAACTTAGAAGATCCCTCCTTCCCACGGCCATGGGCTTGTTACCCAGGTCCATGAATCACTTGCGGCATCATCGGCTGTATCTACAGTCAGCGGGCTGAAAAATTTTGCATATTTCTTTAATGCCGCATTTCTTTTGGCTACATTTTCACGGTAGAAAGCAAGGGCTTCTTCATCACACGGATGTGTGTCCAGATATAAGAGAATGTCATTCACTGCAAAGCTGACTTCGTTAATGAAGTTGAGCAGCTCCGCCTGGTCCGGCCTGTTGTCCTGACAGCCGCATCCGGACCGCATTTCAGCGCGGGCTTCTCTGCGGGGCTCAGGCCTCATGCATGGGCGTTCAGGGCGTATCTGCGGCTGTGAGCATCCGCAGTCAGGCTTCATATCCGGCCTCATCCCCGGGCGTCCGCAGCCGGGCTGCATGCCGGGTCTCATATCCGGCCTTGTTCCCGGACGGCCGCAGCCGCAGTCAGGCCTCATATCGGGTTTTACTTCCGGACGGCCGCAGCCACAGTCAGGTCTCATGTCGGGTTTCACTTCCGGACGGCCGCAGCCGCATCCCGGTTTCATGTCAGGCTTTACTTCCGGGCGTGCACAGCCGCATCCCGGCCTCATCTGCGGTCTGTTGTAATTATTACAGGAAAAGTTATTCATTTGCATACACCTCTCTTTCCGCAGAATGGTTTGTGCAGTTCAGGGAAAATAGTCCCTACCTGCAAAGCTTTTGAGAGTTCATAAGTTTGATGGAAATTCTGCCATGGGACATATGCCATTGCTACAGGCATTTCTTCCAGGCACTGACAAGAGGGTTTTGCCTTATAATCATCACAAGAACTACAATTTGTCATATTGGCTCCTTTCAAAGTTGTTATTTCAATATTACTTTATGATAAAGCTCTGAAAGTGTGTTTTTGGCTTTACTATTGCTGTGTGACGGTCTTGTGACTGAAAATGGAGGAGATTCTTAATAATTCTTAAGTTTTATCTTGCGTTATGCTGTCTGATTTAGTAAAATATTGACATTAATGGAAACGACTTGATCAATATAGTGCAGCTTAGGGGAGAGACAATGATTAATGTTATTTGGGGTGTTTTAGGATTTTGCCTTTTTGGGCTTTATGACGTGAACAGTGTGATATGGAAAATAAAAGCTATTCACAGTTCGTTTGCGGCAGGGTGTATTCTGCTTGTGATTGGAAGTGCGGGATTGGGATATGAAGCGCTGGCAGCAGGAGGGCCTGCGGGAGTTTGTGATTATATATTGATATCTTTAGGGATCCTGAACATGTTTTTGCTTATCTATACTTTGTTTTTTGCTCTGCCGTTTGAGGAGACGTACTGCAGCAGAGAAGGCAAAAAAGACGGGATCTGTCGTGTGGAAGAAAAATCAAATGTCTGTGACAGGGGGGTATATGCTCTCTGCCGGCATCCGGGCGTGCTTTGGTTTTTCTTCTTTTTCTTTTTTTGCGGGCTTGCCCTGCATTCTAAACTGTTTTTTACAGGGGGTCTGATATTTTCCGCCTGTAACCTGGGATATGTGATATTCCAGGATATCTGGACATTTCCTAAGACATTCTCAGACTATGAAGAGTATAAAGAGAAGACACCGTTTCTGATACCTGATTGGAAGAGCATCAAAGCCTGCATGGCGTCATTTGCAGAAGGGAGGGGCAGAAAATGAGATTTCAGGATAAGCTTAGGGAAGTCAGCCAAAGTGAACTGTGGGAAGAATATTGTGGTTTTCTGGAATTAACTGTTGAAGAATTCATGAAGATCCAGAAGCGTCTGCTGAGAGAACAGATGGAGCTGTGGGGGAAGAGCGGTATAGGACGCCGCATCCTCGGCGGCAGGATACCTGAAAATATAGATGAGTTCAGGCGCATGGTGCCTCTCACCACATATGAAGATTATGCCGATATGCTGCTGCAGAAGGAAGACAGCGTGCTTCCGGCAAAGCCTATCCTATGGATACAGACCACATGGGAAGGCGGCAGGCATCCCATAAAGGTGGCGCCCTATACGAAAAGTATGCTGGACACCTACAAGGATAATATGATGGCCTGCTTTATGCTTGCCACAAGCAGCCAGAAGGGCCAGTTTGACTTATCTCCCCGGGACCATATGCTGTATGCCCTCGCACCGCTTCCGTATGCCACAGGCCTGCTTCCTGTACTGCTGGGGGAGGAGATGGACGTGGAATTTCTGCCCCCTGTAAAAGAAGCAGAAAAAATGTCTTTCAGTGAGAGAAACAAAAAGGGATTTAAAATGGGCATGGGGAAGGGGATTGAATACTTTTTCGGCCTCGGAAGTGTTACATACTTTGTGAGCAGAAGCCTGGCAGCCATGCAGAAGAGCAGCTCCGGGAAAGGCGGTCTGTCAAAGCTTAGCAGCATCTCTCCCAAAATGCTCCTGCGTCTGATCAGAGCCAGAGGCAGATGTAAAGAAGAGAACAGGGAACTGATGCCAAAAGATCTGTTCCAGCTGAAAGGTTTTATGTGCGCAGGGACAGATAATAAGTGCTATAAAGATGATCTGGAGAAGCTGTGGGGCATCCGTCCGATGGAGATTTTTGCAGGTACTGAGCCCACTTGCATAGGTACTGAGACATGGAGCAGGAATGGGATGTATTTTTTCCCGGATGCCTGTTTCTATGAATTCATACCAGAACGGGAGATGGAGAGGAATCTTGCAGATCCTTTGTACGTACCTCATACGCTGCTTATGGATGAAGTGTCGCCGGGAGAAAAATATGAGTTGGTGATCACAGTGCTCAAGGGCGGAGCTTTTGCCAGATACAGAGTTGGTGATGTATACCGCTGTGAGGGTATTGGAAATAAGGAAGAGGGAACCAGGATACCCAGGTTTTCTTATGTTGACAGGATCCCTACTATTATTGATATTGCCGGTTTTACGAGGATTACGGAGCATTCTATTTCAAGTGCTGTCAAGCTGTCAGGCCTGGCGATTGAGGAATGGTTTGCGCAGAAGGAGTTTAATGAGGAGAATCATCCTCTGCTGCACATTTACGTAGAGCTGAAGCGGGGACAGATGATAAGCTCAGCGGTCAGCGTACAGGTGATCAGGGATCATCTGAGCGTCTATTTCAAGTATGTGGATCAGGATTATACGGATCTGAAAAAGATTTTAGGGATGGATCCGCTGAAGATCACAATATTAAAGACAGGGACTTTCCAAAACTATGAGAGTAAATTCGGCGGTCTGCTCAGGCGTATCAATCCGCCGGAATATGAAGTGAGCAGACTGCTGCAGGAACAATTCAGTGTGGCACCGGACGGGAGGTATTAGAGGCATGTACAGTTTTGGGTGGATTCCAATAACGGCTTTGTTCTGCTATGTATTTTTATTTTTTGCATTTGCGGCAGCTAAGAAAACAAAAGTAATCAAGTCATTTATGGTACTGCTGATGGTAATGGTGCTGTGGACGGGAGGTTCACTGGCAATGCGCCTTCAGCTGTGGCCTTCTGTGGAGTTCTGGTATCATGTATCGCTGCTGGGTGTGTTTTTTCTCCCATGCACATTTATGGGATTCATTATGGACTTCCTGGATATCAGAAAAAAAGCGTGCAGGATTTTCGGGCAGGTGTTCTTTCTGGGTTCTTATATCCTGAATCTTTTTACGGGAATATTTCTGCCTCCTCCGTCTGTAGTGGAAGGGTCGGCCAAAGGCGTGCAGTTTGTCTATGATTTTTCATGGCCGATTATCATTCCATTTGCAGTTGCAGGCTGCCTGCTTGGAATAATGGTATATTACATCTTCAGGGGATGTAAAGGAAATATGGTTCTGAAGAAACAGCTGACCCCCATTCTGGCAGGGATAGTTATTCTTTTTACAGGTCATATGTGCCTGATGATACCATTTTTTAAAGGGTTCCCCATTGATGTGCTCTCTGGCGTGTTTAATGCATTTTTTATGTTTTATGCACTTTACAGCAAGCGCCTCTTTAAACTGACTCTGCTGATATCCAGATGGAACTGCTATATCGCTTCAGCTGTCATATCTATTGTTTTATTTTATCAGAGTATACCGGTTATGGGAAAATTTGCCAGAGAGAGCCTGAAAATGTCAGAATCTGTGGCAATTATGGCGATCGCCGCCCTGTACATGATATCCACTATCGTGCTGTATACGGTGATGAAGAGGTTTCTGGACAATATTTTTGTCAGGGAGGAACTGGTACAGACAGAAAACCTGAAAGAATTCAGCCATGCAGTTTCTAAGACACTTGATATAGACGAGATCCTGGCAAGTATGGTAGATGTGATCCGAAAGACGATAGAGGTGAACAAGATCTATATCTGCATAGAGGATCTGAATGGAAATTATGTGATCAAACGCAGTACCAGCCCCTTAGATGAGAATTCCTTCCTGCTTAGGGCAGACCATCCTATCATCCAGTATCTGAAGAAGACGGACGGCAGCCTGATGATGAAAGATTTCAAGCGCACCATCGGCTATAAATCCATGTGGGAATCAGAGAAGAGACAGCTGCAGGAATGGAGGATCGAGTGCTTTGTGGCGCTGAAGGATGAGGAGGATCTGGAAGGGCTTGTCATGCTGTCTGAAAAGCCGAGGCATTCGTCATTTACATATGATGATATGAGTTTCCTTACCTCTGTTGGTTCGGTGAGCTCTATGGCTGTAAAAAATTCAAGGCTTTATGAAAAGGCATATGAGGAAGCCAGAAAGGATGAACTCACCGGACTGCTGAACAGGAAGAGCTTTTATGAGGTCATAGAGGAGGCATATGAGGCAAACAAGGAGAGTTCACTGGCACTGGCAATATTGAACATTGATGATTTTAAATTATACAACCAGTTGTACGGTGCAGCGGAAGGGGATATCGCTCTTCAGAAGATCGCCCAGATCATTAAGTCAACTGTAGGTGAGAACGGATATGTGGCCAGGTATGGGGGGAAAGAATTTGCGCTGATCCTTCCGCGGTTTGATCTTTATTCTGCCAGGAATCTGGCAGAGAATGTCTGCAGCCAGATCAAGGAGCTGAACCGTTATTCCGGTGAATATTCCATGAAGGCGCTGACCATGAGCGGAGGCGTATGTGCTATCCCCTATACAGCCTCAAATGTACAGGAACTTATAAGTAATGCAGATCTAGCCGTGTATACGGTTAAGCGTTCAGGGAAAAATGCTGTCATGGTCTATTCGGAAGGGCAGGCAAAACGCGGGGAGGAAGCGACGGCGCTCCGCAGTAAGAGCAGCTATAATGAATATGCTTCCACGATCTACGCCCTGACTGCGGCCATAGATACAAAAGACCACTATACATTCAGCCACTCTAAAAATGTGGCTTACTATGCCGGCGAGCTGGCAAGGGGATTTGGAATGAACGATGAGTGTATAGACATCGTAAAGGAAGCTGGGCTTCTTCACGATATTGGAAAGATCGGCATTCAGGAGGATATACTGAATAAGCCGGGCAAGCTGACGGCAGAGGAATATGAGATCATGAAGACACATGTGGAGAACTCCATAGGTATCATCCGGCATCTGCCGTCTTTGGACTATGTGATACCTGCTGTGATCGGCCATCATGAGAGGTATGACGGCAAAGGCTACCCCAGAAGGATCGCAGGAGAGGATATTCCGCTCATGGCCAGGATATTATGTATTGCTGATTCTTTTGACGCCATGATATCTGTCAGAAGTTATAAGGCCTCTATGCCTGTGGAGAGAGCCTTTGCCATCCTGGAGGAGGAAGCAGGGAAGCAGTTTGATCCAAAGCTGGTGCCGGTTTTTATAAATCTCGTAAAGTCAGGAACAATAAAAATTGCAGAAGGATGATTTTTGTGCTATGATAATATATCGTAATTATTAAGTTTGAGCGGCAGAGGAGTTTGAAATGGCACAAAAAAGAAGATCCAGAACGAATGTCCCAAAACAGCAGCGCCGGAGACGGCGCAGGCCGGCGGTGCAGAGATATTATGATTATAATCTGCTCGCCAGCGTGATACTGCTCACCTGTTTTGGGCTTGTTATGTTATATAGTACAAGCGCGTATGAGGCGCAGGTGGAGCACGGCAGCGATATGTTTTACTTTGGAAAGCAGGCAGCTATCAGCGCAGCCTGCCTTGTTGCTGTACTGATATTTTCCCAGATTGATTATCATATATATGCCAAATTTGCAACAGCTCTCTATATTGTATCAAATGTCCTGCTGGTAGCTACGAAGTTTATAGGCAGGGAGATCAACGGCGCCAAGAGATGGATCTATTTCGGACCTGTTTCGTTCCAGCCGGCTGAGCTGGGCAAGCTGTCGCTGATCCTCTTTCTGGCCTGCGTCATAGTGAAGATAGGTGGCAGAAAGATGCGGGGATGGCGGGCGCCGGCTATCATTTTAGGACTTGGCGGCATTACGGCGTTTTTTACCTATTATTTCACTCAGAATATGAGTACTGCGATCATAATGGCGGGTATTACAGGAATCATGCTGTTTGTGGCCCATCCAAAGACAGTTCCGTTCCTGGCAGCCGTGGGAGCTGTTCTTGTCATGGCGGCAGGCGTAGTGTTCTATGTGGCGACTAATGCGGCCAGCGGGACATTCCGTCTGCGGAGGGTGCTTGTCTGGCTGGACCCGGAGGCCTATGCCAGCTGGGGCGGTTATCAGGTTATGCAGGGGCTGTATGCCATTGGGTCAGGAGGATTTTTCGGGAAAGGCCTTGGAAACAGCACGCAGAAGCTGGGGGCTGTACCTGAGGCACAGAATGATATGATATTTTCAATCGTGTGTGAGGAGCTGGGAGTATTTGGAGCGGCTATGCTCACAATACTGTTTGTGTTCCTGCTTTACAGGCTGCTCTTCATTGCCCAGAATGCGCCTGACCTTTTAGGTTCACTGATAGCAACCGGCATATTTGCCCATATTGCCCTGCAGGTGGTCCTTAATATGGCAGTCGTACTGAATATGATCCCTACCACAGGAGTAACTCTGCCGTTTGTCAGCTATGGGGGCACATCGATCTTGTTCCTAATGGCGGAGATGACACTGGCGCTGAGCGTCTCGAGGCAGATAAAGTTTAAAGAACAGGAAGAAGGAAAGAGATCGCTGACAAGGACAGCGTGAGAGGAAAGAGATGAAAGATCTGGATACAGGGACAGTATTTGAAGGAGACATGGGCAGGGCCTACGAGGTGACGGGAATCCTCCTGCCGGAGGACATCACCAGAAGGCTGGAGTCTTTGGGAATCTTTGAGGGGACAAAGCTTCAGATCCTGAATAAGAAGAAAAATGGTGCCGTGATCATAAAAGCGAGAGGGGCCAGATGGGCCATAGGAAAAGAATTTGCTAAAGGCATCAGAGTCAGAGAACCCGGGGAGATAAAGGAGCAGCAGGATGAAACAGACAATTAATGTCGCATTTGTGGGAAATCCCAACTGTGGTAAGACGACCCTGTTTAATGCATATACAGGGGCAAATCTGAAGGTGGCCAACTGGCCTGGAGTCACCGTGGAGAGAAAAGAGGGAGAGACAGACTACAGAGGCCAGCATATTAAGCTGATAGATACCCCCGGTATATACAGCCTGACTTCTTATTCCATAGAGGAGAAGGTGACAAGGCAGTGTATTCTGGAGGATGACATAGATGTCATTATCAATATTGTGGATGCATCTGCCATGGAGAGGAACCTCTATCTGACCATGCAGCTGCTGGAGCTGGGAAAGCCGGTTATACTGGCTTTGAATATGATGGATATTGTGGAAGAGCGCGGGATGGAGATCGACATGCACCGCCTGCCTGAACTGCTGGGCCATATTCCTGTTGTGCCTGTGTCTGCCAGAAAGCGGACGGGACTTGATGTACTGATGCATGCAGTAAAGCATCACTATGAAGAGGGGCCTGCAGGAAATGTGGTTGTCTACAGGCCGGATATGGAGAAGCGCATAGTAGAGGTGGAGAAGCTTCTTAAGAGCAGGTATCCTCAGATTAAAAATATCAGATGGCATGCCATCAAGCTGCTGGAGCGTGATGATGAGGTTGAAAAACAATATTCTCTGGATACGGCGGCTGTCATTGACCGCAGCTATGAGAAAGATATCATTAACCAGAAATATGATTACATAGAGGAAGTGATAGACGAGTGTCTTTTTTATAAGAGCGAAAAAGCAGCTTCCACAGACAAGATCGATGAGGTGCTCACCCACAGATTATGGGGAGTGCCCATATTTCTGGGGATCATGGCTCTTGTGTTCTTCCTGACATTTTTCATAGGAGATGCCTTAAAAGGCGTGTTTGAGATAGTTCTGTCAATGTTTTCAGATGCAGTAAACCATCTTCTTGTGAGCGTCAGTGCGGCTGACTGGCTCATATCACTCATAGTGGACGGGATCATTGCAGGAGTGGGAGGCATCCTGACCTTCCTCCCCAATATATTTATCCTCTTCCTTGCACTGGCTGTTCTGGAGGACAGCGGATATATGGCCAGGGTGGCCTATGTCATGGATAAGATCATGGGCAGGGCAGGATTATCAGGAAAGGCCTTTCTCCCCATGATACTGGGCTTTGGATGTACGGTGCCTGCTGTTATGGCCACAAGGGCTCTGGAGAGGGAAGAGGACAGAAAGAAGACAATACTTGTGACTCCATTTATGTCCTGTTCAGCCAGACTCCCTATCTATGTACTGTTTGCAGACATGTTCTTTGGAAAATATGCCATGGCAGCTGCATTTTCCATGTATGTGCTGGGAATGCTGACAGCAATCGTCATAGCGCTTGTAATTAACAGATTCCAGAAAAACAAAAGCAGCCAGTCTCTGCTGATTGAGCTTCCGGAATATAAAGCGCCCAACGCCAGGACTATCATGATATATGTGTGGGAGAAGGTCAAAGATTATCTGACAAAGGCCGGGACCACCATATTTGTGGCTTCAATCGTCATATGGTTTATCCTGAATTTTAACCAGCACGGTATGGTGACAGAGGTGTCGGAAAGCTTTGGCGCTGCCCTTGGCAGATGGTTTGAACCCCTGCTGGCTCCGGCCGGCCTTGGCCTGTGGCAGATAGGAGTGGCTCTGATTTCAGGGCTGTCGGCAAAAGAAGTGGTTGTCTCCAGCTTTGCCGTCCTTTTTGGAGTGGGAAACGCCAATTCGGCGGCAGGTATGGCTCAGATCGTGCAGAATCTGTCGGTTTACGGCTTTGGCGCCCTGAATGCATATGCGCTCATGGTGTTCTGCCTTCTCTACACCCCATGCGCTGCAACTATTGGAACGATACGGAAAGAAACACATTCCTGGAAGTTTACGTTCATGATGATCGCCTTTCAGCTCCTTCTTGCCTGGGGCTGCGCGGTGCTGGTGTTCCAGGCAGGCTCCCTGCTGGCGGGTATTTGATGAAACAGGTGTAAAACAGATATTTTACAGAAAGTGTGATATTATGGAAGTTTTCAGTACGGTTGTTGTGGGAGGGGCAATTTTCCTCTATGCAGCCTTTGTGATAAGAAAAAGGATAAAAGATATAAAGAACGGCAGGTTTTGCCAGTGCAGCTGTGAGGGCTGCAGCGGCTCCTGCAAAAAGTGCAGCAGCGTCCATTAGGGCGCTGTTTTTTTACATTTTACTCAGGTGACGTGTTACATCGTCAGCTGTATAAATAGAAACATCATGCGGCTGGATGATCATTGCAGCTGCAGACTAAGTGAAGAATCGAGGAGAAGAGGCAATGAAAAAGTATTCTAAAACAATTATTGATGTATTAATGGTGCTGCTGGGCAACACGATCTATGCACTGGCAGTAACTATGTTCATCCTGCCAAATAACCTGGTGATCGGCGGCGGGACAGGTGTGGCCCTGGCTGTACAGCATTATTTCGGGATCCCTATTGCGGTGTTTGCGCTGGTGTTCAACTTTCTGCTTTTTTTGGCGGGCGCAGCCATACTGGGAAAGAAATTTGCTATGACGACCATCATCAGCACCTTTTATTATCCGTTCATCCTGGGCGTCCTGCAGAACGTGCCCGCACTGGGAAATATGACTAATGACGGAACGATCGCAGCCATATATGCCGGGGTAATGATCGGCGCGGCGATCGGCATTGTATTTAAAGCGGGAGCTTCCACGGGCGGGATGGATATTCCTCCCCTTGTGATCAATAAGCTGTTCGGCCTGCCGGTGTCAGCAGTTATGTATGCTTTTGACTGCCTCATTCTCCTGCTGCAGGTCACCTTTGCCGAGAAGGAGCAGGTACTTTTAGGACTTCTTCTTGTATTCCTCTATACCTTTGTGCTGGATAAGGTACTGTTTATGGGCCAGACAAAGACGCAGGTAAAGATTGTCAGTGAAAAGTATGAGGAGATCAACCAGATGATCATCCAGAACGTGGACAGGACGTCTACCCTGCTTCAGGGAGAGACAGGGTACCTTCACACAAAGCTTCCCATGGTCCTTACCATCATCTCCAACAGAGAGCTTCCAAGGCTGAACCGGGAGGTTCAGAAGATAGATCCAGAGGCATTCCTTATCATCAGCCAGGTAAAAGAAGTGAGGGGCAGGGGATTCACCATTAATAAAGAATATATAGATAAATGACGGTTCAGAACATTCTTTAAACACCCCGCGGGCATGTGAACAGTTACATGAAAGCAACCATTACTATTCACATGCCCGCAAAATATTGCAGTTTTGGGCTATAAAAAAATCTTGACAAATCTTTTTTTTACATATATACTTTGGATATCAAAATATTTGATATAAAAATAATATGAATTTAAGAGGAGATTGACCATGTTTGAGAAAATGAAAGATATCATCGCAGAGCAGTTAAATTGTGAAAAGGAGACCATCACACTGGAAACTAATTTCAAGGATGATCTGGGAGCTGATTCACTTGACCTGTTTGAACTTGTTATGGCTCTGGAAGATGAATACTCAGTGGAGATCCCGTCAGAAGACCTTGAGAATCTGACAACTGTAAAGGCAGTCATGGATTACTTGAAAAATAAAGGTGTGGAAGAATAAGCCACACCTTCTTCTATAGGAAACACGGGAGGAAGACATGGATACAAGAGTAACGAAGCTTTTAGGAATAGAATATCCAATCATCCAGGGCGGAATGGCCTGGGTGGCAGAACATAACCTGGCAGCGGCTGTGTCAAATGCCGGCGGTTTCGGGCTTATCGGTGCGGCCAGCGCACCGGCTGAAGTGGTCAGGGATGAGATACGCAAGGCAAAGGAGCTGACAGATAAACCGTTTGGTGTAAATATCATGCTGCTCAGCCCCCACGCTGATGAGGTGGCCAGGGTGGTAGCCGAGGAAGGCGTCAAGGCAGTCACCACAGGAGCAGGAAATCCGGAAAAATATATGGAGCTCTGGAAAAATGCGGGGATCAAGGTTATCCCGGTAGTGGCAAGCGTGGCCCTTGCCAGAAGGATGGAGAGATATGGCGCCGACGCAGTAGTGGCTGAGGGTATGGAGTCAGGCGGGCATATAGGCTCCCAGACAACGATGACTCTGGTGCCCCAGGTGGCGGATGCAGTTGATATACCTGTTATAGCGGCCGGCGGGATCGGCGATGGAAGAGGGTTTGCGGCAGCTATGATGCTGGGGGCGGAAGCCGTCCAGATGGGAACCAGGTTTGTGGTGGCCAGTGAGTCTATTGTCCACGGCAACTATAAAGAGAGAGTCATAAAAGCAAAGGATATAGATTCTGAAGTTACAGGAATGAGTACAGGCCATCCGGTGCGCTCACTGCGCAACAAGATGACAAGAGAATACATAAAGCTGGAACAGTCAGGAGCTTCCTTCGAGGAGCTGGAATATCTGACGCTTGGTTCTTTAAGAAATGCAGTCATGGAAGGTGACGTGGTGAACGGAACCGTCATGGCGGGACAGATCGCAGGGCTTGTGAAAAAGGAACAGACCTGCAGGGAAATGATTGAAGAAATTATGCATGAGGCAGAAGTGCTTTTAAAAATACAATAAAGGAGTAAACCAGGAATGAGCAGAATCGCATTTATTTTTCCGGGACAGGGTGCCCAGTATGTTGGAATGGGGAAGGACTTTTATGAACAGGTAAGCTGTTCAAAAGAAGTTTTTGACCTGGCAGGGGAAGTTACGGGGCTGGATATAAAAAAGCTCTGTTTTGAACCTAACGAGGAGATCAATATTACGGAATATACGCAGATAGCCATGGTGGCAGCAGAGACAGCTATGCTCCGCGCTTTAGAGGAGCAGGGGATCGTTCCGGAAGTGAATGCCGGTTTAAGCCTGGGAGAATACACCGCACTCATAGCTTCAGGGGCGCTGGATGAGAAAGATGCCTTTAAGCTTGTGAGGAAGAGAGGAATCTATATGCAGGAGGCTGTCCCGTCAGGCGGAGCTATGACTGCAGTCATAGGGCTTGACGGAGAGACGATCGCACGTGTGTGTGAAAAGACAGAGGGACAGGTGAGTGTAGCTAATTATAACTGTCCGGGACAGACAGTCATAACAGGGGAAGAGAGCGCAGTGGCGGCGGCGGCAGAAATGCTGAAAGCTTCAGGGGCCAGGCGGTGTGTACCGCTCACGGTTAGCGGGCCTTTTCATTCACCTATGTTAAAGAGCGCAGGCGAGAAGCTGTGGGAAGCCATGAAAGAGATAGAAATACAGGATATCAGGATTCCCTATGTGGCCAATGTGACTGCTGAATATGTGAGTAAGAAGGAAGATGTAAAGCTGCTTTTAAAAGAGCAGGTCGCTTCCTCAGTAAAGTGGCAGCAGAGTGTTGAAAAGATGATATCTGACGGGATCGATACTTTTATAGAGATCGGACCGGGCAGGACGCTGAACGGATTTTTACGTAAGATAGACAAAAATGCCAGAGGGTTTAATATAGAGAAAGCTGAAGATATAAAGAAGGTTGCGGAGGAATTAAAATGTTAAAAGGAAAGACAGCTCTAGTGACGGGGGCCGCCAGAGGACTGGGCCGTGCAATAGCTATACGCCTGGCAGAGGAAGGCGCTTTTGTAGTCATCAACTATAATGGCTCAAAAGAAAAGGCAGAGGAGACAGCAGAACTGATCCGCCAAAACGGAGGCGGGGCAGTGACATGGCAGTGTGACGTATCCGACTATGATAAGACGGGGGAAATGATCAAAGAGCTTGTCAGAGAATATGGCCAGATTGATATTCTTGTCAATAATGCAGGGATCACAAAAGATAACCTGATCATGAAAATGAGCGAGGAAGATTTTGACAGAGTGATAGCTACCAACCTGAAGGGGACGTTTAATACAATACGCCATATCAGCCGCCAGATGTTAAAACAGAGAAGCGGTAAAATCATTAATATGTCAAGTGTTACAGGTATCCTTGGAAATATAGGGCAGGCGAATTATTCAGCCTCTAAGGCAGGCGTCATAGGCCTGACTAAGACTATGGCGAGGGAGCTTGCCAGCCGGGGGATATGCGTCAATGCCATAGCACCGGGATTTATAGAGACTGAGATGACAGATGCGCTGTCAGATGCAGCGAAGGAAGCTGCAGCTGCCCAGATCCCTATGAAGAGGTTCGGACAGGCAGAGGAAGTCGCAGAGGCGGCAGTATTTTTAGCATCGGAAAAAGCAGATTATATTACAGGCCAAGTGCTGTGCATCGACGGCGGAATGGCAATGTAACAGGAGGAAAATAAATATGAAGCGAGTAGTAGTTACAGGGATGGGAGCTATCACTCCCGTTGGACTTAGTGTAGATGAATTCTGGAACAGTGTAAAGGAAAAGAAGACAGCTTTTGGACCGATCACGAGATTTGACGCCAGTGATTACAGGGCAAAGCTGGCTGCTGAGATCAAGGATTTTGACGCAAAGAAATATATGGATTTTAAGGCAGCTAAAAGAATGGAGCTTTTCTCACAGTATGCTGTAGCCGCTGCAAAGGAAGCCATTGAAGAGTCAGGCCTGGACATAGAAAAAGAGGATCCATATATGGTGGGATGCTCAGTAGGATCAGGGATCGGAAGCCTGCAGGCTATGGAAAGAGAGTACGACAAGCTGCAGAAAAAAGGGCCGGGACGTGTCAATCCTCTTCTTGTACCCCTGATGATCTCTAATATGGCCTGCGGAAATGTCTCTATCCAGTTCGGCCTGAAAGGAAAGAGTGTAAATGTGGTTACCGCATGCGCCACAGGCACACATTCCATCGGAGAAGCTTTCAGAACGATCCAGTGCGGTGACGCTGATGTCATGGTAGCAGGAGGAACGGAGGCATCTATCTGTCCTATCGGTATCGGAGGGTTTGCAGCCCTGACAGCGCTTACAGGGTCCGATGACCCGCAGCGCTGCTCTATTCCCTTTGACAAAGAAAGAAGCGGTTTTGTCATGGGAGAGGGCGCGGCAGTCGTAGTGCTGGAAGAACTGGAGCATGCTAAGAAAAGAGGAGCAAAGATTCTCGCGGAGGTTGCCGGATACGGCACTACAAGTGATGCTTATCATATCACATCTCCTGCAGAGGATGGTTCCGGTGCAGCCAGAGCTATGTTAAATGCAGTAAAGGAAGCAGGACTTGAGCCTGAAGATATCACATATATCAATGCCCATGGAACAAGCACACATCACAATGACCTTTTTGAGACAAGGGCAATCAAGAAAGCATTTGGGGAACATGCATATAATATCCGCGTTAACTCTACTAAGTCCATCACAGGCCACATGCTGGGGGCAGCAGGAGCAATCGAGTTTATTACCTGCATCAAGGAGATACAGGAGGGATATATCCATCCTACAGTAGGATACAGCGTACCGGATGAAGAACTGGATCTCAATTACGTTCCTGATAAGCCGGTCATGGGAAATCTTGACTATGCCATCAGTAATTCATTGGGCTTCGGCGGCCACAACTCAAGTATTCTTGTAAAGAAATATAAAGAGGTATAAAAAATGGAAATAGAGAATTTATTAGCGTTGATTGATAAAGTGTCATCATCTGACCTGACTGAGTTTTCATTTGAAGAGGGAAACATAAAGCTCTCAATGGGAAAAAAGAAAAAGAATGTCATTGTGACAGCAGCCGGGGAAAATACAGCAGCCCCCATACTCTCAGCTGAAATACCGGTCATCTCCGGCACAGCAGCTTCCGCCGGGGCAGGCCGCGGGGAAACCGGGGAGGCTTCAGATAATGAGAAAGGCAATATTATCACAGCGCCTCTTGTAGGGACCTTCTATAATTCTTCATCCCCCGATGCAGAGCCTTTTGTGCAGGTGGGAGATACAGTAAAGAAAGGGCAGACCCTTGGCATTATAGAGGCTATGAAGCTGATGAATGAGATTGAAAGCGAATTTGATGGTGTTGTAGAAGAGATCCTGGCTGAAAGCCAGCAGATGGTGGAGTATGGCCAGCCGCTGTTTAAAATACGCTGAAGGGAGGCTTAGGTATGTCACTTTTAACAACTAAGGAAATCATGGAGATCATTCCACACAGGCAGCCTATGCTGCTGATCGATACAATAGAAGAGCTGGAACCGGGAAAAAGAGGCGTAGGAAAAAAATGCGTCAGCTATAATGAACCATATTTTGCGGGACATTTTCCAGGCGAGCCTGTTATGCCGGGAGTGCTTACGATCGAAGCCCTGGCACAGGTGGGCGCGGTAGTCATATTGAGCTGTCCGCAGTTTAAAGGAAAGACAGCTTATTTTGCAGCGATCAATAACGCAAGGTTCAAACAGAAGATACTTCCGGGAGATGTGGTCATGCTGGAAGTAGAAATGATAAAGCAGAAAGGCCCTATCGGAATCGGTAAGGCAACAGCCACAGTAGACGGGAAAGTGGCCGTGAGCGCTGAGCTTACCTTTGCCATAGGATAGGAGAGTTGCCATGTTTCAGAAAATATTGATTGCTAACAGAGGAGAAATAGCTGTACGTATCATACGTGCCTGCAGAGAGCTGGGGATAAGGACGGTTGCCGTCTACTCAGAGGCAGACAGGGAAGCGCTGCACACCCAGCTGGCGGATGAGGCTGTATGTATCGGACCTGCTTCTTCCCTTGACAGCTATTTAAATATGGAGAGGATTTTAAGCGCTACTATTGTTGTGAATGCTGATGCCATCCATCCCGGATTTGGCTTTCTCTCAGAAAACAGTAAATTTGTGGATATGTGCCAGAAGTGCAACATTACTTTTATCGGACCTTCAGCAGAGGTTATTAACAGGATGGGCAACAAGTCTGAAGCCAGGTCCACCATGGAGAAGGCAGGAGTGCCGGTAGTGCCGGGAACAAAAGAACCTGTCTATGGGGCGGATGAAGCTCTGGAAGCCGCCGGGAAAATAGGATTCCCTGTTATGATCAAGGCATCTTCAGGTGGCGGCGGAAAAGGCATGAGGATATCAGAGTCGCCTGAAGATTTTATGGAAAACTTTAATACTGCACAGATGGAGTCAGTGCGTTCCTTCGGCGATGATACCATGTATATTGAAAGATACGTGCGCAACCCCAAGCATATAGAATTTCAGATCATAGCAGATAAGTTCGGAAATGTGGTGCAGCTGGGGGAACGAGACTGCTCTATTCAGCGTCATCATCAGAAAGTAATAGAAGAATCTCCGTGCGCTATTCTGACGCAGGAGCTTCGCAGGAAGATGGGCGATGAGGCAGTGAGGGCTGCAAAAGCGGCGCGCTATGAGAATGCGGGCACAATAGAGTTCCTCCTGGATGACAGGCAGAATTTTTATTTTATAGAGATGAATACGAGGATACAGGTAGAGCATCCTGTGACGGAGATGGTTTCAGGCGTGGATCTGATCAAGGAACAGATATATATCGCCGCGGGGCTGCCGTTAAGTGTGAAACAGGAAGATATCTGCCTGAATGGCCATGCAATCGAGTGCAGGATAAATGCGGAGAACCCCAGGAAGAATTTTATGCCCTGTCCCGGAAAATTAATTGAGGTGCATCTGCCGGGAGGAAACGGGGTACGCATTGATACGGCAGTCTACAGCGGTTATGAGATACCGCCCTACTATGATTCAATGATCGCAAAGGTCATTGTGCATGACAAGACAAGAACGGGCGCTATTGCAAAGATGCGCAGCACTCTCGGTGAGCTTATACTGGAGGGGGTAACTACTAATACGGATTTCCAGTATGAGATCCTGAATAATGAGGATTTTCAAAAAGGTGAATTCACCACGGATTTTATCGAAAAGCATTTTTAAGGAGAATGAGTGATGCCCAGATTAAAGGATATGTTTAAGAAGACAGGGTATATAACCCTTGGCAAAACAGAAGAACCAAAAGAGAAGCCCCAGGTGCCGGAAGGCCTGTGGGTAAAATGTCCTAAATGCGGAGCCACACTCTACAAGGAGGACGTTCTGGAGAATAATTACGTCTGTCCAAAATGTGAAGGATATTTCCGGATCAAGACAAAAACAAGACTCCGCATGGTGGCTGATAAAGGAAGCTTTGAGGAGTGGGGGACAGAAATTGCCGGCAGGAACCCTCTGGATTTCCCTGGATATGAAGAAAAACTTGAGGAGCTCCGTGAAAAGACCCACCTGAAGGAGGCTGTGACGATCGGCAGGGCCAGGATAGACGGCCAGGATGCAGTTATCGGTGTCTGCGACGCCAGATTTATGATGAGCAGCATGGGATATGTGGTTGGGGAGAAGATTACCCGGGCTGTTGAGAGGGCGACTGAGCTTGGGCTTCCGGTGATCCTGTTCTGCTGCTCAGGAGGCGCCAGGATGCACGAAGGGATCGTCTCTCTCATGCAGATGGCTAAGACCAGCGCGGCTCTGGAACGCCACAGCCGTGCCGGCCTTCTCTATGTGCCTGTGCTGACAGACCCTACTACGGGCGGTGTGACAGCCAGCTTTGCCATGCTTGGAGACATCATTCTGGCAGAGCCGGGAGCTCTGATCGGATTTGCGGGTCCCAGGGTGATAGCACAGACTATAGGCGAAAAGCTGCCGGAGGGTTTCCAGAAGGCAGAATTTCTGCTTGAGAAGGGTATCATAGATGGTATTGTTGAGAGAAAAAATCTGAAAAAAACTCTTTCCGGCCTTATCAGGATGCACGGGAAGGGAACAGGTTATGAGAACTACAGAGAGATCAGGCAGGCATTTGCAGAAGAGGCTGTAGCCGGACCTGTACAGGAAGCAGAATGCAGCGGGGAAGACGGCGCGGACAGACAGGAGCTGTCAGCCTGGGAGAAGGTTGAGATATCCAGAGATTCAGAGCGCCCGTCCAGCCTTGATTATATAAATGAAGTGTTTTCAGGATTCGTGGAACTTCACGGTGACAGAAGCTTCAGGGATGACGGCGCCGTAGTAGGCGGTATAGCATGGTTTAACGGACAGCCGGTCACTGTCATCGGGCAGCAGAAGGGCAAGAACACGAAGGAAAATATCACCAGGAATTTTGGAATGGTATCGCCTGAAGGCTACAGGAAGGCTTTAAGACTGATGAAACAGGCAGAGAAGTTTAACCGTCCGATCATTAATTTTGTAGATACTCCCGGAGCAGCCTGCGGTATCGGCGCGGAAGAACGGGGACAGGGCGAGGCTATAGCAAGGAATCTTATGGAGATGTCTGCGCTTAAAACTCCTGTTCTGTCAATTGTGATCGGGGAAGGCGGAAGCGGCGGTGCTCTTGGTCTGGCAGTGGCTGACCAGGTGTGGATGATGGAAAATGCCACCTACAGCATTCTGTCGCCTGAGGGTTTTGCTTCCATACTCTGGAAGGATGGTAAACGGGCCAGGGAGGCATCAGAGGTGATGAAGATCACGGCAGCAGATTTAAAAGAGCTGGGCATCATAGAGCAGATCATTCCTGAGGAAGTGCCGGCATGCAGGGAAAGCATACCTTCGATCACTTCTTCAATGAGGGAAAAAATAGATAAGTTTTTAGAAAACAGCAGCAGAGTTTCCAAAGAGGAGCTTCCTCAGGCCAGATATGAGCGCTTCAGGCGGATGTAGGCTGCGTATATTAGGAGGACGGAATGAATTTAAAACCGTTGGTTATAGGGGATCTGACAGCTAAGATCCCAGTCATCCAGGGCGGGATGGGAGTAGGCATCAGCCTCTCAGGACTGGCCGGCAGCGTGGCTTCGTGCGGGGGTGTGGGCATCATATCCACGGCACAGATCGGATACAGGGAGGACGGCTTTTCAGAGAATCCCATTGAGACAAATTTAAAAGCGATCGGAAAAGAGATAGCAAGGGCAAGAGAAATAGCGAAGGGCGGAATCATAGGCGTAAATATTATGGTTGCAACAAAACGTTATGCCGATTATGTGAGAGAGGCAGTTAAGAGCGGTGTTGACCTGATCATATCAGGCGCTGGGCTGCCTACCATGCTGCCTGATCTTGTGAGGGGGAGCCGGACGAAAATCGCCCCCATCGTATCTACTGTGAAGTCGGCGAGCGTTATCTGCAAGCTCTGGGAGAGGAAATACAGCAGACTGCCGGATCTTGTGGTGATCGAAGGACCCAGAGCAGGAGGGCACCTTGGATTTACAAGAGAACAGCTGGAAAAATTCACGCCCGGGGAGTATGAAAAAGAGATAAAAGGAATCATGGAAGTCGTAGAGGACTATGGAGAGCATGGCGGGGTACATATCCCTGTAGCTGTGGCCGGAGGCATCTACGGCAGAGACGACATGGAAAAAGCACTGGCGCTGGGAGCAGATGCCGTACAGATGGGAACCAGGTTTGTGACCACATATGAATGCGATGCAAGTGACGCCTACAAGCAGGCATATATAAATGCGAAAAAAGAAGACATCTGCATAGTTGACAGCCCTGTAGGAATGCCCGGAAGGGCCATTTCCAATAAATTTCTCTGTTCAGTAAAGCAGAATCCCCCGGGACTGCGGGGTAAGTGCTACAACTGCCTGGAACACTGCAATCCGGCCACGATCCCCTACTGTATCACGAGGGCCCTGGCGGCAGCGGCGAAAGGTGATACAGAGAACGCACTGCTGTTCTGCGGTGACAATGCGTGGAGGTCAGACCATCTGGAACATGTGGAAGATATCATCAAAGAGTTGACACAATGAGAATATTTGGATAAACTAGAGCCAGGACTTCTATTCCCGCAAGGGGAATTTGATTTGCGAAGGAGACATGGCTATGACAGGAGAAGAGAGACGCAGGGAGATCATCCGCATCATACGTGAGAGCAGAGATGCCGTGTCGGGCACGGGACTGGCAGGGATGCTGCATGTGAGCAGGCAGGTCATCGTCCAGGATATTGCACTTTTAAGAGCGGCTGATTATCCCATCGTATCGACTACAAAAGGATATATTTTAAATGAGGCAAAATCCGTTTCCAGGGTTTTTAAAGTATTTCACACGGATGAGCAGACAGAGGATGAGCTCAACTGTATTGTTGATATGGGAGGCTTTGTGGCGGATGTTTTTGTGGACCATAAGGTCTACGGAAAGCTATGTGCAAAGCTTTCTGTAGGTTCCAGAAGGGATGTCAGGAATTTTATGGAGGAGCTTAGGAGCGGCAAAGCCGCCCCGCTGAAAAAACTCACAAGCGACATCCACTATCACACGGTGGAAGCCGGGAATACCCAGATCCTCGATGCGATCGAGCAGGAATTAAAAGAGAAAGATTATTTGCGTTGAAATAAAATGCTTTTCGGTATATAATTAACAATTAGGCCGAAAGGCATTTTTAGTATAAGTTAGGAGAAAGAGAATGAGTAAAGTAAGAACAAGATTTGCACCCAGCCCGACAGGAAGGATGCACGTGGGAAATTTAAGAACGGCGTTATACGCATACCTGATTGCCAAGCATGAAGATGGAGATTTTTTGCTCAGGATAGAAGATACAGACCAGGAGCGTTTTGTGGAAGGCGCGCTTGAGATCATTTATCATACCCTGGCTGAGACGGGTCTTATTCATGATGAAGGTCCTGACAAGGACGGCGGCGTGGGTCCATATGTGCAGAGCGAACGCCAGAAACAGGGCATATACATGGAATATGCTAAAAAGCTCGTAGAGAAAGGGGAAGCTTATTACTGCTTCTGTGACAAAGAGAGGCTGGATTCCCTGAGGCAGGAAGTGGCAGGCAAGGAGATCGTTGTATATGATAAACACTGTCTGAACCTGTCTAAGGAGGAAGTGGAGGCAAACCTGGCAGAGGGCAGGCCGTTTGTCATCCGCCAGAATATCCCCAGAGAAGGTACAACGAGATTTGAAGATGAGATATACGGAACTATTGAAGTTCCCAACAGCGAGCTGGATGATATGATCCTGATCAAATCAGACGGATATCCCACATATAATTTTGCAAATGTGGTGGATGACCATCTTATGGGGATCACACATGTAGTCAGAGGAAATGAATATCTCTCATCAGCGCCGAAATATAACAGGCTTTATGATGCTTTTGGGTGGAAAGTACCGGTCTATGTACACTGTCCCCTGATCACAAATGAGGAGCATAAAAAGCTGAGCAAAAGAAGCGGCCATTCTTCCTACGAAGATTTGATCGAGCAGGGATTTCTGACGGAAGCAGTAGTCAACTATGTGGCATTGCTGGGATGGTGTCCGGAAGAGAACAGGGAGATATTCTCACTGGAAGAACTGGTAAAAGAATTTGACTACCGCCATATGAGCAAGTCTCCGGCAGTATTTGATGTTACTAAGCTCAAATGGATGAACGGTGAATATATTAAGGCTATGGATTTTGACGCCTTTTATGAGAGGGCGCTGCCTTTTATCAGGCAGACTCTGTCAAGAGAGATGGACTTTAAGAAGATAGCAGAGATGGTAAAGACAAGAATCGAAGTATTCCCGGATATCCCGGATCTTATAGATTTCTTTGAAGCTGTGCCGGAATATGATTCTTCCATGTATACACATAAGAAGATGAAGACGAATGCGCAGACATCCCTGGAGGTATTAAAGGAGATCCTGCCGAAGCTTGAAGCTCAGGAGGATTACAGCAATGATGCGCTCTATGGGATGCTCGCCGGCTATGTATCTGAAAAAGGATGCAAGAACGGCTACGTGATGTGGCCGGTAAGGACAGCTGTGTCAGGAAAACAGACAACTCCTGCCGGAGCTACGGAGATCATGGAAGTTCTTGGAAAAGAGGAGTCAGTGGCGCGTATTAAAGCAGCCATTGAAAAGCTTGAGAAAGAAATCTGAGGCAGATAATATATGGGGTTAAGTGAAACTCAGTCCAGGGCAGTCGCCCACGGAGAAGGGCCATGCATGTGTCTTGCAGGGCCCGGCTCCGGAAAAACCACAGTAATTACACAAAGGACAAAATATCTGATAGAAGAGCTAAAGGTCATGCCAAGGGAGATCCTTGTCATAACCTTTACGAAGGCTGCGGCGCTGGAGATGAAGGAGCGGTTTTATGCTCTTATGGGCGGGATAAAGCTGCCTGTGACATTTGGTACCTTCCACGCCGTATTTTTTACTATTCTGAGGCAGGCTTATCATCTGACAGCAGGGAATATACTGAAGGAAGAGCAGAAATACCAGTATTTAAAAGAGATAGTCAGCCATCTGAAGATGGAGATCGAAGATGAGTCAGAGTTTACATCTGATCTGGCTTCTGAAATAAGCCTTGTCAAAAATGAGAGGATACCCCTGGAGCATTATTATTCTAACAGTTGTCCTGAGGAGATATTCCGGGATATCTTCAGAGCATATAAGGAAAAAGTCAGCCGCGCAAGGCTGTTGGATTTTGATGATATACTTGTGTATACATATGAGCTTCTGAAAGAGAGGCCGGATATCTGTTCATCATGGCAGAAGTGTTTCAGGTATATACTTATAGATGAATTCCAGGATATTAACAAGATCCAGTATGATGTGATAAAGCTGCTGGCAGCCCCGGCCAATAACCTTTTTATCGTAGGGGATGATGACCAGTCCATCTACCGGTTCAGAGGCGCAAAGCCGGAGATCATGCTGAATTTCCCAAAAGAATATCCCGAGTGTGAAATCGTGGCCCTTGAGGAAAATTACCGCTCCGCGGAGAATATCATTAAAGCGGCGGGAAGGGTCATATCAAACAATACATCCAGATTTCCCAAGAAGATACACGGTGTAAAAGGCCCTGGTGATAAGCTGGAGCTGCATGGATTTGTAAACCAGACACAGGAAAATATCTTCCTGATAAAAAGGATACAGGAATATCTGAAGCAGGGTGAGACATACAGGAATATGGCTGTATTGTTCCGCACTAATACAGGGGCAAGGACGATCGTAGAAAAGTTCATGGAATACAATATCCCCTTTCAGATGAGGGACGTGATGCCCAATATCTACGACCACTGGATCACAAAGGATATCGCAGCTTATTTCAGGATTGCCATGGGGGAGAGGAAACGCCAGGATTTTCTGCGCATTATCAACAGGCCGAAGCGGTATATTGGCAGGGAGACCCTGGATGAGCCGACGGTTTCTTTTGATAAGCTGTGTAAATACTATGAAGACAAGCAGTGGATGGTTGAACGTATCGACCAGATGGAATACAATATAAAGCTCATATCTAAAATGACGCCCTATGCGGCTATCAACTACATCAGGCATGGCATAGGATATGAAGAGTACCTGAAGGAATATGCAGTATACAGGAAAATCAAGCCGGAAGATCTGTATGAGGTACTGGACGAGCTGTCAGAGGCGGCAAAGGCCTTCCGGACCTTTGAGGACTGGTTTGCACATATGGAGGAGTATACGAAGGCTCTGAGGGAACAGGCGGGCAGCATTGATCCTGAGGCAGATGCAGTGCTGTTTACCACGCTTCACAGTTCTAAGGGGCTGGAATTTAAGATCGTCTTTATTATTGATATTAATGAAGGAGTGATCCCCCACAGAAAGGCAGTGCTGGACATGGATGTCCAGGAGGAGAGAAGAATGTTCTATGTGGGGATGACCCGGGCAAAAGAGAAGCTCCATCTCTATTATGTAAAAGAGCGGTACGGAAAACCAATGGATCCGTCCAGATTTTTAGAAGAGCTTCGCAGGACAGGAAATAAATGACAGATTAAAACCCGCTTCGCCGGGTACCTTTTTGGTACTGGCACGGAGCGGGCTTATTTTAGATGCTTTAGTTTTTGTTCGTTTTAGTTTTCTTCGTCTTCTTCTGCGTCAACCAGCTCATCATATTCCTGGCTGTCTAAGAGTTCATCGAAAGCGTCAGCGGCGATCTCATATTCTTCATCAGAATCGATGTTGGAAAGTTCCGGCTGTCCGTCTTTTTCAGTAAATCTGTAAAGGAAAACTTCTCCGTCTTCATTTTCACCCTTCTCATCCAGCGGGAGAAGTGCGATATACTCTTTGTCAGCGGCAGGGAAGATCGTAAGGATCGCACACTCTACAACAGTTCCGTCATCCAGAGTCAGGGTTACGGTAGCTTCTTCTTCATGTCCGCAGTCGGATCCACAGTCAGATCCGCAGCAGTCACAGCCGCAGCTGCAGTTTTCGTCGTGATTATGTTCACTCATTATGAATACCTCTCTTTTATCATGTGATTTTTAAATAAATGCACTTTCACTTTAACAGATGTATATGAAAAAAGCAAGATTTAATAGGAAAATTTTAGATTTTACGGTAACAGTTCAGCCCTCCACTGTTCCGCGAGGTGTTTTCGTGCAAAATGCACGAAAATCCCGAGAGTAGCAGCGCCAAAATGCTGTAAACAGCATTTTGTGTGCATCGCGAAGCGTTGTTATAGTTCAGCCGGCTGCTGAATAGCAGACGGCTGAACTGTAACAATTTATGGAAATGAATGAGTATGAAAAAACAGGGTACCATTTACAGCTGATTCATGATATATTGTTAGACAGAGAAAGAAGTAAAGGAGAACTTTATTATGAAATTGATATCTTGGAATGTGAATGGGCTTAGGGCCTGTGTGCAGAAGGGTTTTATAGATTTTTTTAATGAGATCGATGCAGATGTCTTCTGCATCCAGGAGAGCAAGCTGCAGGAAGGGCAGATCGAACTGGAGCTGCCGGGCTATCATCAGTACTGGAACTATGCTGTGAAAAAAGGGTATTCAGGGACTGCCATTTTTACAAAAGAAGAACCCTTAAACGTGTCATATGGGATAGGGATAGAAGAGCATGACCAGGAGGGAAGGGTGATCACCCTGGAATTTGGTGATTATTATGTGGTTACAGTGTATACCCCGAATTCCCAGAATGAGCTGGCCAGGCTGGATTACAGGATGAAATGGGAGGATGAGTTCCTGAGGTATTTAAAAGGACTGGAGGAGAAAAAGCCAGTTATATTCTGCGGTGACCTGAATGTCGCCCACAAAGAGATCGACCTTAAGAATCCTAAGACAAATAGGAAAAACGCAGGTTTTACCGATGAGGAGAGGGAGAAATTCACCCGGATAACAGAGTCCGGCTTTATCGATACTTACAGGTACTTTTATCCTGATACAGAAGAGGTATATTCCTGGTGGTCATACCGCTTCAGGGCCAGGGAGAAGAACGCAGGGTGGCGCATTGATTATTTCTGCGTATCAGAATGCCTGAAGGATAAGCTGGTGGACGCTAAAATACACACAGAGGTATTTGGCTCAGACCACTGTCCTGTTGAACTTGATATTGAACTTTAAAAATCAGGGCCTGCCATGGCCCTGATTTTGTTTTGGTTCACACACCGCTATTTTGCGAGGTGTTTTCGTGTTACTGTTCACACGTCACCATCCCGCGAGGTGTTTTCGTGTGTATTTTCACGAAAATCCCGAGGGCTGCAGCGCGAAACGGCGGTTTTTGCCGTTTCTGTGCATCGCGAAGCGTGTTACAGGTCACGGAGTGAACAGTAACGTTTTCATGTAAAAGAGTTACAGGAAGTTGACGTTTAGGCTAAAATCTTTTATGATATGTGTTAGTACTGCAGGCAGCTGCCAAGAGGAGCGTATAAGATGAATATATTAAATATAGAACATGTCAGCAAAATATTTGGTGAGAAAACGATTTTTGATGATGTATCCTTCGGGATACATGAAGGTGATAAGGTCGGTATCATTGGGATAAACGGAACAGGGAAAACTACCCTGCTTAAGATCATAGCGGGAATTGAGGAGCCGGATGAAGGGCAGGTTATAAGGCAGAACGGCATAAAGTTCAGCTACCTGCCCCAGTATCAGGAGTTTCCCAAAGGAGCCACTGTGCTTTCTTATGTGTCTGCCGGACAGAGGCAGGAAGAGTGGAATACAGAGAGTGAAGCAAAGAGCATTTTAAACAGCCTGGGAGTCACAGACCATGATGCACAGATTGAGTTTCTCTCCGGGGGCCAGAAAAAGAGAGTGGCCCTGGCAAGGACTCTTCTGGAGCCCTCCGATGTCCTGATCATGGACGAGCCAACCAACCATCTGGATGAGGAGATGGTGACATGGCTGGAAGATTACCTGAGAAAATATAAGGGTGTCCTTATTATGGTGACCCATGACAGATATTTCCTGGATAAGGTTACCAACAGGATACTGGAGATCAGCCGCGGCAAATTTTATTCCTATGATGCCAATTACTCAAAATTTCTGGAAATGAAGGCCCAGAGGGAGGAGATGGAGCTGGCGAGTGAGAGAAAGCGCCAGAGCATCATGCGTATAGAAATGGAATGGGCTAAGAGAGGATGCCGTGCCAGGAGCACAAAGCAGAGAGCCAGGCTGGAAAGGCTGGAGGCCCTGAAGAACGGGGCTGCGCCGGTGCAGGACCAGCTGGTGGAGCTGGACTCTGTGGAAACCAGGATGGGGAAAAAGACAATTGAGCTGCATCATATAAGCAAAAGCTATGACGGCAAGACAATAATAGATGATTTTGATTATATCTTCCTTAAAAACCAGCGCATTGGGATCATAGGGGCCAATGGCTGCGGCAAGTCTACTCTTATTAAAATGATCGCAGGGCTGACAGAGCCTGACGAAGGGGTGATCGAGATTGGGGAGACTGTCAGGATCGGCTATTTTGCCCAGGAAGAGCAGGATATGGATGACAGCCAGAGAGTGATTGACTATGTGAAGGATATCGCAGAATATATACCTACCAGGGAGGGAAGGATCAGCGCTTCACAGATGCTGGAGAGATTCCTTTTCACACCGGATATGCAGTATGCACCTATAGGAAAGCTCTCAGGCGGTGAGAAACGCAGGCTTTATCTGCTGGGGACCTTAAGCAGCGGAATCAATACGATCCTCCTTGATGAACCTGGGAATTCTCTGGACATCCCTACTCTGACGATCCTGGAAGATTACCTGAATTCTTTCCCGGGTATTGTGATCACTGTCTCTCATGACCGTTATTTTCTGGATAATGTGGTGGACAGGATATTCGTTTTTGACGGTAATGGCCGCCTCAGGCAATATGAGGGAGGCTACACTGATTACCTGGAGGCAAGACAGAGAGAGGCTGCAGGGGAGGATGAAAGCCCGGTACAGAGGAAGAGTCCTGATGAAAAGAAGGGGCAAAATAAGGATTGGAAACAGAACAGGTCTGTTAAATTAAAATTCTCCTATAAAGAACAGAAAGAGTTTGAGACAATAGACGATGTGATTGCTGCTCTTGAACAGAAAATAGAAGCACTTGACGCAGATATCATGGCAAACGCCACAAATTCCGGCAGGCTCAATGAACTGACACAGCAAAAGGAGGCGGCGGAAACCCAGCTGGAGGAAAAAATGGAGCGCTGGATATATCTGAACGACCTGGCAGAAAAGATAGAAGCGCAGAAAAATTGATGATGCGCCGGATGTCTGTTGCTTTTGCCCATTTCTTAAAATAGTCTGGAAATTTAGCGCGATATGAAGTATAATAGTTTAAACTGACAAAAAATATTCTCCATGACAGACTGGCAGGATGAATGAGGAAAGGGCAGGGGAAAAACAAAGTGGAAGGAAAGAGCTTTAAGAGGATCAGCAAGGGGGACTACAGAGGACTGGGAGCGGTCAGAATGTCCGGGGGCATGAATTTTGCGCTTGCGGCAGATACAGAAGAACCGGTCAGCCTGTTGATCTATAAAAAAGGTGAGAGGGATGTCTTTGAGGAGATACCCTTTCCGGACGAACCTGTGATTGGAAGCATATATGCTATGAAGCTGGAAGGTTTTGAACCCCAGCGGTATGAGTATAATTTTCGTATAGAAGGCTGTGTGCAGCAGGATCCTTATGCAAAGCGCATTACAGGACGGCCTGCGTTTGGTGAGCCTGTCCCGGCAGAAGATCCACACTGTATAAGGTCAGGGTTTGTAACCCGGGAGTATGATTGGGAAGGTGACAGGGGGCCGGATATCCCTTATGAGGATGTGGTTGCATATAATCTCCATGTGAGAGGCTTTACAAAACACTCCAGCTCCGGAGTCCGCCATAAAGGGACATTTCTGGGTCTCCAGGAAAAAATACCTTACTTAAAAGAGCTTGGGGTAAATCAGATAAAACTGATGCCTGTATATGATTTTGCAGAGCGGATGGAGCTTTCACCTCATACAAACATGAACTATAAGGAAAAAGAGGTCCAGACATTCAAGATAAATTACTGGGGATATGGCAGCGGCAATTATTTTGCTCTCAAGGAAGCATACAGCTATGGGAAGGATGCTGTCCGGGAGTTTAAGGACATGATCAAGGCCTTTCACCTGAACGGACTTGAGATCATTATGGAATTCTCATTCCCGAAAAACGTAAATCCCAGGCTTATATCCAGCTGCCTGGCTTACTGGGCAGTGGAATATCATATAGATGGTTTCCATCTGCTGTGTGATGAAACAGTAGCTTCTTTTGTTTCGAAGGATCCTATGCTGTCATCAACTAAGCTTCTGGGAATATATTTTCCGGACGAGGCCCGGGGACCATATGACAGGAAGAAGAGGTACCGCAATACGGCAGAGTGCAATGACGGTTTTATGATCGATATGCGCTGCTTTTTAAAGGGTGATGAGGGTATGGTGAATGCCGCTACTTACAGGCTTAGAAGGAACCCGTCAGGGAGCGGCGTTATTAATTATATTACAAATCATGACGGCTTTACCCTGGCTGATCTTGTATCTTATAATGAAAAGCATAATGAGGAAAACAGAGAGCAGAATCTGGACGGGCCTGATAATAATTACAGCTGGAACTGCGGCATAGAGGGAAAGACGAAGCGCAAAAAGGTAGTGGAGCTGCGCATGCGTCAGGTGAGAAATGCCCTGGCATTACTGCTTCTCGCCCAGGGAGCTCCCATGCTCCTGGCAGGAGATGAGATGGGGAATACCCAGAACGGAAATAATAATGCATACTGTCAGGACAATGCAGTTTCCTGGCTGAACTGGAATATGCAGAAGACCAATCAGCCTCTCTTGGATTTTACTAAGGGTCTGATTGAATTCCGCAAAAAACACAGGATCCTTCATATGCCGTCCGAGCTGAAGGTCATGGATACCATGTCCTGCGGCTACCCTGATCTCTCTTATCATGGGGACAGGGCCTGGTATGGTGATTTTGATGACAGCTGCCGCCATATCGGTCTGATGTACTGCGGTGAATATGCAGGTGAAGACGAATTTATCTACATAGCCTTAAATATGCACTGGGAGGAAAAGCATTTTGCCCTGCCCAGCCTGAACGGGGATTATAAATGGTACAAAGCGCTGGATACGGCATATGGTATTTATGAAGAAGAAGAGGAACCTGTCCTTGAGGATGAGCGCTATCTGAAAGCAGACGGTCGCAGCATAATCGTGCTTATTGGCAGACAGAAACCGAGGCGTAAGAAATGAAGGTAATTGAACATTTTAAAACTATTACAGAGCATAAGCTGCTGGTGATGAGATATTGTTTCCGCGTTGGCCTGTACAGGCAGGGACTTCTGCATGATATGTCCAAATACATGCCCAGTGAGTTTCTGGTGGGTTGCAGGTATTATCAGGGAACAAGGAGCCCCAACAATGCTGAGAGGGAAGTGAAGGGATATTCCAGCGCCTGGCTGCACCACAAGGGGCGGAATAAGCATCACCTGGAATACTGGATTGATTATAATGACAAGGAGGAAGGAGCGCCTATGGCAGGCATGAAGATGCCAAGGCGTTATGTTGCTGAAATGCTCATGGACCGCATTGCAGCATCCAGGATCTATAACAGGGGACATTATAATGACAGTTATCCTCTGGCATATTTCGAGAAGGGCAAGCAGCATTATATGATGCATCCGGAGACATTCCGGCAGCTGGAAGGCCTGCTCCGTATCCTGAATGATAAAGGAGAAGATGCACTTTTCTGGTATGTAAAGAACAGGTTTTTAAAAGAAGAGTGAAAAGAGACAGGAGCTGCCCCAGGGAAGCTCCTGTCTGCGTAAACCCATATTTATGAAGGGTAATTCAGCTGTCTCTCTGTAATGCCTGTGAGCACTTCTTCAAGATAACGTTTTGCGAGATATCTGGCCATGGGAAGATTCATATCCAGATAATTTCCGCAGTCCCTGGCAGAGGCCCCGGGAACCTCATCCTCAAATCCACGGATAAAAGTGAAAAGCTCTGTCATAAGCGGAACAATATCCTTTGATTCATAATCGCCGGAGAGAAGAAGATAGAAACCTGTACGGCAGCCCATAGGTCCGAAGTAGATCGTTTTACTCCCGAAAACAGGGTGGTTCCTTAAAAAAGTAGCGGCCAAATGTTCAATGGTGTGGACTTCGGCAGTATTCATGACAGGTTCCTCATTTGGGTTAGTCATGCGGATATCGAAGGTGGTTACAGTTGTATTCCCAACAGTGTCCTTCCGGGATACGTAGAGGCCAGGGACAAGCCTGATGTGGTCGATTGTAAAGCTGGTTATTTTTTCCATAGATCAGTCTCCTTAATAAATTTGTCACTCAGAATTCAATTTCTATTTTACCAGATATGGCCGTGCTTTACCACAGAAACTTGACTTTAATGGGGTTCAGTGATAAACTTTAGTTACTGTTCACGGAGTGAACAGTAACTAACTTTACCCATACAAATATGGAGGATATATGACATGATTAATGACAAAAAAGTATTATTTAGCGGAATGCAGGCTACCGGTAATCTGACTCTTGGAAACTATCTGGGAGCCCTGAAGAACTGGGTAGCTTTAAGTGATGAATATGAATGTTTCTACAGTGTGGTTGATATGCACTCCATAACAGTCAGACAGGATCCGGCGGTTTTAAGAAAAAGAGCCAGGGCTCTTCTTACGCTCTATATAGCGGCAGGACTGGACCCGGAGAAGAACTGTATCTACTACCAGTCCCATGTGTCAGGCCATGCAGAACTGACATGGATACTGAATTGTTTCACTTATATGGGAGAGCTGAACAGAATGACCCAGTTTAAGGATAAGTCAGCTAAACACGCTGACAATATCAATGCAGGTCTGTTCACTTATCCTGTGCTGATGGCGGCAGATATCCTGCTTTTCCAGACAGACCTTGTGCCTGTAGGGATCGACCAGATGCAGCATCTGGAGATCACAAGGGATATCGCTATCCGCTTCAACAATATCTACGGGGATGTATTTACCATTCCTGAAGCTTATATTGGAAAGACAGGCGCGAAGATCATGAGTCTTCAGGACCCTGTGAAGAAAATGTCCAAATCAGATGAGAACCCAAATGCCAGCATCTATCTTATGGATGACCCTGATACAATTATGAGAAAGTGCAGGCGTGCGGTGACGGATTCAGAAGCGGTGATCGCTTACAGGGATGAGCAGCCGGGTGTCAAAAACCTGCTGGACATCTACAGTACCTGCCTGGGCATAGCACCTGCGGATGCAGTGAAAGAATTTGAGGGCAAAGGCTACGGTGATCTGAAGTCAGCTGTGGGCGAAGCTGTTGTCTCTGTGTTAAAGCCAATACAGGATGAGGTGGTGCGCCTTGAAAAGGATAAGGCATATATTGACGGCATAATTAAGAATAATGCAGAGAAGGCTAATTATTTCGCAACTAAGACACTTCGCAAGGTACAGAAAAAAGTAGGTTTCCCTGAACGCATCAGATAAGATGTGTCATGTTAAAATATAAGGAGGTATTTTTATGAGTTGGGATGAGATTATCACAATGCTGGAAATGCAGGAAGAAATACTGCAGTTTTCACATTTCACTAATGAGGATGCCTGGGAGCTGGGCTGTGAAATCGTATCGGAGGCCAGAAGAAGGAAACTTTCTGTGGCAGTGAAGATAAGGCTCAATAATGGATATGAGGTCTTCAAGTATGCAGGAGACGGCACGACTCTTCACAATGAGAACTGGCTGAACCGGAAGTATAATTCAGTGAAGACGCTTGAGCACAGCAGCCTCCATACTTATATGCTCCTCCAGAAGACAGAGGAGAAGCTGTCAGACTGGACGCTTGATGAAAAAGAGTATGCTGCCTGCGGCGGAGGTTTCCCGGTACGCGTGGAGGAGGTCGGCGTTATTGGAGCTATATTAGTGTCGGGCCTTGACCATATTGCTGACCATGATCTGATAGTCAAATGCCTGAGCCGTTATCTGCATATTGATGAAGTGCCCAGGATCAGAGGAGATATACTCTGATGAGCTTAAAATGATACGGATATGCGACAGAAGTAAGAAAGACAAAAGATGAGGGATGCGCCGGAGATGGCGCATCCCTTTTTTGGGAAGGCGGAAGATTCGTGGAAACGGTATTTTCCCAGGGCCGTGGATAATAATGCTAAAATATCTGTGCAGACGGATCAGGAAAGAAAAAGTCTGCAGCCTGATTTAATATAAAGTTCCATCCTATGTCTCCGGCTTCATATTTAGCCAGAGGGATATTGTCAGTCACAAGGCCGTCTGCCCGACTGCGGAGTATCTTTTGGATGCTACGTTCAGAATTTGCAGTCCATGCATATACCTGTTTATTCTGGTAATGTGCCTGCCCAACAAGGCCGGCGGATAAAGATGTGGTCTCTATGCTGTAGGCATCCAGATAATCCAGGTCATACTGCCGGGAGAGCAGGAGGACAGAAATATATACAGTCTTTATTTCGGGCCTGAGCTCTTTTGCCTCCTTGAGCAGATCCAGACTCATGGAAGCGATCATGCACTGGTCCTGCATCCCTGCCTCGCAGATCTCATCAAGTGTCTGCCTGACAAGCTCTTTTTCATGTCCGGTAGATTTCAGTTCTATCATCAGTTGGATGTTGTCTTTGGCTGCAGTCAGCATTTCTTTCAGGGTGGGGACCCTCTCTTTTGAGTACTCGTAAGAGTATCCGGACCCTGCATCCAGCTCCCTGACAGTCTCGTAGTCAGCATCCCACACATTAAGGTCGGTGCCTGTGGTGCGCTTGAAATTAGTATCATGCATCACGATAAGAGTGCCGTCTTTTAACTGCTGGACATCGATCTCAGCCATATCTGCCCCGTCCTTTATGGACTGATTGAGTGCAGCCACGGTATTTTCGGGAGCAAATGTGGCTCCGGCCCTGTGGGCTACAAATATAGTATGGCTGGGCTTAGGGTACCATGTCTGTGCGGCGATTTCTGTCTCACTGAATATAAGAAGAGCTATTACAGTAATTAAAGTAAAAAATAACCTGATTCCAAAGTGTCTGAAAGACCACTGTGATTTAACGCAGGCGGGTCTTATGTCATTTCTGTACTGATGATAAAAAACAACCATTACAGTGCACAAAAAGACTGACAGAAACACGCCGGCAGCTATCTGCCACACACTCTCCCATTTCAGAAAATAAAACTGGAATACACTCCTCCAGTCAGACGGAGGATGGAACAGTCTCACGGAGCCGGCCAGGATCCCCGCAGCCAGGAACGCAGCTGCAGCCATGAATAATTGGAAGAGGACTACATATGCCGCAAAACGCACCAAAATCTTTAGCTTTTTCCCACGAAGAAGAGAAAGGCTTTCTTTAAAGGACTGCAGGAAAGTATTTTTATTCAGGATGAGCGAAGGGAATCCCAGCAGATAAAAGAATAAAATAACATGCAGGATCACGATCACAAAAACAAAAACCCACAGCAGTATAGGATCTCCTATCATAAATTCCAGGATAAATTCAGGAATCTGGAACATACGGAGATAACCACTCGTCAAGGCAAATACGGAGAGCATCATCAGCGGCAAAAGAAGAAAGACAGGGAGCCGTCTGAGAGAGAAAAAGGAGAGAGCTTTACGGACAGTTTCTTTCCAGAGCCCCCAGACGGAGACCGTAGTGCGCTGCCAGCCTTTGTTACTGTAAAGGATGAGAGCTATTATTTCAAAATAAATATAAAACCCTGCCAGAAGCAAGACTGCCAAAAGGAGCAGGATAGCGGCAGGATGCCTAAATACTGCCCATATATTTTCCTGGCCCAGATATGTCTCGCCGGCAAGAGAAGGAAGCAGGCTCACAAGAAATCTGACAAACGGGAAAAGAAAAACAAAACCAAACCATCTGTAGATCATTTCAAAGCACAATAAGGTGCTCCAGTTGCGTAAAACAATTCCAAATACGTTTCTAATTCCGTGGCGCATATTATTTACTGCGGAAAATCCGCACTCCTTTCCAGATTTCTGATACTGCAGACTAGAGCCTGTCATTTCATGATCCATTCCATATCATCCGGCAGGGGCGCTGTAAAATCCATTTTAATGCCTGTAACCGGGTGGTCAAAGGAAAGTCTGGCACTGTGCAGCGCCTGCCGCTTCATAATGCGGTAATCGGGGTTATACAGATAGTCACCCAGCAGGGGATATCCCAGGTATTTCATGTGGACACGGATCTGGTGGGTCCTGCCTGTTTCAAGGCGCAGGCGCACGAGAGAACAGCCATCCCTGCGTGAAAGGCACTTATAATGTGTCACAGCCCTCTCTCCCCTTTCAAAATCCACACAGCGTGTTATAGCGGAACCAGCTTCCCGTGCAATAGGCGCGTCTATGATGCCGCAGTGAGGGACAGATCCGGCGGCGACTGCCAGGTATTCCCGGCAGATGTTTCTGCTGGCCACCATGGAGGAGAGAAGAGCAGCGCTTAGTGCGTGACGGGCTATGATCAGCAGACCGCTGGTATCCCTGTCCAGGCGGTTGATGCATCTGTACACGAAGTTTTCCTTTTTCTGGGCAAAATGCCAGGCCAGCCCGTTGGCCAGGGTATTGCCGTAATTATTGACTGATGGATGGACAGGCGTATTGCTGGGTTTGTTTATGATCATCAGGTCTTCATCCTCATAGACGATTTCAAACGGGACAGGAGCCGGCAGTATGTTTTCAGAGCAGGCATCTTCTGTGAGGGTTATGACCAGCCTGTCGCCCGGAACAAGAGCGGCGGAGGAATAAGCCCAGTCTCCATTATGGACAATTCCCCTCTCTGTCCTTTTAAGGTGTGTCATTATATGATGCGAGTACCCTTTTTGACGCAGAAATTCTTCAATGGAAGAGTAGTTCATATCAATATTATAGGTAAAAATCCGTGTCATATGTATCCTTTCGGTGTAACTAAACTCGTTCAGTATTATAAAAATCTTAGACAGTAAATAGCATATCATTTTTTTAAAGAAAAGGAAAGCAATTTAAATATATACGCTGGAACATTAATGCTTTAAATAGATGATAAAATTTGTTAAAAAATTATCTACCACTTCTCAGAATGTGCCTTATCATGTAAAATGAAAGGGAAACTACAAAGGAGAGGTAAAGAGAAATGGAAAGAGAAAAGTTTTCTTCCAGGCTTGGTTTTATCCTGATATCTGCAGGATGCGCCATCGGGCTTGGAAATGTGTGGCGGTTCCCCTACATAACAGGGAAGTATGGCGGAGCGGCGTTTGTGCTTATTTATCTGTTTTTCCTGTTCATCCTGGGTCTGCCAATCATGGTCATGGAGTTTGCCGTGGGACGTGCCAGCCAGAAAAGTGCGGCGCTTTCTTTTGATGTGCTGGAGCCTAAGGGAACTAAATGGCACTGGTATAAATGGGGTGCCATGGCAGGGAACTATCTGCTGATGATGTTCTATACAACCATAGGTGGATGGATGATCCTGTACTTTTTCAAGATGGTGACAGGACAGTTCCAGGGCCTGGATCCTGAACAGGTCCAGAACGCTTTTGGCGACCTGATGGGGCAGCCGCTGCTGATGGGCGGATGTATGATACTGGTAGTTCTTATTGGGTTTGGAATATGCGGCAAGGGACTCAAGAATGGTGTGGAGAAGATCACAAAGGTCATGATGGTATGCCTTTTGATCCTGATGATTGTTCTGGCAGGACGTTCGATCTTTTTGGAAGGAGGACAGGCCGGGCTGGAGTTCTATCTGAAGCCGGATTTCGGGAAGCTTCAGGAGTATGGGATCGGTCAGGTGATCTATGAAGCCATGGGCCAGGCATTTTTCACCCTGAGCCTTGGGATAGGCGCTCTTGCAATATTCGGAAGCTATATCGGCAAAGACAGGGCGCTCACAGGGGAGGCTGTCAGTGTGACGGTCCTGGATACTTTCGTGGCCCTGATGGCAGGCCTGATCATCTTTCCGGCGTGCTTTGCATATAATGTGCAGCCGGACAGCGGCCCGAATCTGATATTTATCACCCTGCCCAATGTATTTAATGCAATGGCAGGAGGAAGACTGTGGGGCAGCCTGTTCTTTATGTTTATGTCATTTGCGGCCTTATCCACCATTGTGGCAGTATTTGAGAATATCATCTCATTTGCCATGGATCTGACAGGGTGCAGCAGGACGAAGGCGGTTGTTGTAAACCTTATTGCAATTATTATCCTTTCCCTGCCATGCCTGCTGGGCTTCAATGTTCTGAGCGGGTTCAACCCTCTGGGTGGAAGCAGCAATGTGCTGGATCTGGAGGATTTCATTGTCAGCAATAACCTTCTGCCTCTGGGAAGCCTCATTTATCTGCTGTTCTGTACCTGGAAGTGCGGATGGGGATTTAAAAATTTCCGCAGTGAAGCGAACACGGGTAAGGGATTAAAGTTTCCCTCCTGGGTGCTCATTTATGTGAAATTTATATTGCCGGTTATCGTGATTGTGATCTTTGTGATGGGATATATCACAAAGTTTGCAGGGTAAAAGAATATCCCGTGGAATTCAGTGCTTTTCGGCATACGATTCTCCGCGGGATATTTTTGTTTTCTAATGCTCCCCGGAAATAATTACAGGGTGATTTCCTGGAAGTCAATCCATAGATCATCATATATATTGACCTTTATCTTGTCCCGGAAGGTGTAGTATTTGACCTGAAAGCTGTCCGTTTCAAGGTGATACACAAATATGGACTGTTCTACAGGGTTCACAATCCAGTATTCCCGAACGCCTGCATCAGCGTATAAGTTCAGCTTCCGAATGTAGTCATGGCTGGAATTGCCGGGGGAAACAATTTCAATAATCCAATCAGGCGCACCGGTGCAGCCCTTGTCTGTGAGCTTATCACGATCGCATATAACGCTTATATCCGGTTCGACAATGGTTTTCCTGTCTTCATATAATTTAACGGCAAATGGGGCAGGATAGACTTCACATGATCCGCCCGTTGTATCAATATAATTTGCAATTGTTTTTGACACAGACATCAGTATTTTTTGATGTGCCCGGCTGGGTGCTGCCTGGTAATAAATTTGGCCGTTAATGAGTTCGCCCCGGACATCCTCCGGCAAGGCGTAATAATCTGCTTCTGTGTATGTCTGTTTTTTCGGTATTGCCATAGTAACACTTCCTTTCTTTTGGCTTATCGGTGGGGGCTGGTGTGGCTTTTTGTATATTTGGATGCTGGCATAATCAAGCCCCTTCCTATGATTTATAATAACAACATAACATAGAAAATGGTCTTTGACAATAATTAACACTCCGTAGCATATCCCAATTTATACCCAAATATCAGGCAGCAACAGTTAATCAGTGCTGGAAGCCATTGCCTTTTTCAGTAGGGTCTATTATAATGATCTAGGAGTGCAAAAATCCCATCGCCGAAGGCGATATTAAATATTTGTTAGGAGGTCAAAAAAGATATGGCAAAGATAAGTATCAAAATATTGAATAGAGAAGGTGTACTCCTGAGGGAAGGCTGCGCAGAAGAGGAAATAAATCTGCTTTATGATGCTGCCTACCAGGAGGGGGATGTGATTGTGGCTGAGACAGATGAGAAGGATGCCTTTTACTGGCTGCAGCTGGATGATGCAAAAGGAAGCTCTCTTGTATATGTGAAAGGAGATCTGCAGTATGAGATCCCATTCGGTGAAAAGCGGATCAACCTCTCACCAAAGGTATTTTCAGGGGAAAGACACCTGATACATATGAGAAAGGCCAGGCCGTATGAATATCAGGCCTACAGGAACCTGGCGCTGAATGTAAGTGACTGGCATGAGAATACTGGCTCTTATCCCCACGCTTCTGCTAATGTGGAAACCAGGGGAGAATCAGTGTTTGCCGCCATGAATGTCATAGACGGTGTCACAGCCAGCGACAGCCATGGCCGGTGGCCTCATGAATCCTGGGGAATCAACAGGAGAGAGGATGCCAGGCTTAAGCTGGATTTTGGCAGGCTTGTGGAGACCGACAGGATCATTCTGTATACAAGAGCAGATTTTCCTCATGACAACTGGTGGGTTAAAGGGACAGTTACATTCTCAGATGGGAGCAGCCTTGAACTGAATCTGGAAAAGACAGGCATGGCGCAGGAGTTTACATTTGAGAAAAGGAAAATTGAATGGCTTACATTGGGACAGCTGATAAAAGCTGATGACCCGTCACCGTTTCCGGCGCTGGTGCAGATGGAGGTATGGGGGAGCGAAGCGTAGATTTCTTTGCGAATGGGAGGTGATATCTTATGAAAAAAATAGTAACTTGCTCAGTGTTTTATTTCATATGTATCATACTTTTTTCGAGTATTCCTCTTTCTGTCCACGCTGAGAAAGAGATTGAGAAAAAACAGACAGATCAAGCATTCATAATGACGCACGGAAAAGAAGACATTGTTAAAATTCAGCTTGGTTCATCGCGAATAGATATAGATAAATATCCTGGCGCTCAGCTTGATACTCTGATTTATCGTTTAAACAGAGTTGAACTTTTGGCACAGGAGGAAATGTACAGCATCAAAAGGGGAGAAGATTATGTACCTATCTCATTTATTTACAGTGATGGCTTAAAAGATGTTTTCTTTTTCTTTAAAAGAGGCGACAACTGGTATGTAGAGACTGATAGCGGCAGTGTGTATGAAAATGCTGATTTTATAGCGGATTTTACAAGTTTAACTGATTTTAAAAAATCTCCTCAGGCGGGTGAAGGAGAGTATACGCTTGGAATGCCCCCTGAAAGCTTGAAAATACGTTTAGAGTTGGAAAAAGCTTTTGATACCCTGGAAAAGATTTTGAATTTGTTTTTTACACGAAGTTTCTTTTAGAGAATACGAACCAGTCTCAAACGGAGGCAGTTAATGCTGTCAGAAACTTGCTTACAGAAAATATGATGCAAAATGAATGTGCAAAACAACTGGGTATTACTGTTTCAGATGAGGAAATGAATAAAATAGTGGAAAAATATATTTCTGACGTATCACAGGCAGACTACTTTATGCAAAACTATAATAAAATTTATATGGATGCGGGAATATCCCTTCAGGAATCAGCAGAGAAAAACAAAGAGATTATGCGTGCTGACTTAGTGAGGTCAAGGCTGCAACAATATATTCGTAAAGAATTCGCTGATGGGAATGACAGAGTCGGTGATCACGTCTATGAAAACACGAAAGACTATTTTAGAGCCTATTTAGAAGAAATTGCTTATCCTCAGATTGAGGAATCTGTCTTGAAAGAGTTTGAAGACCAGCTTGATTCCGCTGAAAAGTTATATTATGAAAAATATGCGGAATCCCCAGAATCATAATTTTACAAATAATTTTTACAAAATTTAGAATCTGACAAAAGTTCCCGGATCTTGGCGATGGCAGGAGATCCGGGGATTTTTTTGCAAAGTTGTTCAAACACACTTGATTTTATTTCGGCGTGCCGATATAATAAAGCGAGAGGGGATGATACGATGATCATTAACGATTTGTTAAAACAGGCACACATGACCAGATACCGGCTTGCGGAACAGGCGGGTATCCCGCATGCAACGCTGAGTGATATCTGCAACGGAAAAACGAAACTGGAAAAGTGTTCTGCCGAAACGGTTTACAAGCTGGCAAAGGCACTGGGCGTTACTATGGAGTTGCTCGCAGAGGACGGCATACGGCAGACCGAGCGGGAATGCGCTTATGAATACGGACTGCCCGAATACCTCCAGCATGATCTGGACGCCTATAAAGACGGGCTGCGCAAAAAATCCAGCCTGCTCGACTGTTATTGGGGAGAACTTTACGGAAGCATCAATCTGGCAGAAATCAGCGATGGTGTTATCACGCCGGAGCACGCCGATTATCTGCGGAAGAAATATTTATGGGGAAGAAATCCATGATGGAACGAATTGACTTTACAGGCTGCCGGAAGATACCCGGCAGAGCCTATAATGGCGCAAACGGTAAGAAAATCGCCGTGGAATATGACGGGAATGCGTATATGCTGAAGTTCCCTCCTTCCGGCGCGAGAAAGCCCACAACTATGTCGTATACCAACAGCTGCGTCAGCGAGCATATTGCAAGCAGTATCTTTAATCTCTTGGGAGTGAGGGCACAGGAAACGCTGCTCGGCACATATCAGGTGGGAGCAAAGAGAAAGGTTGTGTGCGCCTGCAAGGATTTTACAGCGGATGGGATGCGTTTTTTTGACTTCTGTTCCATTAAGAACACGATCCTTGATTCCGAATCGGACGGCAGCGGTACAGAGCTTCAGGATATACTGGAAGCATTAGAAAAACAGCAGTATGTCGATCCCGCTATGCTGACCGAACATTTTTGGAATATGTTTGTAGTAGATGCCCTGCTTGGAAATTTTGACCGGCACAACGGAAACTGGGGGTTTCTTTATGATGACGTTTCCGGTGAGGCCTGTGTGGCACCGGTGTTCGACTGCGGAAGCTGCCTGTTGCCGCAGGCAGATGAGAAAGTTATGAAAGAGGTTTTGTCAGACGTGAATGCGCTGAATGCCCGCATCTATCAGTTCCCGACCTCCGCCATCAAGCAGAATGGCCGAAAGATCAATTACTATGATTTTCTGACCGGTATGGAGTACGAGGGCTGCAAGAAAGCGGTCCGGGGGATCGTGCAGGGAACTGACATGGAAAAAATCAGGGCGTTTCTTGGTGGAGTCCCGTATATCTCTGAACTGCAAAAGGAATTTTATGGCCGGTATATTGAGGCGCGCTATGACAAAATCTTAAAGCCTGCATTGAAAATGAGTGGTAATGATTCATGTTAGCCAGACTTGCAGAGAAAGGTAGGTTAGCCAGTGAAAAAATATAAATATTCTAAAATAATTTCAGATACAAAACTCCATATCACCATACTTAGTTTATTAGTTTTCCTATGTGTCTTATCTGGCTGCTCCTGGTATGAAATTGAAAATGAAGTAAAAGGTTATTTTAAAGGCGATGGAATAAAGTCTGAAATTACAGATGAAGAATATAGGAAAATTGAATCTGAAAATATACAGGAAATAAAAGAAAAAAATGAAGATGTAGACTCTGTAGAAGGCAGTTCCAGAGGTATCCGTTACAAAATAACATCAGCGGTTTTATATGATAATATAAAGGATGCTGACATAGAACTGGAAGATATCTATTTGAAAAATGAAATTGCGGAAGATGGCAGTTTTAGATATTCGTATGATGGGAGTGCCCAAAAACTTCTTGAGTGCCAGGTCAGAGTTACAAATGAAGATGGTACTCCTCTTGAGGATAATGGTAAGAAATATTATTTATTAGATTTAAGATTTAACAGTGAGGCATTAGAAAAAGAGGGTATTTTTTCTATAGAAAGAATATATAATCAGCCGCATGGAGATTTGGAAAAAGGCTATAATCGTTTTTGGGTTGAACCTGGAGAGTCCATTGATTTTAAAGTCGGATTTATTATCAAGGAAAAATGGTTAGAAGAAGAATGTCATCTCGTAGTAAATGCTGATACTTTTCAGGGGATTCTTTTGGAGATCCCGGCCATGAATGAGGAGAAAAAGAATGAAGAATATTCTAAAGATTGAATTAAAAAAAGCTTTTTCAGGTCCTTCATTTAAAACTGCGATGTTGATTTCATGTTTTTTCTGTCTTATTAGCATTCTGTATGAGTATGGTTTATATCAGTATCAAAAGCCATATATTGAGTATTGGGCGGATAAATATCCTGTATCACAGGTATTTACATTATATAGTTCATGGATTCTTATAGAGCAGAACAGTATAGGCCGTACTTTGTTTTTTTTCTGGATTCCGGTAGTTGCATCGATTCCTTTTGCAACTTCATTTTACGTGGAGGAAAAGAAGCGTCAGCTCAGAATGGTATTGGTCAGGGCGAAAAGAAGGGATTATTTTGTCACCAAATATTTTGCTGTATTTTTAGCGGGTGCATCTGTAATTGCCATTCCACTTGCATTAGATTTTATGGTTTCGGCAGCCCTGTATCATGCAGAAGTGCCCATTGTGATTTTTCCCTATTTTGGGGTTATGAGCGGAGAAATGTGGTCTGAGATTTTTTATAGTAAACCATTGCTTTATGTGATAGGATACATAGGCATCGAAGGTATATATGGCGGGCTTTTTGCGGGTACAACTTATATTTTAAGTTTCTTCATAAAAAGGCGTATAGCTGTACTGGGAATCCCACTGTTTCTATATTTGTTTACAGATATTGTGCGAAAATATGTATCTTACTGGAATCCGTCTATAACTTTAAATAGTGATTTTTCACCATATGGTTTTTTGCGTCGGCAGGGATATGGAAGTAATGGGTGGGTTATTTTAGGGATAGCAGCAGGCTTATTGTTGATTCATTTTATTGTTTTGTACCGGAGCGAAAAATATGAAATATACTAATTTGCTAATTACAGATTTCAAAAGTATAAGAAAGCGTTTTTTGTGCCAGCTTGCAATTTGTTTTTGTGCATTTTTGATACTTTGCACCATATATGGAAGTATGATACATATGGGGAATCAATTTGGATTAATAAGCGGAAAGGGAAGTATATGGAATCTCCTGGCGTACCTTTTTATGGGAACTAAATATGCAAAGCCAGAAGATTTCCAATTTTTCCAGGTTCCGGTTCTTTGGTGTCTGATTTATTTACCAGGACTATTTATATCAAATGACTTCACATTCCATATATTAGAAGCTACAGGTATCCAGCAGTTAGTACGGTTAAAGGCTAGGATTGGATGGTGGATAGAGAAGCTTATCCTGGCAGTATTATGCTTGATTTTTTATATTATAGTCTTTGGATGTGCACTGCTCCTATACTGTGCTTTGAGTGGTATTCCTATTATGGGTAAAATGGATTTAGAGATATTTGCATACAGCAGTAGTTTTGCACCTATAGAAGAAGTAACAGGATTGTATTGGGTATTTCGGTTAATAGGATGTCCCATTCTTGTGCTATTTACTTTGATGTTTTTACAATTTGCGGTAGGAATTCTGGCGGGGCCTCTTTTAGGGTTCTTAGCATCTTCATCATGGCTGGTATCATCTACGGTGTATGCTTCTCCTTTTTTAATAGGTAATCTTGGGATGGTTCTGAGGGATAAGAGTATAACGGATACAGGGATACAGGCAGGAGGATGTGTGGCAGTTTGTGTGTCTGCAATTATCTTGTGCCTGTTTTTAATATGTATTGCAGCACGAAGAAAAGATTACTTATCAAAAGAACAGGAGGATACATAAATGGCTGGTTTACAGAAGCTGAAAATAGAACATGTCAGTAAACAGATAAAGGGTTCACTTGTAATTGATGATATCAGCCTGATGTTTGTACCAGGCAGGATTTATGGTTTAAGAGGTATTAACGGCTCCGGAAAAACAATGCTGATGAGGCTCATTTGCGGCTTGATAAGGCCTACTTCTGGAAATATATATTATGATGATATGGAACTGGGACATGATATTTTTTTCCTCCTGATGTTGGTGTTTTACTGGAAAACCCTTCTTTTCTGGATGGTTATACAGGTTATCAGAATTTGAAGCTGATTGCGGATATACAGAAAAAGATAGGAGAAAAAGAAATTAAAGAGATTCTTGACAAGGTAGGACTTGAACCTAATGATAAACGAAAGTATAAAAAGTATTCCCTGGGAATGAAACAGAGACTTGGTATTGCAGCTGCACTAATGGAGCAGCCCGATTTAGTTATTCTGGATGAACCATTTAATGCATTAGATACGGATGGTGTCACTATGACTGCAAACTTAATCAGGAATGAGAAAGAGAGAGGTGCACTGGTGATTATGGCTTGTCATGACAGGGAGCAATTAGAATTTTTAGCTGATGAAATTATAGAAATTTCAGGAGGTAAAGCAGCTAAAGAAAAAAAGGGGGAGTAAGATGGCTAAAAGGAAGCATTATTTTGTGATTGTGTTCGCTTTTTGTTTTCTTCTGGTCTTTTGGGGGTACCGCGTCTGGAAAATTAATAAAGAAGCAGTAATCATACCACAGGAGGAATATGCTAAAGGAGAGTGGGTTAATCTGGATGCATGTAAAATAGAACAATATGCAGTTATGACGGGATATGAAATCAAAGTAGAAGATACTTCCAGAATGAACGTGGAAGAGTATCTAAAGAAATATGCCTCCGGTGAAGAGATTAAAGAATATTGGCAGAAAGTAGAAAACCACTTGACAGTGGAGCCAGATGAAATTTTTATGGTTCATGTAAAAGTAAGAAATACCAGTATAGTAAGTGATAATACAAATGGGCTCAACTGGTTATGGATGTATCTGATCGATAAAGATAAATCATTGGATATGAATGCTGTTTTATACCCTTATGCTAATAGAAATGCGGGAGGCAGTGTTTCGTTCGCTTTGCGCCCCCAGACTGAGATGGATTTTTATCTGCCATACACCGTGCTTTACCGATATATTGACAAAGATGAGATTGATGAGATACCATTTAAGATGATGCTGAGTAAGTTTCCTGTAATGAAATTTGTGCAGGTGTAAAAAAGTTCCCGGATCCTGACAATGGCAGGAGATCCGGGAACTTTCTGTCTTTACTGCAGACAGCGCATACAGATTCTGAAGTCCTATTTGAAGTCTAAGTTACTGCGGGGTATCTGATTTCACCAGTACTTTCTGTATCTCGCATACATACATGGTATGGTAATCTTTCTGCGGGTACCATTTTTCGCCTGCGCCATCATCGATAAAGCATTCCGGCTTTAATTCCTGTGCATACATCTTTCGGCAGATGAGCACTGTATCGGATTCCTGGAAATACGGGGTTTCCTCATCGCGGACAACGTTCAGACCGGCTTTGGCGATCTTGTCTTCATCCCGCCCTGAGGCAGTGCCCAGGTAATTCAGGGTCTTGCGGAAGGAATTATCCAAAACGGAGAGTGAGAGAGTATCAGAACCGTCTATAAATTCCTTTGTGTAGCGCTGTGGGCGGATAAAGATGTATGCCACATTTTTGCCCCATATAACGCCTACGCCTCCCCAGGAAGCTGTCATGGTGTTGCATTTTCCGTCCTTTTCTGCTGTCACCAGCAGCCAGTCTTTTCCAATCATCTGGAACGGATTACTTTTAAGTTCTGTTGCAGCGATCTCTTTAAAACTCATTTTAAAATCTCCTTTCATATTAAACAGCTAAATACAAAGATGCGCAGGTAAGTCAGCTTGCCTTTACTTTATTCCACATCTCATTATAGACAGAGTCGAATTCATCACCTAAAAATCTGTATGTCTCGCAGTCTTTAAGCTCCTCATCATCTGGAAAAGCGATGGGGCTGTTGCGGATGCTGTCGTCTTCAATCAGGTCTCTGGCCGCGGTGTTTGGAGTTGAGTAAGTGATGTATTCAAAATTCATAAGTGCGATGTCAGGACGGCAGAGGAAATTGATAAATTTTTCTGCATTCTCCTTGTGCTGCGCATTTTTTGGAATGACCCAGGAGTCTATCCAGATGTTGGAGCCTTCTTTTGGAATGACATATTCCAGATCTGCATTTTCCTGCTGAGTATAGATGGCCTCTCCGGAGTATATGACGCCGATAGCCGCTTCATTCCCAATCATTTTGTCGCGGACCTGGTCGATCACATATGCCTGCACAAGCGGTTTCTGTCTGATCAGCATATCTCTGGCTGCTGTCAGCTCATCCAGGTCTGTGGAATTCAGAGAATATCCAAGATATTTCAGGGTGACGCCGAAGGCATCCCGGACACTGTCCTGCATCAGTATATTATCTTTATACTTCTCATCCCAGAGTACGCTCCAGCTGTCAATAGGTTCATCTACCATAGTCTTATTATAGAGTATGCCTACAGTGCCCCAGCAGTACGGCACTGAATACAGGTTTCCCGGATCGAATTCTTCGGATTTTTCCAGGTAAGTTTTGCCGATATTTTTAATATTGGGGATATTGTCGTAATTGAGCTCAGCCAGCAGGCCGTTTTCCCGCATCCGCTGGATCATATAATCTGAGGGGCAGACCACATCATAGGCGATGGCCCCCGACTGAACCTTTGGATACATGATCTCATTAGTCTCAAATTCTTCATAGACAACATCAATTCCAGTCTCTTCCTCAAAGATGGTTATAACCTCCGGATCCAGATACTCGCCCCAGTTATAGACAATAACCTTGTCATCTGTTCCAAGGCCGCCCTGTCCGGCATAGTAGAAGCCTCCTGCTATGAGGACAATGGCCATCAGGGCAGGTACCACGCGTTTACAGATAATGGAAACAGCTTTTGTGCGTTTTGTGATCACTTTCCTGGCCTTTTTGCTGTCGGCGGGAGAGACATTGATAAGGATCAGCAGGATCAGCACAGTCACGAAAAGGAGGGTGGACAGTGCATACATCTCCGGCTTTATCCCCTTCCTCACCTCTGTGTAGATCTTTGTGGAGAGGGTATCGATCCCCGGCCCCTTGGTAAAATGCGTAATGACGAAATCGTCCAGGGACATGGTGAAGGCCAGCATGAAGCCTGACAGCACGCCGGGCATGATATCAGGAAAGACAACGGAAAAGAAAGCCTTCAAAGGAGAAGCCCCCAGATCCAGAGCTGCCTCATAAGTACTGCGTTTTGTCTGTTTCAGTTTTGGCGTGACACTTAATATCACATATGGAATATTAAAAGTAATATGTGCGATCAATATCGTGGAAAATCCCAGCGTTATATGGAAAGCGATAAAGAGGAGCATCAGTGAGATACCCATTACGATTTCCGCATTAAGCATGGGGATATTAGTAAGCCCCATAAAAACCGTGCGGGATTTTTTCTTCATCCCCTGCATGCCGATGGCCGCCAAAGTGCCAAGTATGGTGGCGATAAGGGCTGAGAGCAGGGCAATGATCAGTGTTGTGTACAGGGCATTCATGATCTGGCTGTTCTGGAAAAGTGATTTGTACCAGTCAATGGTGAATCCCCCCCATTTTGCCCTGGTCCTGGAAGCATTAAAGGACAGAACGATGAGTGTCACGATCGGGGCATAGAGCAGGATGAAGATCAGCGCCATATACACTTTTTGAGATACTTTTTTTATCAAAATGCTGTTCCCTCCCCGTCTTTATCATATTTAGCCACAACAGCCATACTTGCGATAATAAAAATCATGAGTACCAGAGACAGGCCGCTGCCCACATTCCAGTTGCTTCCCTGCTTGAATGCCTGCTCGATCACATTGCCTATCATCAGAATCTTTCCGCCTCCCAGCAAGTCTGAGATAACGAAGGTTGTCAGAGCGGGGACGAATACCATAGTGATCCCGCTGATGATGCCCGGCATGCTCAGCGGCAGTATGATCTTGAAAAATGTAGTGCGGCTGTTGGCGCCCAGGTCCCTGGCGGCGTTGATAACATCCCTGTCCAGTTTGATCAGCACATTATAGATGGGCAGGACCATAAAGGGCAGAAAATTATAAACCATGCCGAGAATGATGGCATAAGGTGTATTAATAATATCCAGGGAAGGCAGGTGCAGTACGTTTAAAATGCTGTTGATGACGCCTGTCTTCTCAAGCAGTGTCTGCCATGCCAGGGTACGCAGAAGAAAATTCATCCACATGGGAAGGATGAAAATGAGCACAATAAAGCTGGACTGGCTGACGCTTTTGGCGCTGAGTATCATGGCAAGCGGATAAGCCAGCAGCAGGCAGATCACCGTGCTTACTACGGAGAGCAGCACCGCTATCCCCAGAGCCTTCAGATTTTCAGGTGTGGTGATCTTGGCGATGTTGTCCCAGGTGAATGCGCCTGAAGTATCTGTCAGACCATAATATACGATCATTAACAGCGGTATGACTACGAAGGCCACTGACCAGAACAGGTAAGGGCCTGCAAGTAATTTTTTATTCTTCAACCCCGACAGCCTCCTCATCTTCCGATACTGGTTTGTTCATGATCTGGATATCGAACGGGTCTACCTTGATGCCGACCTCAGTTCCCACCGGAACCATGTCTGTTGAATGCACGAGCCATTCAAAGTTGTTAGCAGTGACTTCCATTTCATAGTGCACTCCCTTGAAGATAAGGTGAGTGACAATGCCGGTCATAGTGCCGTCAGCAGGGGAGACAAGATCAATATCCTCGGGGCGGATCACTACGTCAACTGGTTTATTTTTGCCAAAGCCGGTATCTACGCACTTGAAAGGAACACCGAGGATCTTTACAAGCTTATCCTCCACCATGAGGGAGGGAATGATATTGCTGTCCCCGATAAAGTCAGCCACAAAGGCATTTTCAGGCTCATTGTAGATCTTTTCAGGTGTTCCGATCTGCTGGATGTAGCCCTGATTCATTACAACGATAGTGTCTGACATGGTGAGGGCCTCTTCCTGGTCATGTGTCACATAGATGAAGGTTATGCCCAGCTCATTTTTCAGACGGATCAGTTCATACTGCATGTCCTGGCGCAGTTTCAGGTCCAGAGCGCCCAGAGGTTCATCCAGAAGAAGGACCTTTGGTTCATTCACGATCGCCCTTGCGATGGCGATCCTCTGCTGCTGGCCGCCGCTTAATGAATCAGGTGAACGGTCCTCAAAGCCCTCCAGATTTACAAGCTTTAAAGCATATTTGATCTTATCCTGTATATAAGTCTTGCTCTTGCCTTTGATTTTCAGTCCAAAAGCAATATTCTCAGCAATGCTCATGTGGGAAAAGAGAGCATATTTCTGGAAGACCGTGTTCAGCTGTCTTTTATTAGGAGGAAGTTTCGTAATATCCTCGCCGTTAAATATCACCTGTCCGCTGTCCGGCGTCTCAAATCCGCCCAGAATGCGCAGTGTGGTAGTCTTGCCGCAGCCGCTTGGGCCAAGCAGGGTCAAAAATTCGTTCTCGCGGATGTAGAGGTTCAGTTCATCCAGCACCGTCTGTCCGTCAAAGGATTTTGTGATATTGACAAGGTCAATCAATTTGTCTTTCATTTTAATTCCTCCTGAAGTAGATTTAAAAGCTGGGAGGTGAACTCACCCAGATTAATGTGGCAGGTGTCTTGCCGGTGTTTTTGATAAAATGCTGCTTAGCAGGCTGGTAATAAAAGGATTCCCCTTTTTTTGCCTTATATGTCTTTTTGCCGATGATAATACTGATGCTGCCGGAAAGCACATATCCGAATTCCTCACCTTCATGGGGCTGGTCAGGATATGTGGAACCGCCGGGCTCAAGGGTCAGGCGTATGGGCTCCATCATATTTTTCTGGGCATTGGGAACGATCCACTCTATTTTATTGTGATATTCCTGATCGATTTTTTCAAAATAGTCCGCATCCCTGAAAACGATCTGCTCCTCTGTTTCCTCGCAGAAGAACTCACTTAGATTCGTTCCGAGACACTGCAGGATGTCACACAGCGTTGCGATAGAAGGAGAATTGAGATCCCTTTCCAGCTGTGAGATGAATCCTTTTGAAAGTTCTGTACGGTCAGCGAGCTCTTCCTGGGTAAGCCCTCTGGCAGTGCGCAGTTCTTTGATTTTTTGACCGATATGCAAGAGAATCCCTCCTTTGTGGATAAACATGAAGTTTACAATTAGTAAACAAACGCTAAGAATGATTATACATCTTTGATGCCCGTTGTCAATAGAAAAGAGAGAGATTTTAAAAAGTTTTATATTAACAAATAAACATGTTTATGATAAGATAAGTAAGAACAAATGCCGGAGGGCGAACAGCACAGTTTAAGGAGGAGAATTATTATGAGTGAATCAAAGGACAGATACGTTGCTTATGTAGGCACATATACCCACGGAAGCAGCATTGGTATCCATGTATATGATATAGACGCTGAGAATGGGACAATGAAGGAACGAAATGTGATACCTGTAAATAATGCATCCCACATCTGCAAATCTAATAACGGGGAATATCTCTATTCAATAGCAGATGAGGGCGTAGAGGTGCTGAAGATAGACCAGGAGACAGGCGATCTGGAGCCTATCAATAAGGTGGGGATCGATGGCATGAGAGGATGTTTTTTGTCCACAGATATATCAGGAAAATTTCTGTTTGTAGGGGGATATCATGACGGAAAGATCACAGTTGTCCGCATACATCAGGACGGCAGGCTGGGCAGTGTCCTGGATGGCATCTTCCACAAAGGGCTGGGCAGCGTGGCTGAGAGGAATTTCCGCCCCCATGTGAGCTGTGCCATGCCCACACCTGACGGAAAATACCTCTGTGTAGTTGACAATGGGATTGACCAGATCAAGCTCTATACAGTAAATCCTGTAACAGGAAAATTAAAGCTCTATGATATTGTGCGCTGTGAACTGGAATCAGGGCCAAGGCTCATCAGATTCAGCAGAAACGGAAAGTTTGCGTATGTTATATGTGAGCTCAGCAACCAGATCAATGTGTACACATACGACGGCAGCGGAAAGAATCCTCGTTTCGATCTGATCCAGACTGTTGATACGCCTATGGATGCTGCTGAAGGGGCATGTGCTGCTTCAGGACTGAGGATTTCACCGAGCGGCAAATATCTCTACTGTTCAACAGCAGGAGACAACAGCGCGGGAGTATTTAAGATAGACCAGGAGACGGGAATGCTTTCGAAAGTGTGTATCCTGCCCATCAGCGGAAAGTATCCTAAGGATATCGCTGTGATACCGGGGGAGGAGAAGACTCTCGTAGTGCTTAACCACGAGTCAAATGATATCAGATTCTTCAGAATTGATTATGAAAAAGGACTGCTTGTGATGAAGGGAAGACCAATCACTATAGAGACGCCCAACTGCATCCTGATCTCTAAAGTAGGATCACCGGAATAATATTTATAGAACAAAAGCTGCGCATCCTCCAGGAGGGTTTTATTTCATAAGAAAAGGCCTGCGGACCGGGATAGTTTAATATCCGGCCGCAGGCCTTATGTTTTTGCTGTAATAAGTTAAATTCTGGCTTGCCTGGCTCACGCGTCCCTTATTGGCCGTCTGTGAGCTTAAAGAATTTTATCAGGTTGTCCATCCTGGAGGTCATTCCGGCGAACAGCATATCCAGCAGTGTCAGGGCTGTCATAGCCTCAACAACGACGACTGCACGCGGCACGATGACAGGGTCGTGGCGTCCCTTTACCTTTATCTGTATGCTCCTGCCGTCTTTTGTAATAGTAGACTGTTCAGTGCTGATAGACGGAGTAGGTTTGATAAAGGCACGCAGGATAATGTCACTTCCGTCGCTGATCCCTCCCAGCACGCCTCCGGAGTGGTTGCTGAGCTTGATGATCTCATCGTCAGGGGAGAGAGTATATTCATCATTATTCTCACTTCCCCGGGCACGCGCTGCAGCACATCCGTCCCCGATCTCGAATCCTTTGACGGCGCCTATGGAGAGAATAGCCTTTGCCAGATTTGCGTCTAATTTTTCAAAGACCGGATCGCCGAATCCCGGCTTCATATTTTTAACGATACATTCTACCACACCTCCGGAGGAATCCTGGTCCTTTATACATTCATCCAGAAAGGCTGCGGCAGCCCCAGCAGCTGTGCGGTCAGGCATAAAGAGAGGATTTTCTTTAATGACACTGCGGTCAAAACGGCTGTAGTCAATGGAGACAGGGCCGATAGCACGTGTATATGTCAGGATCCTGATTCCCAGCCTGTCCAGTATCTTGACAGCTATGGCTCCGGCAGCCACACGTCCGATAGTCTCCCGGCCGGAGGAACGTCCTCCTCCCCTGTAGTCACGGAAGCCGTATTTCATATCATATGTCAGATCTGCATGTCCGGGCCTGTAGTAGCCTGCTATCTCAGAATAATCTCCTGAGCGCTGTGTCTTATTATATACGATCATGGAGATAGGGGTTCCTGTAGTCTTTCCTTCAAAGACTCCTGAGAGGATCTCCACAGTATCATCTTCTTTGCGGGGTGTGGAATACCTGTTCTGTCCGGGCCTGCGCCTGTCCAGGAAACGCTGGATATCATCTTCATCCAGCTCAAGCCCTGCCGGGCAGCCGTCTACTACCACCCCGATCCCCTTTCCATGGGATTCTCCCCAGGTTGTTACCCTGAATATATTTCCAAATGTTGAACCAGCCATGATGTTCCTCCTTCTTCTATCAAATATTAAAATGAGTTCTTCTCTATCAGTTTATCACAAAAGGGGTAAAAAGCATATATATTATTATACATTATTATAAAGGAGAAAAAGATGGAGCATAATATGTATGGACAAGAGGAAAATTTCAGAAGATGCAGAGGATTTATCCATGTAATAGAAAAAGGAGATACTTTATATAAATTAGGAAAAAAATACGGCGTCAGGGTGGGAAGCCTGCTGATGGCTAATCCCTATGTAAATGTCTACAATCTTCAGATAGGTGATGAACTCTGTATCCCCCGTCTGGAACCTGTTGACATTCCCGCTTCTTTATTAAAAGAAAGTAAAGAATATGAAAAAAATAACACCGTTGATTGACAAATAGCCGCTTAGAATTTATAATGTCAAGTGTAAATTGTGAACTGTAGATAAGTCAAAAGCTTTCGCATTGACGAAAGCTTTTATAGTGTTAAGAGGAAAGGCAGAGTGATTCCATGGAAGGTGGGCCTAGTCCTGAGCGAAGCAGGTTTTCAGGAAAAATAAAATAATCGCAGGGCGGTCCATTTCAGGTTATCCGTCCGCGGATAATCGAAAGGAGTTACAAAGTCATGATTAAGATTTTCAGGACGATTGATGGGGCAGTCCATCAGGTAAACGAAGTACAGGAGGGCTGCTGGATTGCACTTGTAAATCCTACAGCTACAGAGATACTTGATATCTCAAAAGAATACCAGATAGAGGTGGACGATCTGAGGGCCCCTCTGGATGAGGAAGAACGCTCACGTATAGATGTGGGGGATAATTATACTATGATCCTTGTGGACATCCCCATCATAGAGGAGCGCAACGATAAGGAGTGGTATGTGACCATACCTATGTCAATTATCGTGACAGATGATTTGATCTTTACAGTATGCCTGGAGGATACGCCGGTACTGTCTGCGTTCATGGACGGCAGGGTCAGGAATTTCTTCACTTATAAGAAGACTAGGTTCATCCTGCAGATCCTGTATAAGAATGCTACCATGTACCTGCATTATCTGCGTGTGATTGACAAAAAAAGCGAGCAGGTAGAGCAGAAGCTCCATGCATCCACAAAGAATCAGGAGCTGATAGAACTTCTGGAGCTGGAGAAGAGCCTCGTATATTTTACCACTTCCCTGCGTTCCAATGAGGTGGTTCTGGAGAAGCTGCTAAAGACTGAGAGTATCAAGCACTACCCGGAGGATGAAGAGCTTCTGGAGGATGTTATTATAGAGAACAAGCAGGCTATTGAGATGGCCAATATCTACAGCGGTATCTTAAGCGGCATGATGGATGCATTTGCATCTGTTATTTCCAACAATCTGAATATTGTCATGAAGTTCCTGGCAACAGTGACGATCGTTATGGCTATACCGACAATGATATTCAGCGCTTATGGAATGAATGTAAACCCTGCAGGCATGCCGTTTGCGGACAGCCCCTATGGATTTTTGATCGTGATCCTCATTTCACTGGTCTTAAGCCTTGTGGTTGCTCTGATCTTCTCCAAAAAAGATCTTTTCTGAAAAAAGTGAAAAAGGAAAGGTGACAGAATGAATTTTTTAAACAAGATGGAACGGAAATTCGGCAGGCATGCTATACATAACCTGTCGGCATATATTATAGCGCTGTATGCGGCAGGCTATGTACTGCTCATGTTTTCACCGCAGATTTTAGGATATCTCACCCTTGAGCCGGGACTTATCCTGCGGGGCCAGGTCTGGAGGCTGGTGACATGGGTCATCGTGCCGCCCTCAAGCCTTGATATCTTTACAATTATTATGCTTTTTTTCTATTATTCAATAGGAAATACGCTGGAGCATACCTGGGGCGCTTTCAGGTATAATGTATATATTTTTACGGGTATCATAGCTACGGCGCTGGGCGCATTCCTTCTGTATTTTATCCTGGGAGGAAACATTTTGTTCGGCTCTGCGCTGTTCAGCACTTATTATATTAATATGTCCATCTTCCTGGCATTTGCCGCCATGTATCCGGAGATGCGCGTCATGCTGTATTTCCTGATCCCTATAAAGATGAAATGGATGGGAATGGTCTACGGAGTATTTATACTGTATTCCTTTGTTAAGTCTTCATGGGTGGGAAAGGTTGCGATCATCGCATCACTGTTTAACTTCATTGTATTCTTCCTGATGACAAGGAATTATAAAAGAGTCTCACCAGGAGAGATAAACAGGAAGCGGAAGTATAAGCAGGCCACCAGCACTCCGAAGGGTGTTACAAAGCATAAGTGCGCCGTCTGCGGGCGGACAGAGCTGGACGGGGACAACCTAGAATTCCGTTTCTGCTCCAAGTGTGACGGGAATTACGAATATTGTCAGGACCATCTGTTTAACCATGTCCACAAGCATAAATAGGGGTGCCTGATATGAGGGCGCTGCCGGAGCAACTTAATAACATAGTTCAGAGGAGAAATTAAATGAAGAAAACGAAGATTATATGTACCATGGGACCTAACACGAATGACCGCGATCTGCTGAAGCAGCTGATTGAAAACGGCATGGATGTTGCCAGGTTTAACTTTTCCCACGGTGATTATGAGGAACACCGCGGCAGGATAGAGCTGCTGAAAAGCATCCGGGATGAACTGAGGATACCGGTTGCCATGCTTCTGGATACAAAGGGTCCTGAGATCCGCACCGGCCTTCTGAAGGACGGGAAGAAGGTGGAATTAAAGGCAGGAGACAGCTTTTCTCTCATGATGGAAGAGACAGTGGGGGATGAGACAAAATGCTCTATCACTTATCCTGAGCTCTGTGAGGATGTAAATAAGGGTGATACGATCCTCATCGATGACGGCCTGATCGGACTGCGTGTAGAGAAAGTGACAGATGAGGAGATAAGCTGTACCGTTATCAACGGCGGTGAGCTGGGAGAACGGAAAGGCATCAATGTGCCGAATGTAGGCGTAAACCTTCCGAATGTCACAGAAAAAGATAAAGAGGATATTCTCTTCGGCATCAAGCAGGGCTTTGATTTTATTGCCGCATCCTTTGTGAGAAACGGAGGCTGCATACGGGAGATAAGGAAGATCCTGAATGCGAACGGAGGAAGCCATGTCCATATCATAGCCAAGATTGAAAATGCGGAGGGCGTGGAGAATATAGATGAGATCATCCAGGAAGCCGACGGGATAATGGTTGCCAGGGGAGACCTTGGTGTGGAGATACCGGCTGACGAGGTTCCGTATATCCAGAAAAAGATTATCAGGAAATGCAATGATCATTATAAGCCTGTTATCACGGCAACACAGATGCTGGATTCTATGATAAGGAATCCCAGGCCTACAAGGGCGGAAGCGGGAGATGTGGCAAACGCTATCTATGACGGCAGTGACGCCATTATGCTTTCCGGTGAGACTGCTATGGGAAAATACCCAGTGGAAGCAGTCAGGATGATGGCCAAGATCGCTGAAACGACAGAGGCCCATCTGGATTATAAACTGCTTATAAAGAATGCCAAGAGCCGCAGAAAGAAGAGCATCTCAAGCGCTGTAGGCTTTGCTACGGTATCTACAGCACATAACCTGGATGCAGTCTGCATAGTGACACCAACTATTTCAGGGCAGACAGCCAGGCTGATCTCTAATTTCCGCCCTGAGATGCCTATATATGCAATTTCCCCCAATGAGGAAGCTGTGCGCAGGATGCAGCTGTACTGGGGAGTAAGGCCGTTCCTGGGAAATCAGGAAGAGACAACGAGCAGCATCATTGCCAATTCTATGATTCTTATCAGAAAGAAAAAGCTGATAAAGAGAGGACAGCTGGCTGTATTTACAGCGGGAGATCCGGCTACGAATTTTGTTACCGGTGAAGGGACAATAACTAACATGATGCACATAGTCGAGGCGAAATAAATGAAGAAATATCTCAATATCTCAAAGGTGAGGGTTGCCATTGCTAGCGCAGTGGCAATTGCCTTGTCTGTACTCAGCATAGTGGCTTTGCAGGAAGGCGGGATGACGGCGGGGAAATTTGCCTTGGCTCTGTTTCTCTCAATACTTGCAGGCCTTCTTATTATTATCAGGATCCCTGTTAACAAGATAGCAGGCGGTATCATATTTTTCATCTTACCCCTGCTGGCGCTCTGCTGTATGGAATTTTATACACATGTGCCCTGGGACTTGACATTTCCGATCTTGATACTGAACTATCTGTTTTATCTGCTGCTCTACCTGCTGTTTTCCTCTCTGTTTGGAAATACCAGATGGGGATGTGTTGCAGGGCCTGTGATACCCATGATCTTTGGCATGGCAAATTATTTCGTGGTGAGCTTCAGATCCTCACCTATCGTTCCGTGGGATTTCTATTCACTGGGGACAGCAGTAACGATAGCGGATAATTATACTTTTACTGTCAGTGACCGTCTTGTGTTTGTCCTGATGGGATTTATATTTTTGATGATACTGGGTGAGAAGACAAGTATCAGGATCCGGAAGGTGAAGGTGCGTGCTGCTTCCATAGTGCTGTCAGCCGTACTGCTTTTTGGATATGTCCAGGGGATACAGACAAAGTTTACAGAAAATCTGTTTGGACTTGATAACATCCTCTTTACGCCAAATGTGCTGTATCGGAATAATGGATTCGCAGGAGCATTTCTGGCAAATCTCCAGTATCTGAATATTGAGAAACCGTCGGGATATTCAAAAGAGGCTGTAGAGGAAATTGCGGATTCTCTGGAAGAAAAAAATAAGGATGACAATAAAGATGCGCTGACAGATATATCGGACATGCCCAATATAGTTGTTATCATGAACGAGGCATTTTCTGACCTTTCTGTGTACGGTGATTTTAATGTGAGTGAAGATTTTATGCCATATATCCATTCTCTTGAGGAAAATACTGTAAAGGGCAATCTTTACGTATCTGTAAAGGGAGGAAATACAGCTAATACAGAATTTGAATTCCTGACAGGAAATACGATGGCCTTTTTGCCAAGCGGCAGTGTTGCTTACCAGCAGTATGTAAAGAGCCAGATGCCCTCACTTGCAAGCCATCTGAAAAGTCTGGGATATCAGACGGCTGCCCTCCATCCATACTACGCTACAGGATGGAACAGGAATACTGTTTATCCGGATCTTGGATTTGACAATTCTTATTTTAAGTCAGATTTTAGCGGCGCTTCCACTCTGAGAGGATATGTAGATGATGAATCTGCTTTTAATAAGATCATTGAACTGTATGAGGAGAAGCAGCAGGATGACAGGCTTTTTGCATTTGAAGTGACAATGCAGAACCATGGAGGGTACAGCAAAGAGTTTGATGACTTTAAGGAAGATGTCTATTTGTCTGACCTGGATGAGTCAGGAAAGACACTGAGCCAGATCTCGGCGGAGCGTTATCTGAGCCTTATAAAGCGCTCTGATGAAGCATTCCAGGATCTGACAGAGTACTTTGCAGGCCAGGATGAGCATACAGTCATTCTGATGTTTGGCGACCATCAGCCGTCAGATTACATATCCAATGTAATACTCAGGCTGCTGGGTAAGGATACAGAGGCAAGGGAAGACAGCGTTGATGAATTTTCAGAAGGTTACATTGTGCCCTTTGTGATGTGGGCAAACTATGATATAGAAGAAGAACAGGTTGATGCAATCAGCGCCAATTATCTGGGCGGGCTTCTTCTGGAAAAAGCCAATCTGCCTCTGAGCGGCTTCCAGAGTTATCTGGGAGGCCTCCGGGAGGATTTCCCTGTGATAACTGCCAATTTCTGGGCTGATGCATCAGAAGAGGGCATTGCCTTCCACAACTGGAAGGATGGAGAAGCGGACGAGGATGAGCAGTCACTGCTGGACCAGTACAGGATGCTTCAGTACAATGACCTGAATGATCCAAAGAACAGGGTATGGGAATTTTTCGGGAGCTGATCCGCGGATTGATCAAAAAAACAGGACATATAGAAAATGCTTAGACAGATTCTATATGTCCTGTTTTATTACCGTCTAGAATTCATCAGGCGCGACTACCGCCTTACACTGTTCCTCCATCATCTGGGTGACTTCCGGGCTGTAGGCCTCATCACAGAGTACGATCAGTCCGTCTCCGGCTTCCAGCTTTGTCTCGCCCCGGGGCACGATCTCGATCTCTCCCCGTTTGACGGCTATGATCAGACAGCGGTCAGGTATGCTGACTTCGCGTATGCGCTTTCCGCAGATCGGTGACCCCAGATGTATGGGCGTCTCAAGCAGCAGCTTTTCACCTGTCTCTTCCCTCTTGACTCTGCCGGCCTTAAAGAGCATTCTGCGCAGCAGCTGGTCATAGATGGGTTTGGCATGGCAGACATCAGCTACAGTAAACGCAGTCAATGATACAAGAGCGATGAACATCAGATGGGTGAAGTTGCCTGTCATTTCAGTGATAAGAAGGATGCCTGTTATGGGGGCGCGGACAATTGCGGCGAAGCTTCCGGCCATGCCGAGTATGAGCAGGGCGCCCAGGTTCAGGTCAGAGCCCAGAGCGTCAGCGATGCCGTGGAAGACCCCGCCGCAGAGGGCGCCCAGGACCAGGAGAGGCAGGAAAATCCCGCCCGGTATGCCTGCACCGAAGCTGGTAATAGAAAATGCAAACTTGATAACAAGCAGCGCTGCCAGTGTGATGAGCGGGATCTTGTCCGCAATATCCATAACAAGGCTGCTGCCGCCTCCCAGTACTGCAGGACAGAAATACAGGAAGAGCCCTGCCAGCATAAACGGGATAAGGGTACGGATAAACTGGCTGGGGATCTTATCATAAAGCTTCTGTACACGGTCCGTGCAGAAATTATAAAGCACACCTATAAGTCCCACAACTGCTCCCAGCAGGATAACGATCCAGAAGTGGGAGAGCGGAATGGCAATAGCGCCTGAAAAATCGAATACAGGTTTTAAGCCGAATACGTTTCTGGAGACAAAATTGGCTGTAATGGCGGAGGCCATGGAGGAGAGGAGTATCTCTACTGAGAAATTTTTATGTACTTCTTCCAGCGCAAACAGGGCGCCTGCGATAGGGGCATTAAAGGCAGCTGAAAGCCCTGCGCTGGCACCGCAGGTGATCAGCATCTTTTCCTCCACCTTCATTCTTTTGGTGAGCCGGGCAAATCCTTTTCCCACCATGGCTCCAAGCTGTATGGACGGGCCTTCGCGCCCGAGGGAAAGGCCTGAACCGATAGTGATGATCCCTCCCAGAAATTTGGCTGTCAGCACTCTCCACCAGGTCTGCTGGAAATAGCCCTGGATCTCGCCGTCCAGCTGTGGGATGCCTGAACCGGATATCATAGGCTCCCATTTCAGAAGCAGGGTGGTGATGACGGCGCCGCAGAGCAGGATAAGGAACCACACTGCCATGAACCACGGGTGGACCTGTACATATACTACGAGTTCTTCCAGCAGTATCTCCAATTTTCCAAGGATCAGCCTGAACAGCACAACAACAAGACCTGCCACGGCTCCAATGCACAGACCTTCAAATACAAGCTTGTACCGGAAATCCTGAAACCGTTTAATGACTTTTGTAACACTATGGTTACTTTCCATCTTTTATAACTCCTTCCTCCTCGCTTAAATGATGAGCAGTGCGCACTTATCATTTTGCATTACAGGGAAATTCTTATTAATTTAATTATATAACCCTTTTGTCTGACGCGTCAAGGAAGGATTTAACATCACTGGCCGCTCTGTGACCAGTAACCCGGCAACGATTTAAACATCGCTGCACAAAATCAGGGTATCTCCTTTTTTAAGCATGCTGTTTCCGTCCGGAATAAAATTTTCCTGCCCCCGCCTCACCATAACTATAAGAGAACTGTCAGGGAGGGAGATATTGTTTACAGGCTGGTTGACCCACGGATGATCTTTGTCCAGAAAGACTTCGCTTAAGTTCACATTTGAGTTGTCGGTGTAGCTGCTGCAGCTGATAATGATGCTGTCAGAGAGCCGGATACGGGTAGAACCATTGGGGATGAGAGTTTCCCCCTCCCGCTTTACCATGACTGCCAGCATATCCTTTGGCATGGAGATATCAGAAAGCGTCTGTCCCACCCAGGGATGTCCTTCGCTGAGGCGCACCTCTATGAGGTTTAATTCTTTTGCATCCTGATAATCATTAAAGGTGCGAAAGACATTGCAGTCTTTCTCTATAAGGCCCAGACGCCTGGACAAGAGGGGAAGCAGGGAGCCCTGTATGGCCACAGACAAAAGGCATACGAAAAAGGCAATATGGAAAATATCATTTTTGGTGTATGCCGGGCTTACTACAGTTGCTATGGCGAATACAATGCTGGCTGCGCCTCTTAGGCCTGCCCAGGACACGAGGAGCTGCTGCCTGAAGGGGACCTTAAAGGGAGTCAGTATGGCAAAGACTGCCAGCGGCCTGGCCACCAGCGTCAGAAAGAGCGCTATCAGGGCTGCGCTTGGCAGGATCAGGAGCATCTGGCTGGGAAAGGAGAGCAGGCCAAGCGTGAAAAACAGCAGGATCTGCATGATCCCGGTCAGTCCGTCAAAGAAATGCACTAGTTCAATTTTATCTGAGATTGCACTGTTGCCCAGAATGATTCCGGCTATGTAGACACTTAAAAATCCATTGCCCCCCAGGAGCACCGGCATGGAATAGGCGCTGATGGCTACTGCGAACACGAGGATCAGATGCATCCCGTTTGAGTGAAAGGAGAATTTCTTCATAAGAAAAGCTGTGGCGCAGCCGATGGCAGCTCCGAATGCCAGCCCGAAAAATATCTGCTTAAAAAGCAGGAGAGGCAGGCTGGCGGCGCCATTTCCCTGCATCAGTCCCAGGATGATGATGGTGAGCATATATGCTATAGGGTCATTGCTTCCGCTCTCGATTTCCAGCAGGGAAGCCAGACCTCCTGTCAGATTCAGCTTTTTTCCCCTGAGAATGGAAAATACAGAAGCAGCGTCTGTGGAGCCCAGAACAGCGCCTATGAGCAGGCCCTCCAGCAGCGAGGTCCTTAAAACGAAATAGCAGAAGACTCCTGTTATCAGAGCAGTCAGGATCACTCCGAAGGTGGAGAGCAGGATAGATTTGACAGCTACAGGCTTCGCAGCATCCCAGTTGGTGCCAAAGCCTCCGTAGAACATGATAAAAAGAAGAGCAGCAGAACAGATATGTTCCGTGAGCCCGTAATCATCAAATGAGATGCCTGCGATGCCGTCTGATCCCATGAGCATCCCCAGAGCCAGAAACAGCAGCAGGGCAGGTATTCCAAAACGGGCAAAGAGCTTGCTGCATACGACAGATATTATACAGATGAGTGAAACAATCAGCAGGTATTTTTCCAAACGCATTCCTCCTTTATATTTATTATGTTAATTTTAACATAGATCCGGGAGTAAGAAAAGCGATAACATATACGGGAATATTGATGGACACGGTATGGAAAACGGACAGGCAATTGGAAGAAATGCTGGCTGGAGTATAAAATAATGATGGGCAAATGTTAAAGAATGATGAAAAAAAGAAAAATAATACCACTAAACTAGTAAAATACTACAAATAATTCCTTAAAACATTATGATATGATGGTTTCAATGAAAAGGAGGAGCGACATGGAAAGAAGAAAAAAGAAATCGTTTTTCAAGATATTGAAGCCGTTTTTGTTCCTGGTGCCAGTGTACTTCCTGCTGATAACCTTTAAGTACATACCATTCGGGATGGCGTTTGTAAAATCTCTCTTTAACTGGAACGGCGCCAATATGAACGAATTCATAGGGCTGAAAAACTATGCGGAGGCATTTGGGGACAAGATGTTTCTGAACAGTATCCTGAGGGCGGGAATCGTTACAATAGTCCAGGTGATCATCGTAGTCACAGTCCCGCTGCTGGCAGCCGAACTGCTGTACGCAGTGAAATCGTCAAGGAAACAGTATGCGATCAGGACGGCTTTTACATTTCCTATGGTAGTGCCGGGAGTGGTAGTGATCCTTTTGTGGAAATGGATCCTGGCAGGCGATACGGGAGTCCTGAACAATTTCCTGAACATGGTAGGACTTGGAAATCTGGCAAAGCCCTGGCTGGGCAGTTCGGGGACGGCGCTTGGATCGATCCTGGCGATCGGTTTTCCGTGGATCGGGATGGCTATGATGGGCGGCATGCAGTTTCTGATTTATTTCGGAGCCATACAGGGTATACCAAAAGATTATTTTGAGGCATCCCAGCTGGATGGGGCCAATATAGTACAGCGTTTCCTGAAGGTAGACCTTCCCATGCTGGCCAGCCAGCTGAAGCTGATGATCACACTTGCTATCATCAATTCGCTGCAGATATTTGATTCCATCTTTATCCTGACTAAGGGAGGACCCGGACAGTCAACTATGGTGCCCGCTGTGTATATGTATGAGCAGGGCTTCACCTACAGAAGGATGGGATATTGTTCAGCTCTTGGCGTAGTGCTGTTTATGCTGATACTGATTCTTACGGCGTTTAACAACAAGTTTCTGAAAAATACAGAAGCGGCTGATTAGAGGAGGAGATTATATGAGTAAGTTTGCACGTGTTTTTGGGAGGGTCCTTCTGGGACTTTTGCTGGCACTGACATTGCTGCCTTTTTACCTCCTGCTTGTCAACTCTTTTAAATGGAGCAAGGAAATCGTTGTGAATCCATGGATACCCATGGGGGGGCTGCATTTTACAAATTATGTAAAAGCAGGGGAACAGATAGTAAGGCCAATGTTTAATTCACTTATTGTTACCGTATGCGTGATCGCTCTGGTGGTATTTGTATCCACACTGGCAGCCTATGCATTTATCAGATTTAAGTTTTTCGCATCAGGGCTGTTGTATATCGGTATTATCGCTATGCTGATGATTCCGGGGTTTGTGCTTCTGATACCTCAGTTTATACAGATCAACCAGCTGGGTATGTACAATACCTTCGCCGGCCTGATATTCCCTCCGGCAGCGGCGGGAGCAGCCACCGGGACCTTCCTGCTGAAGAGCTCCATGGAATCCATATCAAAGAGCCTCTTCGAAGCAGCAGATATGGAAGGGGCGGGGGACCTGCATATCTTAAGCAGGATAGTAGTGCCTCTTTCCAAGCCTACTATATCTACAGTGGTGATCGTGACAGGGCTTTCAGCCTGGAATAATTATCTGTGGCCTCTTGTATCCACATCCGGGCCAGAGACGCAGCAAATCACTGTGGCGCTGACAAAGCTGATACGTTCAGCTATTGAAGGAGACGGCATTCTGTTTGCGGGTTATGTGACAGCGTCACTTCCGCTGATCATCCTGTTCTGTTTTGCCAGCAAGTCATTTGTGGCCGGACTGACACAGGGAGCTGTAAAAGGTTAATCGCAGCGCTGAAAATTTGTTATCTATTAAAATTATATTATAAATAGGAGGATTTGATTATGAAGTTAAGAAAAGCAACAGCAGTGGTACTTGGAATGTCCCTGGCGGCATCTATGGCAGCGGGGTGTGCAGGCAGCAGCACGGCGCCTGAAGAGACAAAGAACCAGGATACAGCCCAGGTCCAAAAGACAGAAGTTCAGAAGGTGGGAAATTCTGATGAGAAGATTAAACTTGTATTTGCCCAGGATCTTGATACAAATGAACATGCCAATGAAGTAGTGAATGCAATTATCGATGAGTATGAAGAGAAAGCAGGGGTGGAGATCCAGTTTGAAGCCCTCCCGTCAGCTGACTACAGAACATGGTTGACAACACAGTTTGCAGCCGGAAAGGGACCGGATGTGTATACAGGTATTATTTATGACCTGAGCACTGATTATGACAGCGGTTATCTGTATAACTTTAAGGATCTGTATGAAAAAGAAAGCGCATATGATGCAGGGAAGGCCTGGAAGGATACACTTCCGGAATCTATTCTGGAGAGGATGTACCTCACAGAAAATGATGTGCCAGGGTACCCGTCAAGCACATCTGTAGTCAGGATCTTCTACAATAAGACAGCTTTTGAGCAGGCAGGCGCCAAGGTACCTGAGACATGGGCAGAATTTATGGATGCATGTCAGAAATTAAAAGATTCAGGGATCACACCTTTTGGATTCCCGAATGCAACTATTGCAGATTTGTCTTGGTTATGGTTTAATAACTCTATATCAGGCCAGCTGAACAGCTCACTCGTGGATGAACTGGATGTATCAGGAAACGGATATGTGGAACTTCAGGAGATCGCAAAAGGCGTGGATGAAGGCAAGATCGACTTTACTAAGCCGGAGCTTATAAAAGGATTTGAGCTTATGAAGGATTTCTCACAGTACTGGACATCCGACTATAACGGACTTGACCAGAAGACAGCTATCCAGATGTTCGAGAGAGGTGAAGTAGCCATGGTTCAGGCTATGTCCATCAATCTGGCAGACATCGAGGCTGTTGTAGGAGACAGCTTTGAATACGGAGTTATGCCTATACCTGTCATCACAAAAGAGACAGCTGACACAGCGCTTGGAAAATCTATCATCCTGGGCGGACAGCCGGACATCATCTATGCAGTAAATAAAGATCTGGAAAATGATGAAGCCAGATTAAACGCGGCAATTGATTTCTGCCAGTACATGTCATCACCGGAAGTTCAGGTACGCCTTGCAGAAGAGATCTGCAGGATCCCTCTGACAACATCTGCACAGCTTCCTGATAATTTAGCAGGCTTCACGATTGTTGAAGAGCCGCTGCGTATGCCATATTACACAGGCATCAATGAGAAACTGCGCAACTATTTCCAGAGAGCCGGACAGGATTTCCTCTCAGACGGCATCGATGTAAATGAGCTGGGCGAGACAATGAACAGCGCTTACACAGAAGTTCTGGGCGAGATCATGGCAGAGAACGGCTGGAGTGCAGACAACAACTATGGCATGGAGACGAAATAATGACAGACCAGAGCAGGAAAAAGCCAAATGTGATCTATATTCTGGCTGATGATATGGGGTATGGGGACATTTCAGCCTTCAATGAAAATTGTCCTTTTAAAACTCCGAACCTGGATGGGATGTGTGAAAACGGGATGCGTTTCACAGATGCACACGCCACCTCGGCGGTGTGCACCCCATCCAGATATGGAATACTGACGGGGCGCTATAATTGGCGCTCCCGTCTGAAATCCAGCGTGATAGGCGGATATTCAGAACCGCTTATCGAGGAAGGCAGAAAAACGGTAGCCCATCTGTTTAAAGAGGAGGGCTACCGCACAGCTATTGTAGGAAAATGGCATCTGGGCATGAGCTTTGCCAAGACAGACGACTTTTATGAAAAACCGGACTTTGATGCATGTACGGGTGTGGATTATTCAGCGCCTGTCAGTTTTTCTCCGATAACAAATGGATTTGATTATTATTATGGGATAAGCGGCTCTCTGGATATGCCTCCTTATATCTATATTGAGAATGACAGATTCACCGCCCTCCCGGACCATATCAGTAAAGGTGAGGGCAAGGGCTTCTGGAGAGAAGGGCCCACAGCGCCGGGATTTATCCATGAAAATGTCCTGGATGAACTGACCGACAAGGCGTGCGAAAAGATAGAAGAGTACAAGGATGCGCCTTTCTTCCTGTATTTCCCTATGCCGGCGCCGCACACACCTATTCTGCCTTCGAAATCTTTTCAGGGGAAATCAGGGACAAATGAATATGGCGATTTTGTCCTCCACTGTGACGATGTTGTCGGCAGAATTGTGAAAAAGCTGAAGGATGAGGGGATCTATGAGGATACTATCCTTATCTACACTTCAGACAACGGATGTTCGCCCATGGCTGATTTCAGGGAACTAAAAGAGCATGGACACAATCCAAGCTATGTCTTCAGAGGCACAAAGGCAGACATATATGAGGGGGGCCACAGGATACCTCTGATCATACAGTGGCCGGCCATGATCAGGAAAGGCGCTGTCTGTACGGAGCTTGTGTGCCTGTGCGACCTGATGGCTACTATGGCAGAATATTTCGGACGCTGCCTTCCTGATAACATGGGCGAGGACAGTGTCAGCAGCCTGCCGCTCTGGCTGGAGCAGGGCCATGGCGGGGTGAGGGAGGATCTGGTGCACCAGAGCATAGACGGCTCTCTCTCAATACGGAAGGGCAGTTTTAAATTAGAGATGTGTCCTGGCTCAGGCGGATGGTCTGACCCGGTGCCGGGCAAGGAAGACAAGAGCCTTCCCAGATTCCAGCTCTATAATCTGGAAAATGATATAGGCGAGAAGGTGAATGTGATCAGGGAATATCCGGAAATAGCCAAACAGCTGCGGGATATTCTAAAAGGGTATGTGGAGAATGGCAGGAGTACTCCCGGCAGCAGGCAGTCCAATAACGGCCAGCGCATCTGGGAGACTATAGCCTGGCTGGATGAGGATGATGACAGCCTGGAATTGTACAGCAGGGAATAACTTGTAAAGGGGATTATGAATGTACGATATTCTTGTGGTAGATGATGAGAGATGGATACGGAAGGGTATCATTAAAATGATTGACGGACAGGGCAGCCTGATCGGAAATATCATGGAGGCTGACAGCGTTGAGGCGGCAGAAAGATTATTTGATGAGTGCCGTCCCCATATCATCATTTCAGATGTGAGGTTCCCTAAAGAGGATGGCTGCATCCTCTGCCGCAGGATATATCAGAAGTCCCCGAAAACCAAGATCATCATGCTGTCCGGCTATAATGATTTCGAGTATGTGAAATCAGCGCTTAATTATAAAGCAGTGGATTATCTGCTGAAGCCAGTGGCGCGGGAGGCATTAAACGATGCCATAAGAAGGAGCATAGAAGAAATCAGGATCAATGAAAAGCCAGATATTAAAAAACAGGAACAGGACCATGGCTCTGTAGCAAAGCAGCCCCAGCCGCCTGTATCTGTGACAGGAAAAAATGTGGATGATATCATCCGGCAGGTGACTGAGGACATACGCAGCAATTACGGGGAAAAGATCAGCCTGTCTGGAATCTCAGCCAAATACCATGTTAGTGAAGCTTATTTCTCCTCTATGTTCAAGAAGAGCATGGGGACTACCCTGATGAATTATCTCATGGGGTACAGGATAGAGAAGGCAAAGGAGCTGATGATGACAACGGACAGAAAGATAGTGGATATCGCAGTGCTTGTGGGGTATCCGGATATCCACTATTTTAATAAGGTCTTCAAAAAGCTGACAGGGGAGGCTCCCAGAGATTACAAGAAAAAGCTGATGATTGAACTGAAGGGTGGGGATGATGATCTATAAGACATGGAAAAGCAAGGTGCAGCTCAAGGTGATCACAGGCTTTGTGCTGGCCCTGCTGCTTGTGCTTCTGGGAAATACAATTGTGATGAACCGCTTTTTCATCAGCTTTATAAAGGAGCAGAGGGTGAAATATAACTCTCAGATGATGAAGAGGACTGATTATGAGCTAAAAAGCCTGTATGACAGAGTAAACCAGTTTATGATCAATTATGGTACGGGGGAATATTATCAGCAGCTTGCCGAGAATGACGGCAGGCTTTCTTACTATGAAAATCTCAAGCAGGAGCTGGAGGCCAGGGATAAGATACTCCAGAGAGTATATGCGAACAATCTGTATGAAGCAGTGGATGGTATTTTATTCTACTGGGGGAAGGGCGACTATATATATGCAGGGGATTCTGTGATAAGGGAAGGATTTGTGGCTTCTGATGAGGCCTGGTACGCTAAATTCCTGGAGGATCTTGGAGAGCGCGTGGTGTATGGGCCTGTCATGGAGGATTATCTTCCGAAAAATGTCCAGAAGCAGGAGGTGCTCCTTTTTCTGCGTCCTCTGGGCGGACAGAAACAGGGCGCAAAAGGGGCTGCGATGCCCTTTATGATGATAGCTATAAAGTTTGCTGAGATCGAAGATATTTTTTCTTATTTATTTTCAGAAAATAAAGGGCTTGTCATCACTGATCTGGACGGTGAAGTGATCTATGAGAAGGGGGTAACGGAGGAACATGTTGCCCGGGCTGCGGGTCTTGATTATTCTGAACTGATCAGGAAGAGGAGTGAATACCTGACCGACTCAAAGGACGGGGCTTTTTATACAAGTACTTTACTGGATTCTTATGGATGGGTGCTGACTACAGTAGATATGGAGAAGGAGCTGTTTAAGGATGTGAACCAGCTGGTAAGTACAGTGGACATCATTATAGCAATAATAGCTCTGGCAGGGATCCTGATAGCCATGGCCGTATCCAGGAGGGCGCTTTTCCCCATACAGGTGCTGAATAAGATGATCCATACAATGGAAGAAGATGATGATACATATCTGGATGTGGTGGGGGATGATGAGGCCGGGCAGATAGGTGAACGGTTCAATCAGATGAAGAAAAAGATCCAGGAGCTGAACGCCAAGAAATATTTATCTGAGCTAAATGAAAAAGAGGCCAGGCTTTCCATGCTGCAGGCGCAGATCAACCCGCATTTTCTCCATAATACCCTGGATAATATCTATTGTATTGCCCAGATAGAGGAGATCGAACCTATTGTAAAACTGACGAGAGATCTCTCAGAAATGATGCGCTACAGTGTAAACTGTAAGGAGACCTTTTCCACGCTGAAGAAAGAGCTGGATCATGTCCGCGCTTATGTGGACATCATCAATGTCCGTTACGATGACAGCATAGATTATAAGGTGGAGATGGAAGAACACCTGGAAGACGTAAGATGTATGAAGCTTTTGCTGCAGCCGCTTGTGGAAAACGCGTGGGTGCATGGAATACTGCCGGCTGCGTCCCACAGGGGCGTCATAAAAATCAGTGCAAGAGTGGAGGGGAAGGATCTTCTCATCTATGTGGAAGATAACGGGGAAGGCATGGAAGAAGAGGAAGTCATAAAGCTGAAGAAAGAACTGGAGAAGCCTGTCCTTCAGGCCCGGATCCCCCAAAACAGGGGATTCGGCATCGCGCTGATGAATGTAAATGACAGGATAAAGCTGGTGGACGGCATCAAATATGGGCTTTTTATCGAGAGTGTGAAAGGAAAAGGCAGCAGGGTGACCGTAAAGCAAAAATACGAGATCAGCACGGAATAATATTGTCTGCAGTCATGTCTTCGCATTCTCTTATATAGAAGGATGTACGCCATTCCACTGATTTGACCGGAGAAAAGCGGGGCGCAGAACAGGCAGGATAGGAGGTACTTCCCTCTGCATTCTTGCCTGCAATAATAATGGAGACAGGCCCGCTTCCACCTCCTATTATGGATACAGAAGAGGCCAGGGGATGTTTGGATGCATCTTTTTCCCTGCGGGGCGGGTCACAGGGATTACAGTCCTGTATGCGGAAGACTTCAGGCGGTAAGTCCGGGGTCACTTTATATGACAGGGACAGATAATTCCTGGGATATATCAGGCCCCTGTCCCGGGAAAAAACATCACCGGGAAGCCTTCCAGCCTCGCATGAGATAATATTCAGCGTATACACTTCCATCGTAACAGGATGGGTAAAGGTCAGATCCTGAGGGGTCTGGCCTTCTTCGGTTTTAAAATGAAAGCCTGGATAAAAGACTGGGTGGGCAGTGAGAGTCAGACGTAGTGAACTTAAGTGTTCCTGTGTGGTTTCTGGTTTTATGCCGTCAGGCCACCCGAAGGAAGACCTGACAAACAGCCAGCCTTCTTTGCGGCTGCATCCATAACTTTCCATCAGTTCTTCAGCTATATGTTCTCTGCCTGTACTGCAGGGATGCCATGATACAGAAGATGCGCCAAGTCCCGGCAGTTCTATTTCTCCCAGGAATGCCGCGGCATGGAAAGACAGGCTGAATGGATTTTCCTTTTCTAATATTTCGTTTTCTTCATCGGTTAGCTTGTTTTCCAGGCATTTATTATACCAGCGGGAGAGGTGTTTTTTAGCTTCAGCTCCCGGAACCAAAATACAGAAATCAACTGCCAGCCCGTCTTCACATAGATATACAGCGGGAATTTTCCACTGTCTTCCGTTCCAATTAAATTCTCTGCCGGATATTATTTTTTTTCCGGGATTTTTTCCGTTTCTTTTAGTGCCAAAGTAACTATTTAAATATACATTCATGCCAGTTTCCCCCTTGGAATATTGTCTGGCAACATTATATCACTAAATGCGCAGGCGGTCATCACATTCTGGCTCCTGGGCTTTATTTTTTTCTGCTGACATGTTCAGCCAGCTTGTCAGAGCAAAATCTTATAAGTATTGCCGCTGCCAGGCATATAATTCCTCCGGTGACAAGATAAAGGCTGGAGGAGGCGTCGTTGCTCTTTGTCAGAAAGCCAAGTACACCAACGATCAACGAAATTGCTCCCAGGATCAATGTGATTTTATAAAACATTCTGCCTATTCCGCTTATCATGGTTGCAGCGGGGCTGTCAGGATAATGCCTGTAACTGATTTTCATACTACATACCTCCTATTTTTGTTGAAAAATTAATATGGTCTGTAAGAAATATTATATATGACAAAAAGACTGGACTGGTCCTAAAATCTTTGGGACCGGCCCGGCCTTTTTGGGAGGACTTACAGAAAAAAACAGCCTCCGTTCAGGGAAGACTGTCTTTTTATTAAGGTATGCTTTTTACTTAATGCCGCTGGCCGGATTCGAACCGGCACGGCTGTTAACCGCTTGATTTTGAGTCAAGTGCGTCTGCCAATTCCGCCACAGCGGCCGACTTATCAGCCGAAAATCATTTTAGCATACCATATATATTTATGCAAGCATTTTTTGAAAAAACTGCTGTATTTCAGGAATAATATGGCAGTCTGGGGAAATAATAAGGCGTGTATAAAGTTTAGAGCAGGAAAGGAAGATATTATGACAGTGGATTTTAAAACAAGCCAGACAAAGGATAATCTGATGCGTGCATTCGCAGGAGAGAGCCAGGCCAGAAACAGATACACATTTGCAGCATCTCAGGCCAAAAAAGAAAAACTTCAGGTGATTGAAGCAGTATTTCGTTTTACTGCTGATCAGGAGCGTCAGCATGCAAGGGTTTTTTACAGTTACTTAAAGGAACTTGCAGGACAGACAATTACCGTGGACGGCGGATATCCGGTAGACATTTATCCTGATGTGAAAGACCTGTTAAGGGCAGCACAGCACAATGAATACGAAGAGCATGATGATGTCTACAAGAAATTTGGTGAAGTGGCTAAGGAAGAAGGATTCCATAAAGTTGCGGGCGCCTTTCATATGATTGCTGAAATTGAAAAGACTCACGGGGACCGCTTTAAAAAATTTGCTGATTATATGGATGAGAATAAGCTGTTTGTCTCTGACGTGGAGGAAGGCTGGATGTGCCTGGAGTGCGGTTTTATATACCAGGGCAAGGAAGCGCCGGAAAAATGCCCTGTCTGCAGCCATGACCAAGGATATTTTATCAGGCTTTCGCTGGCCCCCTACCAGGACTAATCATTTAACAGAGACATGCCAGCCTGCATACAGTATGATAATGAATTTCACTGCCTGAATTGTTTCAGGGGGCGGGTGTGGGATATGAAGATAAAAGCCGGACCTGAAAATGATAGCCGGAAAATTGCCATGAGGGTATCAACAGTAAGCATTGCCGGGAATGTTATCCTGTCACTGTTTAAATTATTCGCAGGGGTAGCGGCAAATTCCGGCGCCATGGTCTCAGATGCAGTCCACTCGGCATCTGATGTATTCAGCACTGTTATCGTGATGATCGGTATCAAATTTGCGAATAAAGCATCAGATAAAGAGCATCAGTACGGGCATGAGCGGATGGAATGTGTGGCTGCGGTCATACTCGCTGTGATCCTGTTTGGAACAGGACTGGGAATAGGGTACCGGGGAGCAGTTAAGATCTTTTACGATACGGGCAAAGAGCTTGCAGTTCCGGGAACACTTGCCCTTGCTGCGGCAGTCATATCTATAGCTGTCAAAGAAGCCATGTACTGGTATACAAGGGCTGCGGCGAAAAAGATCCGCTCCGGAGCACTGCTGGCGGATGCATGGCATCACAGGTCAGATGCCCTGTCCTCCGTCGGAAGCTTTGCGGGCATCTTCGGGGCGAGGCTGGGATATCCTGTGCTGGACCCTGCAGCAAGTATTGTCATCTGTGTATTCATCCTGAAAGCAGCGTGCGGCATATTTGCAGATGCGATCGGGAAGATGACAGACAAAGCCTGTGATGATGAAATTGTGGAGGAAATCAGGGATGTTATCCTCTCACAGAGCGGAGTGCTTGGGATAGACCAGCTGAAGACGCGCCTTTTTGGCGCCAGGATCTATGTGGATGTGGAGATCAGAGCAGACGGCAATGAGACACTGAAGAGGGCGCATGAGACAGCTGAGAAGGTACATGGCGCCATTGAAGAACATTTTCCGGATGTCAAACACTGTATGGTACATGTAAATCCTGAAGAAAACCATGCTCAGGACAGATGAAGAGGGATGGGGGAAGTACGTCTCCTGCGGAGTGCGGGAACTATTATCACAAATGATCTAAAAAAACAATTAACAGCTTCTGGGAGAATTAGCCTTTTCAGAAGCTGTTTTATATGTTATACTAATTGATGATTAACGGGAAAAAGTGAAAATGTACGCGATACACGGACATCAAACAGGCCTTTGAAGACAGGGGGCAGAGAATGGATATCAGACAGAAGATGGATTGTAAAACAGCACAGCAGATGATTACTTCTTATATAAAGAGGGAGCTGACAGACAGAGAGCTGGAGGGCTTCATAGAGCATATCCGGGAATGCAAGGAATGCTATGAAGAGCTTGAGATATATTTCACGATCCACTTTGCCCTGCAAAAGCTGGATGAGGATAAAAATGTCTCCTATAATATACAGAAGATGCTGAAAGATGATCTGAAAGCATCGGAGCGCAGGGTACACCGCAGGAGGGTGGCCAGATATTATAAATATGCGCTTGTCATCCTGGCACAGTCGGTCCTGATCCTGGCGCTTCTGACCAGGCTCCAGTACTGGGGTGAGGGATCTATGAAGAAAACTACTGTATATTCGCTTTTTCACGGAGGCCCGGGTGAGATAGAACAGCCTGTGCCGGAGACAAGGAAGCAGACTGAAAAAGAGACAGAGAAAGCTGCGGAGGAGACGCAGATACAGGCTGAGACGGAGAGACAGACGGAGAAACGCACAGAAGCTGTAAAAAAGACAGAAAAGATGATAGAGAAAGAAACTCAGACAGGTTTAAATGAAGACAAGCCGGCAGCAGCACAAAACAGCATAGAGAGCATAAAGCCGGAGGAGTCATCCATAATATATGAAAAGCCAAGGAAACAGCCTGGAAGCAGGCCCGTTTCAGGAAATTGAGTCATGACCAGAAAAAGTGAGGAGACAGCAGCAGGAAATATGAGTGAAAAGATAGTATTGATTGATGGACACAGTATATTAAACAGGGCATTCTATGGAATTCCGGATCTTACTAACGGGGAAGGGCTGCATACAAATGCCGTATACGGATTTTTGAATATTATGTTCAAGATCCTGGATGAGGAGAAGGCACAGTATCTGGCAGTAGCTTTTGATCTTAAAGCCCCTACCTTCAGGCACAAGATGTTTGAAGCGTATAAGGGGACGAGAAAGCCCATGCCTGAGGAACTTCACCAGCAGGTACCTGTGATGAAAGAGATGCTGACAGCCATGAAGGTACCTCTGCTTATGAAGGAGGGATACGAAGCTGATGACCTGCTGGGCACCGTGGCAAAGCGCGCGGAAGCAGAAGGCCTGGATGTCTCCATCGTGTCAGGGGACAGGGATCTTCTGCAGCTGGCTACTGATAAGACTAAAATACGGATACCCAAGACAAAACGCACAGGAACGGAAATCGAGGATTACAATGCGGTGGAGGTCAAAGAGAAATATCTGGTGACCCCTAAAGAGTTTATAGATGTAAAAGCCCTTATGGGAGATGCCTCAGATAATATACCGGGAATACCTGGCGTGGGAGAAAAGACGGCTACAAAGATCATAGCAGAGTACGGTTCTATTGAGAATGCTTACGGACATCTGGAGGAGATCAAGCCGAATAAGGCAAGAGAGTCACTAAGAGAACATTATGATATGGCACAGCTCTCCAAGACACTGGCAGCCATCGATACGGACAGCCCTGTGGAGTTTTCGCTTGAGGAGGCCAGACTGGGGGATCTTTACACAGAGGAAGCATTTGAGCTGTGCAAGAGACTGGAATTTAAAAACCTGCTGGCCAGATTTAACTGTGACGGCCCAAAGAACAGCGTGTCAGGTCATTTTAAGAAAATAACAGACACAGCAGCAGCTGATGAAATATTTGAAAGTGCACTAAATGCTGATATCCTGGGATTCCAGCTCCTGATCTGGCAGAAGCAGATTCAGGGCCTGGCAGTCTGTTATGGGGAAGAAGATATTTATTACCTTCCTGTACAGGGGGCCATGACGGCAGAGTATCTGACAGGCAGGCTGGAGCAGGCGGCAGGCAGTGCAAAAATGTCAGGCACTATAAATCTGAAGGAGGAGCTGTCCTTCATCAGGATCCCTGACAGGAAAAGAGTGGTTGATGAGGCCATTGCCGCATATCTGATCAATCCCCTTAAGGATACTTACACTTATGATGATCTGGCGAAAGAATACCTGCAGATGATAGTGCCTTCCAGGATGGAACTGCTGGCTAAGGGCGGTTATGATCCGGAAAGGGAGGAGACTGCCGCATGCGCAGGGTATATGGCATATGTGGCTTTTGCCTGTGCGATTCCTGTCCAGGACAGATTAAAAGAGCTTGATATGTTCAAATTGTTTACAGACATAGAAATGCCTCTTGTGTATACCCTTTACGACATGGAAAAGGCCGGAATCATGGTAAATGCGGAGGAACTGAAGGCATATGGAGACAAGCTGACAGGCAGGATCGGCGAGCTGGAGGAGAGTATCTGGGCGCAGGCCGGGGAAAAATTCAATATTAATTCCCCCAAGCAGCTGGGAGTTATTTTATTTGAGAAGCTTAAGCTGCCCGGGGGCAAGAAGACAAAAAGCGGGTTTTCCACAGCGGCAGACGTGCTGGATAAGCTGGCGGATGAATATCCTATAGTGTCTCTGATATTGGAATACAGGCAGCTTACAAAGCTGAAGTCCACTTATGCGGACGGGCTGGCTGTGTATATTACAGAAAACGGCAGGATCCACAGCAGCTTCAACCAGACTATAACTGCCACCGGCCGTATCAGCAGCACGGAGCCAAATCTTCAGAATATCCCTGTGAGGATGGAGCTGGGCAGAGAGATCAGGAAGGTATTCATTCCCAGCCCGGGATTTATATTCGTGGATGCAGACTACTCTCAGATAGAGCTGAGGGTGCTGGCTCATATTTCAGGGGACAAGACACTGATCGATGCTTACAGGCAGGCCCAGGACATACACAGGATCACTGCATCCCAGGTGTTCCATATCCCGTTTGATGAAGTGACTCCTCTTCAGAGAAGGAATGCCAAGGCGGTAAATTTTGGTATAGTTTACGGCATCAGCTCTTTTGGCTTGAGCCAGGATCTGAGTATCACAAAGAAAGAGGCTGCTGAATATATAAACAAGTATTTTGAGACATATCCCCGCATTAAGCAGTTTCTGGATGAAACAGTGGAGAATGCCAAGAAAGAAGGATATGTGACAACTCTGTTTGGCCGCAGGAGGCCGGTGCCGGAACTCTCATCCAGTAATTTCATGCAGCGTTCCTTCGGTGAACGTGTGGCAATGAATGCGCCTATACAGGGGACGGCGGCTGATATCATCAAGATCGCGATGATCAGGGTAAATGAGCGGATGAAAAACGAGGGACTCCTCTCCAGGCTGATCCTTCAGGTTCACGATGAACTGCTTGTAGAGGCGGCAGCCGAAGAGGCGGAACATGTAAAAGAAATACTCAGGGAAGAGATGCAGGGCGCGGCCGACCTGGCTGTCAGGCTGGAAATAGATATGCACACGGGAGCAAACTGGTATGAGGCAAAATAAGATAAAGGTACTTGGAATAACAGGGGGAATCGGCACAGGCAAAAGCACTGTGCTGGATTACATAGGCAAGATGTACCATGCAAGGGTCATCCAGGCGGACCAGGCGGCTCACCTGCTGATGGAACCGGGGCAGGTCTGTTATTATAAAATTGTGGAGAGCTTCGGGAGCGGCATACTCCGGGGTGACCAGAAGATAGACAGGGAAAAGATGGCAGCAGTCGTATTTTCCGACAAAGAAAAACTTAAGAGGCTTAACCAGATAGTCCATCCGGCTGTAAAGGAATATATAATCGCCGAGATCAAAAGAGAGCGCGGGAACGGAACTGTTCCGTTTATAGTGCTGGAGGCAGCGCTTCTTATTGAAGACCATTATGAGAGTATTTGTGATGAATTCTGGTATGTCTACGCAGATGAGGACGTGAGGAGGCAGCGCCTGATGCAGTATAGAGGATATACGGCTGAGAAGGTAAAGCAGGTCATGAAAAACCAGCTGCGTGAAAATGTATTCCGGCAGCATTGTCAATTTGTGATTGACAACAGCAGCAATATTGTAGAAAATACATATGAACAAATTGACAGGGGACTGATAGAACATGAATTTTTGTAGTATAACCAGCGGCAGCAGCGGTAACTGTATTTACGTGGGCTCGGAAAAGACGAGCCTGCTCATTGATGCGGGCGTAAGCGGCAAGCGGATCGAGGCAGGGCTTAATGCAATTGACAGGACTTCTAAGGAGATAGACGGTATTCTGATAACACATGAGCATTCAGACCATATAAAAGGGCTGGGCGTGCTGGCCAGAAAGTATAATATCCCGATCTACGCCACACAAGGGACGATAGCTGCCATTAAATCCATCAGCTCACTGGGCAGGATAGATGAACAGCTCTACTGTCCCATCGAGGCTGATCAGACTTTTGACATCTCTGACTTAAGGATCTCGCCATTTGCAATATCACATGACGCTGCACAGCCTGTTGCATACAGGGTGGAGCACGGCGGTTCAGCGGTCGGCGTGGCGACGGATTTGGGGGTCTACAATGACTATACAGTGGAGCATTTAAGAAATCTGGATGCAGTGCTCATTGAGGCGAACCACGATATTAATATGCTGCAGGTGGGAAGTTATCCATATCCCTTAAAGCAGCGTATCCTGGGGAACCGGGGTCATCTCTCGAATGAGAACGCAGGCAGGCTTTTGTGCGAGATCCTGCACGACAGGCTGAAGACTGTATTCCTCGGGCATCTGAGCAAGGAGAATAACTATGAAGAGCTGGCCTATGAGACCGTGTGCGCTGAAGTGACATTGGGTGATAATCCATACAGGGCAAATGATTTTCCAATCATGGTGGCAAAGCGGGACTGCAATTCACCTATGGTGGCAGTATAAGCAATACATAATATAAATTCCAGAATAAAAAGGAGAAAGCTATGAAGAAAACAATCATCACAGTAGTAGGAAAAGACACAGTTGGAATTATTGGAAGAGTGTGTACATATCTGGCAGAGAATAATGTCAATATTCTTGATATCTCCCAGACGATCGTACAGGGATACTTTAATATGATGATGATCACGGACACTAACAGCTCCAAAAAAGAATTCGGTGACCTTGCAAAGGCGCTGGAACAGCTGGGTGAGGAGATCGGTGTTTCTATCCGCTGCCAGCATGAGGATATCTTCAACAAGATGCACCGCATCTGATCAGGAATCAAAGAAGCATAGAATACGAGAAGCAGAAAGGAAACATCTATCATGATAAACATGTTTGAAGTCAATGAGACGAATAAGATGATCACCCAGGAGAATCTGGATGTCCGCACGATCACCCTGGGCATCAGCCTTCTGGATTGTGCAGATTCAGACCTGGAAAAGGTTGCAAAAAAAATCTATGATAAAATCACCACTGTTGCTAAGGACCTGGTGAAGACAGGTCAGGAGATAGAGAGAGAATACGGGATTCCGATTGTTAACAAGAGGATATCTGTTACTCCAATTGCTCTGGTGGGCGGCAGTGCCTGCAAGACACCGGAGGATTACGTAGTCCTGGCGAAGACCCTTGACCGGGCGGCAAAGGAAGTGGGTGTTAACTTTATCGGCGGATACTCAGCTCTGGTTTCAAAAGGGATGACAAAAAGTGATGAAAACCTTATCCGTTCTATCCCTCAGGCTCTGGCATGCACTGAGAGGGTCTGCAGTTCCGTGAATCTGGGATCCACAAAATGCGGGATCAATATGGACGCTGTCAGGCTTATGGGAGACATCATCCTTGAGACAGCTGAATATACAAAAGAAAATGATTCTCTGGGATGCGCCAAGCTTGTAGTGTTCTGCAATGCACCTGATGACAACCCCTTCATGGCGGGGGCCTTCCACGGGGTTACAGAAGCTGATGCTATTATAAATGTGGGAGTCAGCGGACCGGGAGTGGTAAAGACGGCCCTGGAACAGGTCAGAGGAGAGAGCTTTGAAGTGCTCTGCGAGACGATAAAAAAGACTGCGTTTAAGGTAACACGTGTGGGACAGCTGGTGGCGCAGGAAGCTTCCAAAAGGCTGGGTATCCCCTTCGGTATCCTGGATCTGTCCCTGGCGCCAACGCCGGCTATAGGAGACAGTGTGGCAGACATCTTATGCGAAATAGGCCTGGAGTTTGCCGGAGCGCCTGGAACCACAGCTGCGCTGGCACTGCTTAATGACCAGGTGAAGAAAGGCGGAGTCATGGCGTCTTCCTACGTGGGAGGCTTGAGCGGCGCTTTCATTCCTGTCAGCGAGGATCAGGGCATGATCGATGCTGTTCAGGCAGGAGCGCTCAGTCTGGAGAAACTGGAAGCCATGACATGTGTCTGCTCAGTGGGACTTGATATGATCGCGATACCTGGCAGCACAAAGGCAACTACCATCTCAGGCATTATTGCAGATGAGATGGCTATCGGTATGGTGAATCAGAAGACTACGGCTGTCCGCCTGATCCCTGTTATCGGCAAGGATGTGGGAGAGATCGTACAGTTCGGCGGACTTCTGGGATATGCGCCCATCATGCCGGTGAACCAGTATTCCTGTGATGCATTTGTAAACAGAACGGGAAGGATACCGGCGCCTATACACAGCTTTAAGAATTAAAAATATGGCCCGGCCTTCTGGGAGAATTCCCGGAGAGCCGGGCTATTTTCACACAATAACAGGCGATATCCTGTACTCATTATAAATATGCCCGGGACTCTTTGCCTGGCAGATACAGTGGTATATCTCAGATGCCCTGATATCTTTCTGAAGCATCTGCAGGCCGTGGTCATGCAGCTGGGAAGCTGCATCTGCGACTTTTGTGATCAGAGGCAGGTTTCCTGATGTCTTGATCTCCCTCAGAAGAGGTGAGGCGCTTTTTTTAAAGCCAAGGATGCGGGCATAGGGAACCTCAAAAGTGAGGCCATCCCGTCTGATATCTGATGTGCGGATATCCAGAAGGAGATGGAGGAGGCAGCGCCTGACTCTTGTGAGAGTTACCTGCTTTGTTTTCAGCAGTGACAGAAATTCTGCGTAACCAGTATATTCAGGAAGCAGATTCATGATCCTGCGGGCCAGATCAGGCGTCATATCCAGGAAAGGCATCAGGTCATCAGGTGAGGAGGCCTGCAGAAGCCTGTAATGAATGATCTGTGAGAAGTCTTCCTCAGATACCAGCCTCCCTGCGCTGTACAGCTTTCTGAGCAGGGAAAGTGAGCAGTCAGGGAGCTGGGAAGATAAGTTGTCAGGGAAAACGTCACTTACTGCGAGCGCATTCCTGACTGCTGAAGCTGAAGCAAAAGCAGCGGTGTCCCCGGCGCCGGAGGGAAGCTGAAGATTATGATAGCCGCTGCCCTTGCGGGGGATGGTGACAGGCTGTATCCTGCTGTTGTTTGCCAGCAGAGCTCTGCAGTATTCCGCCCCCAGTATATTATTTGGTGAATCAAGTATTTTTGAGGATAATGAAGATTCGGATGAAAGGCAGGCTGACAGAGCTTCCTTCCTGGCGGCGGGAAAGGTCATCCCTTCCTTCTGGGCTTTTCTGAGGGCTGCCCGGTAGACAGGGGGCTCCTTAAGAAGGATAGAGGCACACTCCATAAGAGCTGATGCATCCCCGCATTCACTGCCAAAGGACAGGAAATCAATGACGCCCAGGCCGTCCAGCAAAGCCAGGGCTCCGCCTGCAAAGTATTCGGCAGATGCACATGAGAAGCAGGCGGGCAGTTCCAGAACAAGGTCTGCGCCGCCGCATAAGGCCATCCTGGTCCTTGTATATTTATCGGCAAGCGCAGGGCCTCCGCGCTGCACGAAGTCTCCGCTCATGACAACCACAACATATCCGGCTCCTGTAAGGCGTCTGGATTCCCGTATATGATAGAGGTGGCCATTGTGGAATGGGTTATATTCTGCTATGATACCGACTGTTTTCATTTTAGGCTCCATTTCTTAATTTAATCATTATAATTATAGCCCAGAAAGGGCTGCGTGTACATCAAAAGATACAAGTGGGGAGGTTGAAATTCCCAGTTGATAGGGCTATAATAAATCTGAAAATATAACTGGTTAGTACAAAAACTGCATGCAGACGGCAGGATGGGATGAAAAGTTTGTTAAAATTTTAATTATATTGTTAAGATTTCACCTATCATGTATAATAGAAAGTAACTATCCAGACACTGAACAGTTATAACAAAAAGTAACGTTAACACGAAAGGAGTCAGAAATCATGGGATTTATTGACGTAATCAAAGAAAGGGCAAAAGCAAACAAAAAAACGATTGTTTTGCCGGAAACAGAAGACCGCAGGACTTATGAGGCGGCAGCCCAGATCCTGAAAGAAGGGATCGCGGACATCATCCTGGTAGGAAGCGAAGAAGATGTTAAAAAAGGAAGCGAAGGTCTTGACCTCACAGGGGTTCAGATCGTTGACCCGGCTGTTTCTGAAAAGACAGCAGCCTATATTGACAAGCTTGTTGAATTAAGACAGAAAAAAGGAATGACACCGGAGCAGGCAAAAGAGATCCTTCTTAACCAGTACCTGTACTATGGCGTCATGATGGTAAAGATGGGTGATGCAGACGGTATGGTTTCCGGTGCATGCCATTCTACAGCTGATACATTAAGGCCGTGCCTTCAGATACTGAAGACAAAGCCGGGCACAAAGCTGGTAAGCGCATTTTTCCTGATGGCTGTTCCTGACTGTGAATATGGCGCAGACGGTACATTTATCTTTGCTGACTGCGGTCTGAACCAGAACCCGAATCCGGAAGAGCTGGCTGCTATTGCAGGATCTTCAGCAGAGTCCTTCAAGCTTCTTGTAGAGAAAGAGCCTGTTGTGGCTATGCTTTCACACTCCACAATGGGAAGCGCTAAGCATGCTGATGTGGACAAGGTAGTTGAGGCAGTGAAGATTGCAAAAGAACAGTATCCTGATCTGAAGCTGGATGGGGAATTCCAGCTGGATGCTGCTATCGTTCCGAGCGTAGGCGCTTCAAAAGCACCGGACAGCCCTGTGGCAGGGAAGGCCAATGTGCTGATGTTCCCGGATCTGGATGCAGGAAATATCGGATATAAGTTAGTGCAGAGACTTGCAAAGGCGGAAGCTTACGGACCTATCACACAGGGTATTGCAAAACCTGTCAATGACCTGTCAAGAGGCTGTTCAGCAGCAGATATCGTAGGGGTAGTAGCCATTACATCTGTACAGTGCCAGGCAGAATAAGGTTGTAACGGGATATACGGCGTTTATACTGCAGCGCGGGGCATGCGCTGCTAAAAATATGAGAGATCAAAAATGGAGGTATTTTTGAAATGAACGTATTAGTTATCAATTGCGGAAGTTCTTCACTGAAATATCAGCTGATTAACTCTGAGACAGAAGCAGTATTGGCTAAGGGGCTTTGCGAAAGGATCGGCATCGAAGGCAGCCGCCTTGTGTACCAGCCGGCAGGCGGGGAAAAGGAAATTACAGAGAGCCCGATGCCTACTCATAAAGAAGCTATCCAGATGGTACTGGATGCTCTTGTAAATGAAAAATCAGGTGTTATCGCCAGCCTTTCAGAGGTTGGAGCCGTAGGACACAGGGTTGTGCACGGCGGTGAAAAATTCGCATCCAGCGCTGTTATTACAGAAGAAATGCTCGCAGCAGTGGAAGAATGCAACGATCTTGCACCTCTTCACAATCCGGCAAACCTTATTGGTATCCGCGCATGCCAGGAACTGATGCCGAACGTACCCATGGTTGGAGTGTTTGACACAGCCTTCCATCAGACAATGCCTGAGAAAGCTTATATGTACGGTCTTCCATATGAGTACTACAAGAAATATAAAATCAGAAGATACGGTTTCCACGGTACATCACACAGCTTTGTATCTAAAGAGCTGGCCAGCTTCCTGGGTCTGGACATCAACAATTCCAAGATCATCGTATGCCATCTCGGAAACGGAGCTTCCGTATCAGCAGTGGTGAACGGTAAGTCAGTAGACACTTCCATGGGCCTGACACCTCTTGAAGGGCTTGTGATGGGAACACGTTCCGGTGACATTGATCCTGCTATCCTGGAGTTTTTAGCTCATAAGGAAAATATGGATATTGATGAGCTGATGAGCATGCTGAACAAAAAATCAGGTGTTTACGGACTTTCTGATTATATTTCAAGTGATTTCCGCGATCTTGAGGATGCTGCTGAAAAAGGTGATGAGAATGCCATCCGTGCGAGAGCTGTCTTCAACTACAGAGTTGCCAAATATATCGGCGGCTATGTGGCAGCTATGAACGGAGTTGATGCAATCGCATTTACAGCCGGACTTGGTGAGAATGATACTCTTGTCCGCAGGGATATCATGGCTTATTTAGGATATCTGGGAATCGAGCTGGATGAAGAGAACAACAAGCTCCGCGGTAAGGATGTCCTTATTTCCACACCAGATTCCAAGGTCAAAGTCGCAGTTATCCCGACAAATGAAGAACTTGCTATCTGCCGTGAAACAGTTGCGCTGATTTAAACAGAAATACAGGGGATGGGTGTACTGCCCATCCCTTAAATTTGGCTGTTGGGGATGGTATTTTTATCAAGAAAAAATACTTGACAAACAATAATGCCGTCTGTATAATAATACAAGTATGGATAGGAGATGTGTGAGATGATTGACCTGACAAAAGTTTTAAATAGTGATGGTAAAGAAATTCATGCAGAAGAAATGATTGGTTTTGAGACTTTTGTTTCAAGGCTGGGCGAATTTCCTATCACAAGCAGCACACCGGTATCCCTCACGATCAAGAATAAAGGGAATCAGGAACTGCAGTTAAGCGGCATGGTAACTCTACATGTATTGATACCGTGCAGCCGGTGTCTGGAGGACGTCGATACTGAATTTGTAATCGAGTTTGACAAAGAGCTTGATATGAAGATGGATGACGGCGAAAGACAGAAGGCGCTTGATGAACACAGCTATATAGAAGGTTATAACCTGGATGTGGATGAGCTTGTCTATGGTGAGATTTTGGTCAATTGGCCCGTTAAGGTACTGTGTAAAGAGGACTGCAAGGGAATCTGCAGTGTCTGCGGAACAAACCTGAACCTGTCGACTTGTAGCTGTGAGACCACAGATTTAGATCCTAGAATGGCCAAAATCCGTGATATCTTTAGTAAATTTAAGGAGGTGTAAACCATGTCAATCTGTCCAAAGAATAAATCTTCCAAAGGAAGAAGAGACAAGAGAAGAGCTAACTGGAAAATGACTGCTCCGAACTTGGTAAAGTGCAGCAAATGCGGCGAACTTATGTTGTCTCACAGAGTATGTAAGAACTGTGGAACATACAACAAAAAAGAAATTGTATCTGTAGAAGACTAATTTGGTACTCTTTTTGCAACTGGTCAGGTACTGGACAGTTACACTTTTTTAGCATCTCTGGCGAGATGCTTTTTTTCTGGCACTGAATTCGTAAAACAGGTATTGATTTTCTGAATGATGTTTAGTATATTAGTCTATAGATATACGAGGAGGAATTATTATGCAGGAAAGAGTAAAGGTTGTGGTCGATGCCATGGGCGGAGACAACGCGCCTGCCGAGATCGTTAAGGGAGCCGTAGAGGCAGTAAATGAAAGAAAAGACATCAAAGTGTTCCTGACAGGCAGAAAGCCTGTGGTCGATGCCCAGCTGCAGAATTACACCTACGACAAGGACCAGATTGAAGTGGTGGATGCGCAGGAGGTGATCGAGACTGCAGAACCGCCTGTAGTAGCGATTCGCAAGAAAAAGAATTCTTCCATTGTCGTAGGTCTGAATATGGTGAAGAAAAAGGAAGCAGATGCATTTGTCTCTTCCGGAAGCACCGGGGCTGTACTGGTCGGCGGCCAGCTGATCGTAGGGCGTATCAAGGGAATTGAAAGACCGCCTCTGGCGCCTCTTATCCCTACGAAAAATGGTGTTGCGCTTCTGGTGGACTGCGGGGCAAATGTGGATGCCAGGCCATCACATCTGGTTCAGTTCGCCAAAATGGGATCTATCTATATGGAAAATGTAGTAGGCGTCAAGAATCCCAAAGTCGGCATTGTGAACATCGGCGCTGAAGAAGAAAAAGGAAATGCGCTGGTGAAGGGGACATATCCGCTGCTGAAAGAATGTAAGGACATTAATTTTGTAGGCAGCATAGAAGCAAGGGATATTCCGTCGGGTGCCTGTGACGTAGTTGTGTGTGAAGCCTTTGTGGGGAATGTGATCCTGAAACTTTATGAAGGCGTTGGGGCTACGTTGATCAGCAAGGTCAAGGAAGGCATGATGGGCAGCCTGCGCTCAAAGATCGGAGCGCTGCTTGTAAAGCCAGCCTTAAAGGCTACGCTGAAATCTTTCGACGCAAGCCAGTATGGCGGAGCACCGCTGTTAGGACTCAATGGGCTTGTAGTCAAATCACACGGCAGTTCAAAGTCCGTGGAGATAAAGAACTCTATTATTCAGTGTGTCCAGTTTACACGACAGGGCATCAGTGAAAAAATAAGAGAAAATATTATTTTAAGTGCAGAAGATGACAGCACTGAAAATTAAAGAGAGGATTTGGTACTATGGAATTTGAAAAGTTACAGAAAATAATCGCAGAGGTATTAAACGTTGATACGGAGGAAATCACATTAGACACTACATTTGTGGATGACCTCGGAGCTGATTCACTGGATGTATTCCAGATCATTATGGGAATTGAAGAAGAATTTGACATTGAGATCCCGAATGAAGAAGCTGAAAAAATCGTGACGGTGGGCGATGCCGTAGAGCAGATTAAGAACGCTGTAAACTAATTTCAGAACTTGCGCAGAAAGGGTGCTGCAGTGCAGCACCCTTTTGACTTATGTGAACAGGGAGGAATATTATGCATTATAACTGGATGCCGGAAGAGCTGGAAGAGAGGGCGGAGTATGTTTTTCAGGATAAAGCGCTTCTTTTTCAGGCAATGACACACAGCTCTTTTGCCAACGAACATAAATATGAGCGTACAAAAGACAATGAGAGGCTGGAATTTTTGGGAGATGCGGTGCTGGAGATCATCAGCAGTGAATTTCTTTTTTTGAATTATCCCAAAATGCCGGAGGGGGATCTGACAAAGCTGAGGGCCAGTATCGTATGTGAACCAACACTGGCGGTCTGTGCCAGGGAACTGGGGATCGACAAGTATCTGCTTTTAGGAAAAGGTGAAGAGCACACTGGAGGAAGGAACAGGGACTCAATTGTTTCTGACGCGATGGAAGCTCTGATCGGTGCAATTTATTTAGATGGAGGTTTTGTTAATGCAAAAGAGTTCGTTCAGAAGTATATCCTGACAGATATAGAACACAAAAAGCTCTTTTATGATAGCAAGACAATTCTCCAGGAAATAGTCCAGAGAGATTATAAGGAAGACGAGATCAGCTATGTGCTTATAGGAGAGGAAGGGCCGGACCACGACAAGACCTTCATTATTCAGGTGAAAATAGGCGCTGTGCCGGTGGGACAGGGCTCAGGAAGGACGAAAAAGGCTGCAGAGCAGGCAGCCGCTTACCAGGCGATAATTGCTTTGAAAGGAAAATAAAGACAGATGTATTTAAAAAGCTTGGAAGTACAGGGATTTAAATCCTTTGCAAATAAAATTGTTTTTAAATTCCACAATGGGATCACCGGCATCGTAGGGCCCAACGGAAGCGGTAAAAGCAACGTGGGCGATGCGGTACGCTGGGTGCTGGGCGAGCAGAGTGCAAAACAGCTCCGCGGCGCCAGCATGCAGGATGTCATCTTTTCAGGGACAGAAAACAGAAAGCCCCTTGGTTTCGCTTCTGTGGCCATCACCCTGGATAATTCTGACCATCAGCTGCCTGTGGAGTACCAGGAGGTCACGGTTACCAGAAGGGTATACCGCTCCGGTGAGAGTGAATACCTGATCAATGGAGCTGCCTGCAGGTTAAAGGATGTAAATGAGCTTTTTTACGATACAGGTATTGGCAAAGAAGGGTATTCCATAATTGGACAGGGCCAGATAGAGAAGATCCTGAGCGGAAAACCTGAGGAGCGCAGGGAGCTTTTTGACGAAGCGGCAGGGATCGTGAAGTTTAAGAGGAGGAAGGCTACGGCCCAAAAAAAGCTGGAGGATGAGAAGCAGAATCTGGTCCGTGTAAATGATATCCTCTCAGAACTCACAAAGCAGCTGGGGCCGCTGGAGAGACAGGCAGAGACAGCCAGGATCTATCTGAAGAAAAAAGAGCAGCTGAAATCTCTTGACGTTAATATGTTCCTTCTGGATATGGATCAGATAAAACAGCAGCTTGCTGGGGCAGAGGAAAAGTACTCTGCTGCGCAGGAGCAGCTGGCTGCAACAAGGCAGGAATATGAAGGCACAAAAGAAAAATATGACGAGCTGGAAGATAAGCTGGAGGCGCTGGCCGGACGCATCGAGGATGAGAAGGAACGGGCGAACAAGAACGAGCTGCTTAAACAGCAGCTGGAGGGACAGATAAATGTCCTCACTGAGCAGATCAATACAGCAGAGCAGAATAAAGTAAGACTGGCGGCCAGGGCCGGAAGCATCAAAAAAGACCTGGAAGAAAAAGAGGCACAAAAAGAAGCCTCCATGGAAGAGGCGCGCGGCTTAAAGGCAGAGCTTGAGAAGGCCAGGGCAGAGGAAGCTGTGAGCATGGAAGAGGGCGATGCCCTCACCGTGGAGATAGACAGCCTGAAGGAACAGATAGAAAGCGCCAAGAGCGGTATCATATCTCTAATGAATCAGCGGTCGGCAGCCAAGGTAAGAATGCAGCGATACGATACCATGCTGGAACAGATACAGATCAGGAAGGCAGAGCTTTCGCAGAAGATCTTAAGACTCAGAAGTGAGGAGATGGACCAGGAAGAGTCTCTGCAGGATCTGAAGCGGGAATACGATGAAGTTACAGCGGAGATAGACAGCCTGTGTGACAGGAATGACGGCTATGAAACAGAGCTCTCTGACCTGCAGGAAAAATTAAATGAGCTGAACAGGAATCTGGACGCAGGACAGCAGGCTTACCACAGGGAGTCCTCCAGGCTGGAATCTCTGAAGAATATTACAGAGAGATACGACGGCTATGGGAACAGTATCCGCAGGGTCATGGAGCAGAAGAGCAGGGAGCCGGGACTGCTGGGAGTAGTAGCGGATATCATCAAAGTGGAGAAATCCTACGAGATCGCCATTGAGACAGCGCTGGGAGGCAGTATACAGAATATTGTCACAGAGGATGAAGAGACTGCAAAGCGCATGATAGATTTCCTGAAGAGGAATAAATACGGCAGGGCTACATTTCTGCCGCTTACCAGCATTGGAAACAAAAATGGCTTCACCCAGAACAGGGCGCTCACTGAAAAAGGAGTCATCGGCCTGGCAAGCAGCCTGTCTGTCACAGAGCAGAAGTATGCAGGACTTAACCAGTATCTTTTGGGCAGGACTGTTGTAGTGGATAATATTGATAATGCAATAGCGCTTGCACGGAAATACCAGCACAGCCTGAGGATCGTTACACTGGAGGGTGAGTCCTTAAGCCCGGGCGGGTCCATGACAGGAGGAGCCTTTAAGAACTCCAGCAATCTTCTGGGACGCCGCAGGGAGATAGAGGAGCTGCAGGAAAATGTGGCCCTGCTTAGAAAAGAGATGGAGCAGGCGCAGCAGGAAATAGGCAGAGTCAGGAATAAGAGGAATGACCTGCGCACTAAAATCGTTGATCTAAATGAAGCGCTGAAGAAAAAATACATACAGCAGAATACAGCAAAGCTGGCTGTCTCCCAGATGGAGTCCAGAAGACAGGAGACTTCAGCAGGGTACGAGCAGCTTAAGAAGGAATCCAGGGAGATTGAGAACCAAGTTGTGGATATCGCACAGCAGCAGGATGAGATAAAAGAGGAACTGGATGTATTTCTGGAGCAGGAAAGAGAACTGCAGGAGAGTATCGGGGAGAGGCAGAAGGTGCTGGAGGAAAAGAGACAGCTGCGCATGGTCTCCAACCAGAATACGGAACGCCTCCACCTGCAGCTTGCCAATGTCTCTCAGAAAGAAGGATTTATCCGCCAGAATCTGGAAAGAATTAAAAAAGAGATGGACAGGCTTGGCGGGGAGCTTCAGGAGAATGAGAGAGAGGGCGCCCAGATCAGTCAGGAGACAGTTAAAAAGCAGAGCGATATTGCAGAAATCCAAAAGACGATCAGCGCTGCTGTAGACCAGGAAGGGACAGCCAGATCCCTGATGGAGGAGCTTCTGAAAGAGAAGGAGACCATGAATCAGTCCCACAAGGACTTTTTCAATAAAAGAGAAGAGCTTTCCGAACAAATCTCCCTGCTTGACAAAGAGAGCTTCCGCTTAAATACCCAGAAGGAGAAACTGGAAGAGGGAAAAGCCACACACATTAATTATATGTGGGAAGAATATGAGCTGACCCCTTCTGCGGCAGCTGAGCTGAAAAATGAAGAATACACAAACCAGGCCCAGCTGAAGAAGGACATTAACACTTTAAAGGCTGAAATCCGGGCCCTGGGCAATGTGAATGTGAATGCCATAGATGATTTCAGGGAGCTCTCAGAACGGCATGAATTTTTGAGTACCCAGCACGATGACCTGATAAAGGCCGAACAGGCTTTAATGGAAATTATAGAAGAGCTGGATGCAGGCATGAGATCTCAGTTTTCAGAGAAGTTCGCCCAGATACAGAGGGAATTCGACAAGGCGTTTAAGGAGCTTTTCGGCGGAGGGAAGGGTACCCTGGAGCTTGTGGAGGATGAAGATATCCTGGAAGCAGGTATCCGTATAGTATCCCAGCCCCCGGGCAAGAAACTTCAGAACATGATGCAGCTCTCCGGAGGAGAGAAGGCCCTGACAGCGATCGCCCTGCTTTTTGCCATACAGAACTTAAAGCCCTCGCCCTTCTGTCTCCTTGATGAGATCGAAGCCGCCCTGGATGAATCAAATGTGGGAAGGTATGCGAATTACCTGCACAAGTTGACAAAGAACACACAATTTATTATTATAACACATAGACGGGGAACAATGTCGGTGGCAGACAGGCTCTATGGCATCACAATGCAGGAGAAGGGGATATCGGCACTAGTATCCGTGAATCTGATAGAAGATGATTTGGATAAGTAGGAGGAAGACATGGAGGAAAAGAAGAAAGGTTTCTTTAAACGCCTGGTAGACGGACTGGCGAAGACAAGGGCAAACATCGTATGCGGCATTGACTCTATCTTCAGCGGCTTTTCCAGCATTGATGAAGATTTCTATGAAGAGATTGAAGAGATCCTTGTGATGGGTGACCTGGGAATCAATGCTACAACTGCAATAATAGAAGATTTGAAGGCGAAAGTTAAGGAACAGAAAATTAAGGATCCCATTTTATGCAAGCAGCTGCTCATAGACAGTATCAAGCAGCAGATGAACGTGGGGGAGACAGCTTATGAATTTGAAAATAAGACTTCAGTTGTCCTTGTCATTGGCGTAAATGGTGTGGGTAAGACGACAAGTGTGGGAAAACTGGCAGGAAAGCTGAAGGACCAGGGCAAAAGGGTCATATTGGCTGCAGCAGATACCTTCAGGGCAGCGGCAGGCGAACAGCTCACTGAGTGGGCTAACAGGGCAGGCGTGGAGATCATAGGCGGTCAGGAGGGCTCAGACCCGGCTTCAGTAGTATACGACGCGGTGGCAGCGGCGAAGGCACGCCATGCGGATGTGCTTCTCTGTGATACAGCCGGACGGCTCCACAATAAAAAGAACCTCATGTCTGAGCTGGGAAAGATAAACAGGATCCTGGAGCGGGAGTATCCGGAAGCCTACAGGGAGACTCTTGTAGTCTTAGACGGGACAACGGGACAGAATGCCCTTGCACAGGCCAGACAATTTAAGGAAGTGGCGGATATCACAGGTATTATCCTGACAAAACTGGACGGCACGGCAAAAGGGGGGATCGCAGTGGCGATCCAGTCTGAGCTGCATATACCTGTAAAATATATCGGAGTAGGTGAGAGCATTGATGATCTCCAGAAATTCAATGCTGATGAATTTGTAAATGCGCTGTTCCATGTACAGGACGAGGACTAGATAAAGTCAGAAAGGTCGAAAGCTATGTTAACATTAGAGAAATTTGAAGAGGCTTCAGAGGTGGTAAAACAGGTCACTCAGGAGACAAAGCTGGTATACAGCCAGTATTTCAGCGAACAGACCGGAAATAAGGTGTATTTCAAGCCTGAAAATATGCAGCTGACAGGTGCATATAAGGTGAGAGGCGCCTATTATACGATCAGCACACTCAGCCAGGAGGAAAAGGACAAGGGCCTTATCACGGCTTCAGCCGGGAACCATGCCCAGGGAGTGGCATATGCCGCCAAGGCCTTTGGCGTAAAGGCTGTCATTGTCATGCCGACTACCACACCGCTGATCAAAGTAAACCGCACAAAGAGCTACGGAGCCGAGGTGGTGCTCTATGGTGATGTATATGACGAAGCCTGCGCCCATGCTTACGAGCTTGCTGATAAAGAGGGCTATACGTTTATCCATCCTTTTGACGATCTGAGAGTCGCTACAGGACAGGGAACTATTGCCATGGAGATCGTCAAGGAGCTTCCGCTTGTAGATTATATACTTGTGCCTGTTGGAGGAGGCGGACTGGCCACGGGTGTATCCACTTTGGCCAAGATGCTGAATCCGAATATCAAAGTCATCGGCGTGGAGCCTGCAGGCGCCAACTGCCTTCAGGTTTCAAGGAAGAATGGGAAGGTCACGACACTTCCGGGAGTGAATACAATTGCCGACGGTACCGCTGTCAAGACTCCGGGTGAGAAAATATTCCCGTATCTTGTGAAGAATCTGGATGATGTGATCACTGTTGAGGATGATGAGCTTGTGGTGGCATTCCTGGATATGGTGGAAAACCATAAGATGGTCGTGGAGAATTCCGGGCTACTGACTGTAGCAGCACTGAAGCACCTGGATGCACAGGGCAAGAAGGTCGTATCGGTGCTGAGCGGGGGCAATATGGATGTGATTACCATGTCAAGCGTTGTACAGCTGGGGCTTATCCAGAGGGACCGCATCTTTACAGTGTCTGTGCTCCTGCCTGACAAGCCGGGTGAGCTGGTCAATGTGGCCACTGTCATTGCGAATGAACAGGGAAATGTTATCAAGCTGGAACATAACCAGTTTGTAAGCACAAACAGGAATGCGGCAGTGGAGCTGCGGATCACTCTTGAAGCTTTTGGGACTGAGCATAAAGCGCGGATCGTGGAGGCATTAAACCAAAAAGGATACAGGCCGAAGCTTATACGGCCGAGTTTGTAAATCATGCAGGCTGTATACCGTTTTCTGAAAAAATATGTGGACCCATGGGCAAGGCTGGACAGTATCATTCCGCTGGCAAGCGCGTTTTTGTTTAATACCCTGATCTACTTTGGCACAAATTACCTGACAAGAGACTGGCATCACTATGACTTTACTCTTGAGATAGACAGGGCTGTCCCGTTTGTGCCCGGTTTTGTATGGATCTATTTAGGATGTTATATTTTCTGGATCGTTAACTACCTTATGGTGGGACATTTTGACAAGAAGCATTTTTATCAGTTTGTGACTGCTGACTATACTTCCAGGCTTGTATGCCTTATATTCTTCATCTTTCTGCCTACTACAAATATCAGGCCGGAGGTATTGGGGGATTCGGCAGCGAGCGGCCTGATGAGGTGGCTGTATGATGTGGACATGCCGTCTAACCTTTTCCCGTCGATCCATTGCCTGGTGAGCTGGTTCTGCTATATTGGAATCAGAGGAAGAAAAGAGATACCCAGGTGGTACCGGGCTTTTTCCTGTTTTTTTGCGTTGCTGGTAGCCGCTTCCACCCAATTTACAAAACAGCATTATATTGTGGATGTCATTGGCGGGATCGGCCTTGCAGAGCTCATGTTTTATCTGAGCAGGCGTTTCCAATATTATGAGATAATTAAGAAATTTTTTGAGAAAATTAATGGCAAGTTGTACAGATTGTTGCTAAAATCTTCTTGTGATGCAGATAATACTTCTGTGACATGAAATACGCTGCGCTATATGCGCAGTTAGGGAGAGAATACTTTGGAATTTATTAAAAAAAATAAGAAAAGCATCTTTCAGATAGCATTTCTTGTGCTGCTTATGGTACTGACCTTCTATGTACTGCTGAAGGATCAGGAGCTGGGCGTTATATGGGAGACGATCCTTAAGGTTAAAAAGCGTTATATATGGCTGGGCATTGCGCTGGTTATCATTTATGTGTGCAGCGAATCAGTGATCATCCATTACATGATGCATTCACTTAAGAAAAAGGTTCCCCTCACCCAGTGCATAAAATACAGTTTTATCGGCTTTTTCTACAGCTGTGTCACTCCGTCGGCAAGCGGAGGACAGCCGGCCCAGATATACTATATGAGCAAGGATAAGATCGAAGTGCCTGTATCGACGCTGGTACTCATGATCGTGACGATCACTTATAAGTTTGTCCTTGTGGTGGTGGGGATAGGAGTTCTCCTGTTCTGCCGTCCGCTGCTGGATAAATATATGAGTGCTACCAGATTCTTTCTGGATCTGGGCGTGCTGCTCAATGTAGGCTGTGTCGCCTTGATGTTTATTCTCATATTCAAGCCGAAACTGACAAAAAAGCTTATGCATCTCGGATTAAAGATACTGGAGAAATCCCGGATACTGAAGCACAAAGAGGAGAGGACAGAGAAGCTTTCTAAATCTATGGATGTATATAAGGAATCTTCTTATTATTTCAGGGATCATAAAATGGTGGTCTTCAATGTGATACTGATATCCTTTTTTCAAAGGTTCTGTCTCTTTTTTGTGACATATCTTGTGTATCTGGCGTTTGGTTTTTCGGGAAGCAGCGCTTTTGATATTGTGATCCTGCAGGCTACTATCTCTGTTGCTGTGGATATGCTTCCGCTGCCGGGGGGGATGGGAATCAGTGAAGGACTTTTTCTGTCCATTTTCAGGCCTGTCTTTGGCCCGGCTTATGTCCTTTCGGGGATGCTGCTGAGCCGCGGGATCAGCTATTATGCGCTTCTGGCCATAAGTGCGCTGGTGACTGTCTACGCACATTTCAGCATTACTAGGGCTGCCATACGCCGTGAGCGTGCAGCGAAGGGAGAGGACAAAACATTATGTGGTTAGGATTTTATAATTACACGGTCGTGCTGACTTATCTGGGGCTTATCAGTTCAGTGATCGGTATGACAGAGGCGCTTGAAGAGCGCTTCAGCGTTGCGATAGCCTGTCTTGTTGTTTCAGGGATATGTGACATGCTGGATGGTAAGGTTGCCCGGACAAAAAAAGGACGGACAGATGATGAAAAGAAATTTGGGATACAGATAGATTCACTTTGTGACCTGATCTGCTTCGGAGCGTTCCCGGCATTTCTGGGATACGGACTGGGGCTTCGGGGATTTTGGGGTACAACGGCTATGTGCCTCTATGTACTGGCAGCAGTGATCCGTCTGGGATATTTTAATGTGATGGAAGAGAAGCGGCAGAAAGAAACCACCGGTGTCAGGAAATACTATGAGGGCCTTCCTGTTACTTCCATTGCAATCATTTTTCCTATCGTATACCTTTTAAGGCCGCATTTTGGACAGGTTATTTACCTGAGAGTGCTTATCGGGGTAATGATAGCAGTAGGAATTCTGTTTGTGAGCAGGATCAAGGTCTTTAAACCGGGAAATAAGATGATGGCCGCAATTATAGTTGCCGGGCTTGTTATACTGGGAAAACTGCTCAGATTTTATTGAGAGGAATCATATGAAATATATAGATAAGAGCGGGAATACATATCAAGAGGACAATGCGCAGGATAAGCTCCTGCGCAAATTATATACCTCGGTCTGGGGCAGGCTGCTGCTGAAGCCCCTGGTCCATCCTGCACTTTCCCGGGCAGCCGGAGCTGTCCTGGATACAGGGTTCTCCAGGATACTGATAAAACCTTTTATTAAGGCAAACCACATTGATATGTCACCTTATGTCAGAAGGAAATATACTTCTTATAATGACTTTTTTACACGGGAGATACAGCCTGAGGAGCGCATGATAAACCTGGATGAACACCATATTGTGAGCCCGTCAGACGGAAAAGTGTCAGCCTATGAGCTTAAGAACGGTATGTCATTCTGGGTGAAGAATACGAGGTATACTCTGGAGACTCTCCTTAAGAGCAAAAAGCTGGCGGGGAAGTATAAGGACGGCTATCTTGTGGTCATCCGCCTGACAGTGGATGATTATCACAGATACTGCTATCCTGTATCCGGGAGAAAGTCAGCAAACCGCCATATAAGCGGCGTGCTGCACACTGTGAACCCGGCGGCATGTGAGACGCTGCCTGTATACAAGGAAAATACAAGAGAGTACACTCTGATCAGAAGCAGCAGATTTGGCGACGTGCTTCAGATGGAGGTGGGAGCCCTTATGGTGGGGCGTATCCTGAACTACCACGGAATCAGGAATGTGGAGAAGGGGCAGGAGAAGGGCAGGTTCGAATTCGGCGGTTCTACAATCATACTTGTTCTTGAGAAAAGCAGGGTGCAGCTGGATCACCGGCTTCTTGAAAATACAGAAAACGGATATGAGACACTGGTAAAAATGGGGGAATCAATAGGTCAAGAAAAAACACTTGACAATTGAGAAAGTATCGTATATTATATTCAAGGTGAGCACGCATGGAAAAGATTGTAGAGCAGACTTTATTATATGACTTTTATGGTGAGCTTCTTACGGAGCACCAGAGAACTGTCTATGAAGATGTAGTGATGAACGATATCTCGTATTCAGAAATAGCCCAGGAGCGGGGAATCAGCCGTCAGGGCGTGCACGACCTTATAAAGCGGTGCAATAAGATTCTGGCGGACTATGAAGAAAAACTTCATCTGGTAGAGAAATTTATTTTTATCAGACAAAGAGTTGAAGAGATCCAGGGTTTGACGAAAAAGGCCGGCAGCATGGATGATTTATCACTTGTGCGGCAGATTGAGAAGATATCTAACGAAATCTTAGAGGAGTTGTAGACAATGGCATTTGAAAGCTTATCTGATAAATTGCAGAATGTATTTAAAAGCCTGCGAAGCAAAGGGCGGCTGACTGAAGGTGATGTCAAGTCGGCATTAAAAGAAGTCAAGATGGCTCTTTTAGAGGCGGACGTCAGTTTTAAGGTTGTAAAGCAGTTCATAAAAGCTGTGCAGGAGCGTTCGGTGGGTGCGGACGTCATGAATGGCCTGAATCCTGCTCAGATGGTCATCAAGATCGTCAACGAGGAACTGGTCAGTCTGATGGGATCCGATACCACAGAGATCCAGCTGAGGCCGGGCAACGAGATTACTGTCATCATGATGGCAGGACTTCAGGGAGCAGGTAAGACAACTACTGCGGCCAAGATTGCCGGAAAGCTGAAATCAAAAGGAAGAAAGCCTTTGCTGGCAGCGTGTGACATTTACCGCCCGGCGGCTATACAGCAGCTGCAGATAAATGGTGAAAAACAGGGAGTGGAAGTCTTCACTATGGGAGACAAGATAAGTCCTGTGGATATAGCCAAAGCAGCCGTGGAGCATGCCAGATCACATAATTTAAACGTAGTTATACTGGATACGGCAGGACGTCTTCACGTAGATGAAGAAATGATGGATGAGCTGATCAGGATCAAGGATTCCATTCAAGTGGACCAGACGATACTTGTAGTAGATGCCATGACAGGGCAGGATGCAGTAAATGTGTCTGAAATGTTCAATCAGAAGGTTGGCATAGACGGAGTGATACTGACAAAGCTGGACGGCGATACAAGAGGCGGTGCAGCGCTTTCTATTAAGGCAACATGCGGCAAGCCGATCCTGTATACAGGTATGGGAGAGAAGCTCTCTGACCTGGAACAGTTTTACCCGGACAGGATGGCCTCCAGAATTCTTGGAATGGGCGATGTGATGTCCCTCATTGAGAAGGCCCAGGCCAATATTGATGAAGAAAAAGCCAGGAACATGGAGCAGAAGCTGAAGAAAGCCCAGTTTGGTTTTGACGACTATCTGGAGAGCATGAACCAGCTGAAGAATATGGGCGGAATCAGCAGCGTACTTTCGATGATGCCCGGCATGGGCAGCAAGATGAAAGATCTGGAATCTGCTGTAGATGAAAAGAAGATGGCAGGAATCGAAGCTATGATACTTTCGATGACGCCCAAGGAAAGAGCTAACCCGGATATCCTTAATCCATCCAGAAAGAAGCGTATCGCTGCAGGGGCAGGAGTGGATATCAGTGAGGTAAATAAACTGGTCAAGCAGTTTGAACAGGCCAGAAAGATGATGAAACAGGTCCCTGGAATGATGGGAGGCAAAGGTGGTAAAAGAGGTAAGTTTAAACTTCCTTTTTAACATAAAAGATAAATAACCCAAGGAGGTGAAAGTAATGGCAGTTAAAATCAGACTTAGAAGAATGGGTCAGAAAAAGGCTCCTTTCTATAGAATCGTTGTAGCTGATTCTCGTTCCCCGAGAGATGGTAAATGTATCGATGAGATCGGTACTTACAATCCGAACATTGAACCAAGCGAGTTCAAGATCAACGAAGAATTAGCAAAGAAGTGGCTTGATAACGGAGCTCAGCCTACAGAAGTAGTTGGAAAACTCTTCAAATTAGCTGGAATTGAAAAATAGGACAAAAGGTGACCGTAATGAAAGAATTAGTAGAAGTAATTGCAAAGTCTCTTGTTGAAAATCCAGATGAGGTTGTAGTAACGGAAAAGGAAACCGGAAAATCTATTGTCCTGGAACTGAAGGTAGCTCCTTCCGATATGGGGAAGGTTATTGGAAAACAGGGCAGGATCGCGAAGGCTATTCGTTCTGTGGTAAAAGCTGCAGCAGCCAAGGAAGATAAAAAGGTAGTAGTTGATATACTGTAAATGGAACCCGGTGCCAGAGAGATGGTTACCGGGCTTTTTTATATGACCGGGGCGGGCAGTCACCGGGCTGTATAAAGCCTCAGCATTGAGTCAAGAAAGGAAAATCCGGAATGGAACAGTTTTTTCAGATTGGAGTGATTTCCTCCACCCATGGGCTGAAGGGGGAAGTAAAGGTTTATCCCACAACTGAGGATCCCAAACGATTTGAGGTCATCAGAGATGTAATACTGGATACGGGAAAAGAACAGATTAATCTTGAAATAGAGCGTGTCAAATATTTTAAACAGTTTGTGATCGTGAAGTTCAGAGGAATCGATGATATAAATGATATCGAGAAATATAAAGGACGCAGTCTTCTTGTCACAAGAGAAAATGCCACTCCTCTTGAGGAGGGAGAATTCTATGTGGCCGATCTCATTGGCCTTGAGGTTGTCACAGAGGATGGCAGCTCTTACGGACATCTAGTAGATGTGATGGAGACAGGGGCAAATGATGTCTATGTAATAGAGCGCAGTGATGGGAAAGAGATCCTGGTTCCTGCCATAAAGCAGTGCATCCTGGATACAGATATAGATAAGGGAATAATGAAGATCCACCTTCTGGAAGGATTGGAGGACTAAATGAAATATCATGTGCTGACACTTTTTCCTGAGATGATCATGCAGGGACTGGGAGTAAGTATTATAGGGCGCGCGATGGAGAAGGGCCTGCTGGAGCTGGAGGCGGTCAATATCAGGGATTATGCCAATAACAAACATAATAAAGTAGATGATTATCCATACGGGGGAGGGGCAGGCATGGTCATGCAGGCTGCTCCTGTTTATGGAGCTTATGAAGCCGTAAAAGAGAAGATCGGCTATGCGCCGAGAGTCGTCTACCTGACGCCCCAGGGAGAGGTGTTTAACCAGCAGCTTGCTAAGGAACTGGCCAAAGAAGATGATCTTGTTTTTCTGTGCGGCCACTATGAGGGGATTGATGAACGTGTACTTGAAGAGGTAGTCACAGATTTTGTATCCATAGGCGATTATGTGCTCACAGGCGGGGAGCTTCCCGCTATGGTGATGATAGACGCTGTATCGCGCATGGTGCCCGGCGTACTGAGCAATGGAGAATCTGGGGAGACAGAGTCCTTTGAGGGTAATCTGCTGGAATATCCCCAGTACAGCAGGCCGGAAGAATGGCATGGCAAAAAGGTGCCCGAAGTGCTTCTCTCAGGCCATCATGCGAACATTGCTAAATGGAGAAGAGAGCAGTCCATACTGAGAACCGCCCAGCGCCGGCCCGATCTGCTGGAAAAAGCCCGGCTGACAGAAAAAGAGAAAGATTTTCTTTCCAAATCAGAAAAATCATGGTAATATATTTCCTAGGGGTATTGGATAATATTCCCTGGGATGCACTGTGCATCTGCTGCAGTATGAAAACAGAATAGAATGTTGCCGGAATATGCCATTTTATACCGTAAGTGTTTCCTTTTTCGTAACAGTTCAGCCTTCCACTGTTCCGCGAGGTGTTTTCGTGCAAAATGCACGAAAATCCCGAGAGTTGCAGCGCCAAAATGCTGTCACAGCATTTTGTGTGCATCGCGGAGCGTTGTTATAGGTCAGATGGCTGCTGAATAGCAGACGGCTGAACTGTAACCCTTTTTCTTGTTTTGCAGGTAAAAAATACTTGCAATCCCAATTGAATCATGATAGAATAATATGCGTTGTGAGAAAAGAGATGGTCCTCTGCTACAGATATGTATTAAGAACATCCGATAATATAAGGAGGCACACAATGAACGAAATTATCAAGAAGATTGAAGAAGCTCAGTTAAAAGCTGACGCACCAGTATTTAATGTTGGTGATACTGTTAAAGTATACGCTAAGATTAAAGAGGGAAACCGTGAAAGAATCCAGGTTTTCGAAGGAACTGTTTTAAAGAAACAGGGCGGAAGCTCAAGAGCAACCTTTACTGTAAGAAAGAATTCTAATGGTATCGGAGTAGAAAAGACATGGCCGTTACATTCCCCGAGCGTTGAGAGGGTTGAAGTTGTCAGAAGAGGTAAAGTAAGACGTGCAAAACTGAACTACTTAAGGAAACGTGTTGGAAAGAGCGCCAAAGTTAAAGAATTAGTGAAATAATATGGAATGGACCAGGGACAAGTACTTAGGTATGTTGTCCCTGTTTTCAAGTTAAATACCCCGCAGCAAGCCGCGGAAAATAAAAAAGATGAGGTATAGACATGGTGGAAAGAGAGCGCAGAAGAAAGAACGTGCCGGAGAAGCCGAAAAAAAGCGTGCCTAAAGTCATTTTTGGATGGACATTCCAGATTATAGTCGTCATCATGTTTGCTTACGTGCTCGTATATTTTTTTGGACAGACCAGAACAAATATTGGACAGTCAATGGATACCACATTGTCAGGAGGGGATACTGTACTTCTGAATGAGATGTCCTACCGTCTGGGCGGGCCAAAAAGAAATGATGTCATAGCTTTTAAGCCAAATGGCAGCGCAAACAGCCATTCTTATATCAAGAGGGTGGTAGGGCTGCCGGGAGAAACAATTCAGATCCGGGATGGCATGATATATATTAATGACAAGATTTATCTGGAGAAAAAGGATTATACTCCTATGACAGAGGCAGGCCTTGCTGAAGAACCTATCGTTCTCGGGACGAATGAATACTTTGTTCTTGGGGATAACAGAAATAACAGTGAAGACAGCCGGTTTGCAGATATTGGGCTGGTAAAAAAGGATGATATTGAAGGAAGAGTATGGTTCGTGATTTCTCCCTGGGAGAATTTCGGATTCGTGAAGTAGAAAGGAAATATATGAATTATCAATGGTATCCCGGCCACATGACAAAGGCCAGACGCATGATGCAGGAAGACATCAAGCTCATCGATCTGGTCATTGAGCTTTTAGACGCAAGGGTTCCGATGAGCAGCCGGAATCCGGATATTGACAGGCTGGCCGGCAGCAAGTCCAGGATCGTGCTGCTGAATAAAGCTGATCTGGCTGACGAGAGGGCGACAGATAAGTGGATGGAGTTTTTCAGAGATAAGGGCATTCTTGCTGTGAAGATCAACTCCAGAAGCGGTTCCGGCGTGAAGTCCATTAACAGTGCAGTCCAGGAAGCTTGTAAAGAAAAAATAGAGAGAGACAGGAAAAGAGGCATACTGAACCGTCCGGTGAGGGCTATGGTGGTTGGAATCCCAAATGTGGGGAAATCCACTTTTATAAATACTCTTGCAGGCAAGGCATGTGCCAAGACAGGAAATAAACCCGGCGTTACTAAGGGCAAGCAGTGGATTAGGCTCAATAAGAGCGTGGAGCTGCTGGATACTCCGGGTATCCTCTGGCCAAAGTTTGAAGACCAGACAGTTGGGAGGAACCTGGCCATGATAGGTTCTATCAGGGATGAGATATTGAATGCGGATGAGCTGGCCGCTGCTCTGATCCAGTATCTGACAGAAGCATATCCCGGGACATTAAGCGCGAGGTATTCCTGCTCAGAAGAAGGAAGTGCGGCAGATATATTAGGTGAGATCGCCGAAAACCGTTCCTGCCGTTTGAAGGGAAACGAGCTGGATTATGGTAAGGCGTCTGCAATTGTGATTGAGGATTTCAGGAGCGGAAGGCTGGGGAAGATTACTCTGGAACTGCCGGAGAGAGCCTAAGCGCCTGTGATAAGAAACTAAAAAGAAAGTGGTGGAAGTATGAGCGATAAAGGGGAAAAAGAAGAAAAAAAAGAGAAGAGCACGGTGGGTGAACTTGCCACAATGCTTTTATATGTAGCGATCGTCCTGGTACTCACATTTTTGGTGGTACGTTATGTGGGACAGAGGACAGAAGTGAGCGGTCATTCTATGGAGCCTACCTTGTCAGACGGGGATAATCTGATCGTGGATAAGATCAGCTACCGCTTTAATGATCCGCAGAGGTTTGACATTATAGTTTTTCCTTTTCAGTATAAGGATAATACGTTTTATATTAAGCGTATCATCGGCCTTCCGGGAGAGACGGTGCAGATAAAAGACGGAGTCATTTATATAAACGGTGAGGTCCTGGAGGAGCACTACGGCAAAGAAGTGATGGAGAAGAGCGGTTTGGCGGCAGAGCCGATCACGCTTGCTGATGACGAATATTTTGTCCTTGGGGATAACAGAAACGCCAGCTCCGACAGCCGCGAACCAAGTGTGGGCAGCATTAAGCGTGAAAATATTATTGGACGGGCATGGCTGCGCATTTGGCCGTTTGACAGCTTTGGAATACTGAAACATCAATAACAAGGAGCATTCATGCAGGAAAAGATAGCTGATATAAAGAAGAAATTTGAAGAAGCCGGGAATACCGGGCTTGAGGGACTGTTCGCAGAGTATGCGGACGATCCCAGGGCCGGTGTTGCCGGCTTAATAAAAAGGTATGCGAAGAAACTAAAGAATCTGCAGGAGGAGGCCGAACGCCTGGAGGCCATGAAAGCATATGAGAAAGAGTATGCGCAGGCGGGGCTGATAGCAGGAATCGATGAGGCAGGACGTGGACCACTGGCGGGGCCGGTAGTGGCGGCAGCAGTAATTCTGCCTCCTGACGCGCAGATATTGTGGCTAAACGATTCAAAGCAGGTGAGTGAGAAGAAAAGGGAGCTGCTCTTTGATGAGATAATGGAAAAGGCTGTGGCAGTTGGGGTAGGCATGGCAGGTCCCGGCAGGATCGATGAGATAAATATCCTTCAGGCTACATATGAAGCTATGCGGGAGGCGATTGGAAAACTGCAGGTAAAACCTGACCTGCTGCTCAATGATGCTGTCAGGATCCCCGGGATCACCATCAGGCAGGTGCCGATCATCAAGGGGGATGCCAAAAGTGTTTCTATAGCTGCAGCCAGTATTATTGCAAAAGTGACAAGGGACAGACTTATGAGAGAATATGACAGTCTTATGCCTGAATACGGGTTTGCAGGGCACAAAGGCTACGGCAGCACATCCCATATTGAGGCTATCAGGAAGTATGGCCCTTCGCCCATTCACAGAAAGAGCTTTATCAAGAATTTTATATAGAGCAGTGCTCACGGGAATGAGAAAGAAGGAAAGATGTGGGGGAGTCTGCAAAAATCAACAAAAGAGAGCTGGGAAATGCCTATGAAGAAAAAGCAGCCCAGCATATGCAGGAAGAAGGAATGCACATTCTGAAGCGCAATTACAGGTGCAGATCAGGTGAGATCGATATTATTGGCAGAGATGGAGAGTATCTTGTATTTACAGAGGTGAAATACCGCAGGGCAGGAAGCCCCTACGAAGCGCTTGAATCAGTTGGATTTAAGAAGCAGAGGAGGATATCCCGTGCTGCGGCATGGTATATGGCGGAATCAGGACTGCCGGCGGAGACGCCTGTCAGGTTCGATGTGGCAGCTTTTGACGGTGAAGAACTCTTTTATCTGAGAAATGCTTTTGAGTACTGCAGGTAGTACAGCGGTCAGATATGCATGACAGTGATAAAAAAGGAGATATATATATGGAACTGGGATGGAAGAGAAGGGGGGACACTCGCGTCCTTGAGATAAAGCAGAACGGGGATGTGCCCTGGCTTGCATATCCTGTTTTGGAAAATATGGAGTTTCTTCTCCATGGATTTTCTACAAGGCTGGGAGGCGTGAGTGAAGGACATCTGGGGAGTATGAACTTAAGCTTCAGCCGCGGCGACAGAGAGGAAAATGTAAGAGAGAACTACGGAAGAATTGCCCGGGCTGTTGGATTTCTGCCGGAAGACCTTGTGTTTTCACACCAGACACATACGACAAATGTCAGAAGGGCAGATGAGGCAGACAGAGGAATGGGATTTACCCGTCCTCTGGAGTATTCAGATGTGGACGGGCTGATCACAGATTGCCCGGGCCTTGTACTGGCGACCTTTTATGCGGACTGCGTGCCGCTGTTCTTTGTGGATCCTGTGAAGAAGGCAGTCGGCCTCTCACATTCCGGCTGGAGAGGTACTGCCGGAAAGATAGGAAAGGTGACTGTGGAAGCCATGTGCAGGGAATTTGGAAGTAATCCGGCTGATATCATAGGGGCAGTTGGGCCGTCTATCTGCCAGGACTGCTATGAAGTGAGCGAAGATGTGATAGAAGAGTTTTCATCCAGTTTCGATGACAAGTATCATGATTCTCTTTTTTATAAAAAAGAGAACGGAAAATACCAACTGGATCTCTGGAAGGCAAATGAGCTTATCATGGAAGAGGCAGGCCTTAAAAAGCAGAATATTTATGTGACAGATATCTGTACCTGCTGTAATCCCGAACTGCTCTATTCACACAGGGCATCCGGGGGTAAAAGAGGCAATCTGGCGGCATTTTTAGGAATACGCCGGTCAATGTGACGAAAATGTAAGGATATAAGAGAAAAATGTAAGATGTAAAAATGGCATGAAAAGTGGGAACCCTCTATAATATCATCATAAGATATAACATTAAAGAAAACATAATCATAAACTATAAAGGAATGACAGCAGCTGTTTGTGCAGCAAAAGATGAGGAGGAACCACTATGAAGAATAAACTGAAGCATGTTGTAACTGGAATCGTGAGCCTTGGTAAAAAGGTTATATTTGCAGTTGGAGTTTTTGCCATCTACTATGTAGGTCTTAAGATATGGTCTTCAATCAAAGATGAGAAGGAATTAGATGAGATCCTTGACAGATAACCAGACCTTCCGCAGAAACAGATGGATTTTTTGACAGAAACAAATGGATCATCGGCAGGCATCAGAAGAGCCGGTACAAAAAGGTGGCAGCTGCCATCTGTCTTGTACCGGCTCCTGTTTTTTAATTCAATAATTAATTCTGTCAGCAGGACTTTTGTTTACCGGCTGCCATATTGTTCCAGCAGTTTGTGTATTTTTTCAGTTGGAGACTGTACGCGTCCGATAGAAACATCATGGTTTAAGGAATCAATGATGCTGGCCAGGAAGCGCGACATGTCTGCTTCCTCATAATAAGGTTTTGACAGAAGCTCCGGCCTGCGGTAATTCAGGTTTGTAGTTACGACCCTGGAGATATATCCCTTTTCGTAATACTCATCGAATTTTTCAAAGCCGTCCGTAAAGAGTCCGAATGTGGTGCACACGAACACTCTGTTCGCCTTGCGTTCCTTCAGCTGTTTTGCCACATCCAGCATACTTTCTCCGGAAGATATCATATCATCAATAATAATGACGTCTTTTCCGTCCACTGAATCCCCTAAAAATTCATGTGCTACTATAGGATTCTTGCCGTTGATCACGGTGGAGTAGTCTCTGCGCTTATAAAACATTCCCATATCCACACCCAGGATATTAGAGAAGTATACCGCCCTGCTCATAGCCCCTTCATCCGGGCTTATGATCATCAGATGGTCATTGTCGATGCGAAGGTCAGGGGTAGAATGTATAAGCGCTTTTAAAAACTGATAAGTAGGCATAAACGAATCAAATCCAGAAAGAGGAACAGCATTCTGGACCCTTGGGTCGTGTGCATCGAATGTGAGTATATTGGAAACCCCCATGTCGATCAGTTCCTGAAGTGCAAGGGCACAGTCGAGGGATTCACGTTTTGTCCTCTTGTGCTGGCGTCCTTCATACAGGAATGGCATTACAACATTGATGCGGCGGGCTTTTCCGTTAGCCGCTGAAATAATGCGTTTAAGATCCTGGAAATGATTGTCGGGAGACATATGGTTTTCGTGGCCGCATACAGTGTATGTAAGGCTGTAATTACACACATCAACAAGGATAACAAGGTCGCATCCGCGTATAGAGGAGCTGATGATCCCTTTTGCCTCACCGGTCCCAAACCTGGGGCAGGAGCAGTTAACCAGGTAACTGTCTTCTACATATCCTTTAAAAAGGATATCATCCTTAAAGTGAGATGGATTTTCGTGACGGTATTCAATCAGATGCTGATTTACTAAATCTGCAAGATCCCTGCATCCCTCCAGCGCAGCAATGCGCAGCGGTGCCACAGGAATCGCGTGTTGTAAAGCTTCAAAATTTGGCATATCTGTCCTCCGAAATGATTTTTCAACATAGTTATATCATTTTCGGGGAGCAAAAGCAAGAAAATTGTCGGGAATTGCGGGATATTGCTGTTTAGCTGATTAGAGGCAGGAGGACGCTTTGCATTTTAGGCTGTGAATCAGCGGGAGGGGCAGGCGGGCAGGAGGATTCGTGGTTCAGTCCAACCGCTGTGTCGTGAAACTCTAAGGCCCCGAAGACTGCTTGAAACGCAAAAGGCGGCCGGAAACTCGGTGCATTTGCTGATACAAACGCCCCTCAGACAGCTCCGGCCTTGAGCGCAAGCGCTCACTTTTGCTGACCGCATTCTTTGGGGCCTAAGAGTTTCATGTCCTCGCTCAAGTCCTTCACCACGAACCCTCCTGCCCGCCTGCCCCTCCCACTGATGC